>JAEDCM010000001.1 GCA_016294165.1 Anaeroplasmataceae bacterium
AACCCTGATGAAGTAGTAGCAATGGGTGCTGCAATTCAAGGTGGAGTTTTAACTGGAGATGTTAAAGATGTATTATTATTAGACGTTACACCACTTTCATTAGGAATTGAGACTTTAGGTGGAGTATTTACTAAATTAATTGAAAGAAATACTACAATTCCAACATCTAAATCACAAGTATTCTCAACTGCTGCTGATAACCAACCTGCTGTAGATATCCATGTTTTACAAGGTGAAAGATCAATGGCAAGCGATAATAAAACATTAGGAAGATTCCAATTAGGAGATATTCCACCAGCACCACGTGGAGTACCACAAATCGAAGTTAAATTTGACATCGATGCTAATGGTATTGTAAATGTTAGTGCTAAGGATTTAGGTACTGGTAAATTACAAACTATTACAATTACTGGTGGTTCAGGATTATCTGATGCTGAAATCGATAAGATGGTAAAAGAAGCCGAAGAAAATGCTGAAGCAGATAAGAAACGTAAAGAAAAAGCTGATTTAGTAAATGATGCAAATAACTTAATCTTTGCAGCTAATAAAGCTTTAGATGATTTAAAGGATAATGCAACTGAACAAGAAAAGACAGAAGTTCAAGAAGCAATTAAAGAATTAGAAGATGCATTAAGCAAAGACGATGTTGAATTAATTAAAGCTAAGAAGGAAAACTTAGAACAAAAAGCTCAAGGTGTTGCAACAAAAGCATACCAACAAGCACAACAAGCTCAACAAGCTCAAACTGATGATACAAGTGATAATAAAAATAAAGATGATATCATTGATGCTGATTTTGAGGATGTAAATTAAGGGTAGTTTCGACTACCCTCTATTGTAGAGGTGATTTAAATGGCTGAAAAAAGAGATTATTATGAGGTATTAGGTGTCCCTAAAACAGCTACAGCTGAAGAAATAAAAAAAGCTTACCGTACTTTAGCTAAAAAATATCATCCTGATATTTCTAAGGAAGAAAATGCTGAGGAAAAATTTAAAGAGGTTCAAGCTGCATATGATTGCTTAAGTGACGAAACAAAAAGAAAACAATATGATCAATTTGGACATAATGCAGAAAATATGAATCAAGGCTTCGGTGGATTTGAAGGCGGTTTTGGTGGATTTGAAGATATCTTTAGTTCATTCTTTGGTGGTGGAGCTAGACGTCAATCACGTTCTAATAGAGCGGTTAAGGGTGATGATTTAGAAAGAATCATGACACTAGATTTTGAAGAAGCTATCTTTGGATGTAAAAAGAAAATTAATGTTACAATCAATGAGGAATGTAGCCAATGTGGTGGAACTGGAGCATTTTCTAAAAATGATATTCACACCTGTGAAAGATGTCAGGGAAGTGGATATGTAACAATCGAGCAACGTACATTTATAGGTATTACAAGAACTCAATCTGTATGTCCAAAATGTGGAGGACGTGGTCAAGAAATTACTCGTAAATGTGAAAAGTGTAATGGAAAAGGTAAGAACAAACGCAATAAGGACATTGATGTAAATGTTCCTGCTGGAGTAGATACTGGTCTTCAAATGTGCTTAGAAGGTTATGGTGATGCTGGAAGTAATGGTGGACCAAATGGTGATTTGTATATTAGATTTAAGGTAAAACCTCATAACTTATTTGTTCGTGATGGCGATACTATTAGTCTTGAAATTCCTATTAGCTTTACACAAGCAGCGTTAGGAGATACAATTGAGGTTCCAACTCCATATGGTGACGTCAAATTAAAGATTCCACAAGGAACACAGAGTGGTTCGAAATTCCGTTTGAAGGAAAAGGGTGTTTCTAATGTTAGAAGTGGAAGAAAAGGTGACCAAATTGTTATTGCAAAGGTTGTAACACCTACTAATCTAACAAATGATGAAAAGAAATTACTTGAAGAATTAGGCAAGGTTGAAAAGAAGGCTAAACAATCACCTTGGGAAAAATTTAAGAGTATGTTCAAATAAGGTTAAACTGACATTTATATGTCAGTTTTTTAATATTTACAAACATTTTTTTCATTTATTTTACATTTTTTTAAAAAAAGTGTATAATGGGTGTGTAAAAAGAAAAAAAGTCCTGATACTTTAGTATCAAGACCAATATTTCATATGGTCCCCAAGGCCGGAGTCGAACCGGCACGGCATCGCTGCCGCGGGATTTTGAGTCCCGTGCGTCTACCAATTTCACCACTTGGGGATGAACTTCTATGTGATTTTATCACTTTTTATTGTTAAAATCAATAACAAAGGAGAATTATTATGAACAAAAACGATAATATATTATCAAAACATCGTAATAACATTACTAATTTAGCCATTATTTTTTCTATTAACCTTTTTTCAATTGAAGTATTATATTTTGTTATTTATTTATTAAAAAGTGATCTTGGAAATATAAGCTTATATATATGTGTTAGAATGATCTTACCTTTGTTTGTTAACTTTATATCAATTTTCGTGATAAAAAGTTTTTTAAATAAATCAATCCCTGAAAGAAAAAAGAATTATTTAAGTGTATTAGCCATAATGATTCCATCGATTATGACAATTATTGTTCATAATTATTTTTCACAGGTTATCTTTGTTTTATTAATTCCTTTGATTCTTTCTTCAGTCTTTGCAAGTAAAAGAATTATCTTAGATTTTTTTATTATCTCTTTTATTTGTATCGTAAGCTTATTTTTTTATGAATATTTTAATTTTGATTTAGATTTAATTGATTTATCTGTAGATTACTTGATTTCAGTTACTATTTTTGTTGGAATCTTCTTAACAATTAATTATATTATCTATTATCAAAAAGCAAAGAATGTTGAAATATCTGATATTTTAATCAAACAAAATGAATTGGTTGAAAGATTGAAATTGGATTCTTTAACAGGACTTTACAATAATGGAAGCATTAGAGAAAGCATTAAAGAAGCCGTTGAATCTAATAGTAAAATTCATTTTGCAATTTTAGATCTTGATGATTTTAAATCGATTAATGATACCTACGGCCACACAATTGGTGACGATGTATTAAAGAAATTGGCTGAAATTATTAGAATTAACATCAATCCAAATATAACAGCTGCAAGATATGGTGGAGAAGAATTTGCTTTATTATTTATCGATATGGAAACAGAAGATTGTTATGAGATAGTGGATAATATTTTAAGAAGTTTTAGGGAAGTTAATTTTGGATTCTATTGCACATTTAGCTGTGGCTTAGCAAGATGTAATAAAAATAAACGATATGTTGAAGGTATTATTAATATAGCTGATAATGCTTTATATGATGCAAAAGAACAAGGCAAGAATCGTATCGTTGTTATATAATTAAAAAATATAAAAAAATTTACAATATTATAATTTAATTTTATAAATTATATGTTATAATTAGTGCTAGGATTGGTGATATCTTATGAAATATACATTTAGAGAAGTGATTTCAGCAAGTGGTCGTATGGCATATGTTGAGATACCATTTAATGTTTGGACAGTATGTAAGAAACAAGGAATGCTTAAAGTAAGTGTAAATGTTGAATCTGAAGAAGCATTTGAAACTCAATTAATTCCAAAGGGACAAGGAATATATCTTATTCCACTGATTGCTTCAGTCGCAAATAAATATTATCCAAAAGAGGTTTTGGTTAGTTTTGAGATTATTGAAGCAGTTGGTCAAAAAGAAGAAGATGGAATTGATACAACAAAGCATGATATAAAGGCAAATTTCGAGCTAATTAAGGAGCCTTCAAAGGGTTATTCAGGAGTGGCTTGTATCGCAATGCTTACCGGAATTCCTTTTAATGAAGTGCTAAGAGTTATGCGCGTTGATAAGCATCAGGTTACTATTCAAGATATTATGGATGTTCTAGATTATTATAAGATTGAGCATGCTGGGAAAATTATTTATCAAATTGTTCAATTACCTAAGCTTTGCATCATTTATAAAAAGAAAAATAAGAAGAATCATTTCTTAATTCATTTTGCTGGAAAGTATTACGATCCAACGGATGGAATGCTAGATTTAGTAGATAAAGAAACATTTATTGGATTCTTAGAAGTATATGAATAAAGGCTTTTTGCCTTTTTTCTTATGTAAGGAGGAACTTTATGATTTCATTAGAAAAGTTTATGGAAGCCTCAAAAATTATTAAGCAGGTTTCCAATGAAACAAAACTTGTTTATAGTGAATTTTTTAGCAACGAAACTGGAAATAAAGTTTATTTTAAACCAGAAAACATGCAATTTACAGGTGCTTATAAATTAAGAGGTGCCTATTATAAAATAAGCACATTAAGCAAAGAAAAGCGCGATAAAGGATTGATTACGGCATCTGCGGGGAATCATGCTCAGGGTGTGGCTTATGCGGCTAAGGTTTTTAATGCTAAAGCGATAATTGTTATGCCAACAGGTACACCATTGATTAAGATCAACCGCACTAGAAGTTATGGTGCAACCGTAATCTTACATGGTGATGTCTATGATGAGGCGTATCAATATGCATGTCAATTAGCTCTAAAGGAAGGATACACATTTATTCATCCATTTAATGATTTGGATGTTGCATGTGGACAAGCATCGGTGGCTGTTGAGATAATTGAAGAATTAAAGGATGTAGATTATATTTTATGTCCAATTGGTGGTGGTGGACTTTGTGCAGGTGTATCAATGTTTGCCAAACTAATAAATAAAAATATAAAAGTAATTGGTGTTGAACCAATTGGTGCTAATTGTATGCAGGAATCAATTAGACAAAACAAGGTTGTAACGCTAGAAAGTGTTAACACGATTGCGGATGGAACAGCTGTAAAAACACCTGGTGACTTGGTTTTTCCAATTATCCGTGATAATGTTGATGAGATTATTACCGTATCTGATGAAGAATTAATTTTATGCTTCTTAGATATGATTGAAAATCATAAAATGATTGTTGAGAACTCAGGATTACTAACCGTTGCTGCTTTAAGACATTTAGATTGCAAGAATAAAAAAATTGTTTCTATTTTAAGTGGTGGAAATATGGATGTAATTACGATGTCTTCAATGGTTCAAAATGGATTAATTCAAAGAGGAAGAATTTTTAGTGTTTCTTGCCTATTACCTGATAAACCGGGAGAATTAGAAAAAATTGCAGGAGTTATTGCTCGAGCAAAAGGTAATGTAATTAAGCTAGATCATAATCAATTTGTCAATGTTAATCGTCTTGCACAAGTTGAATTGCGCATTACCATCGAAGCGTTTGGCCTAGATCATAAAGCGGAAATAGTTAAAGCCTTGGAGGTCAATGGATATAAACCATTGGTCAAGAGAACACATTTATAGGAGGAATATAAAATGAAAGAAACATATACATCAGTTATAAATATTCGTAGAAGAGTTTTTGCGGAGGTTGCTAAATTAGCATATGAAGGTGGAGATTATTCTAGAATTGAATTCTTACCTTATAAAATTTTGCCAGGAGAATTAGCAACATATCGTGAAAGTATTTTCCTTGAAAGAGCAATTATTGGGGAAAGATTACGTTTAGCAATTGGCCTACCATTAAGACCAATTAGTGAGCACGCCCCAATTTCTGACGGAATTGTTGAAAGCGCAATTGCGCAAAAATATTATGATGAACCACTTGTAAATATCATTAAATTTGCATGTCATTCATGCCCATCAAATTCTTATTTTGTAACAAGTGCTTGTGAGACGTGTTTAGCTCATCCTTGTATCAATGTTTGTCCAAAGAATGCTATAAGTATTGTTAATGGGAAGAGTTTTATTGATCAAGAAAAATGTATTAAATGTGGTAAATGTAAGGAAGCATGTCCATATGGAGCCATCATCAAAAGAGAAAGACCATGTGAAAAAGCGTGTGGTATGGATGCCATTAAATCTGATGAAGCCGGAAGAGCAATGATTGACTATGATAAATGCGTTTCATGTGGAATGTGTATTGTAAACTGTCCATTTGGAGCAATTGCGGACAAATCACAGATTTTCCAATTAATTCATTCAATCAAACAAGGAGATCGTGTAATTGCAATTATGGCGCCAGCCTATGTTGGTCAATTTGGGCCAAATGTTACACCAGATAAAATTCAATCTGCTATGAAGCAGTTAGGCTTTGATAGTGTTGTTGAGGTTGCAATTGGAGCGGATTTATGTACAATTGAAGAGGCTCATGACTTCTTAAAAAATGTTCCAGAAAACTTAAAATTTATGGCTACAAGCTGTTGCCCATCATGGAGTGTAATGGCTAAAAAATTATATCCAGAATTTAAACAAAACATTTCAATGGCTTTAACGCCAATGGTTTTAACTGCCAGACTTCAAAAGAAGGAGCATAAAAATTGTAAAATTGTCTTTGTTGGACCATGCTCAGCTAAAAAACTAGAAGCAAGTCGTAAATCAATCAGAAGTGATGTTGATTTTGTTTTAACTTTTGAAGAGCTAATGGGTATGTTTGAGGCCAAGAATATTGATTTAAATAATCTAGAAGTAGATCGCTTAGAGGATAATACAACGGCTGCTGGACGTGGATTTGCTGTTGGCGGTGGAGTTGCAAAAGCAGTTGTTGATGCGGTTAAACGTATTGCACCAGATAGAGAAGTCAAGGTTGCATGTGCAATGGGATTACATGAGTGCCGTAAGATGCTACAATTAGCTAAAGCAGGAAAATATGATGGTTATTTATTAGAAGGTATGGCATGCCCTAATGGATGCGTAAGTGGTGCTGGAACTCTTGAACAACCTAAAAAATCCGCAAATAATGTTAATAAGTATATGCAAAAGGCTGATAAGAGTAATGCTTTAGATTCTGAATACAGTATTACCTTGAATTTATTAGATTAGTTATTGACATTTATTGATTAAAGGTAATAAAATTAGATTATCTGAACGTTTTAATGCATATATTAAGGAGTTGTTAAAATGAAAAAATGGATTTATTTATTTGAAGAGGGAAACGCAAATATGCGTGATCTTCTAGGTGGAAAAGGAGCTAACCTAGCTGAGATGACCAATCTAGGCTTACCTATTCCTTATGGTTTTACAATTACAACTGAGGCTTGTAATGATTATTATGAAAAAAATAAGGTTGTCAGTGAAGAAATTAAAAACCAAATTTTTGAATACCTAAAAAAATTAGAAGAAAAACAAAACAAAAAATTTGGCGATCCAACAAATCCTTTATTGGTATCTGTTCGTAGTGGAGCTAGAGCTAGTATGCCAGGAATGATGGATACCATCCTAAATCTAGGATTGAATGATCTTACAGTAGAAGGTTTTGCTAAAAAGACAAATAATAAACGTTTTGCATATGATTCATATCGTCGTTTCATTCAAATGTTTAGTGATGTTGTAATGGAAATTCCAAAGTCTAAATTTGAAAGAGTTTTAGATAAAATTAAAAAAGAAAAGAATGTCAAATTTGATAATGAATTAACCGAGGATGATTTAGTTAAGGTTACTAAAGAATTTAAAAAATTATATCAAAAAGAGATGAATCAAGAATTCCCTCAAGATATTAAAGTTCAATTGATTGAGGCAGTTACTGCCGTGTTTAGATCATGGGACAATCCACGTGCAATTTATTATCGTCGTATGAATGATATTCCATCAAGTTGGGGAACTGCTGTAAATATTCAAGCTATGGTATTTGGAAATATGGGCGATAAGAGTGGTACAGGTGTGGCTTTTACTCGTAATCCTTCAACTGGAGAAAACAAAATTTATGGTGAATACTTAATTAATGCTCAAGGTGAGGATGTCGTTGCGGGAATTAGAACACCACAACCTATCACAAAGCTTGAACAGGATTTACCAGAATGCTATCAAGAATTTATGAGCATTGCTAGTAAACTAGAAAATCACTATCGTGATATGCAGGATATGGAATTTACAATTGAAGAGGGTAAACTTTATTTCCTTCAAACAAGAAATGGAAAAAGAACTGCTCATGCGGCTTTACAAGTTGCTTGTGATATGGTTGATCAAGGATTAATCACTAAAGAAGAAGCATTATTAAGAATTGATTGCAAGAGCTTGGATCAATTATTACATCCATGCTTTGATGTTGATTCTTTAAAAGAAGCTAAACAAATCGGTTTAGGATTACCTGCTTCACCAGGGGCGGCAGCTGGTCGTGTATATTTTACGGCTGCTGATGCTAAGGATGCTTATGACCGTAAGGAAAGAGTAATATTAGTTAGATTAGAGACATCACCTGAGGATATTGAAGGTATGCATGTCGCTTTAGGAACTTTAACAGCACGTGGTGGTATGACTTCTCATGCAGCGGTAGTTGCTAGGGGTATGGGGACTGCTTGTGTAAGTGGATGCTCAGATATTTCAATTGATGAGGAGAAAAAAGAATTTACATTAGGTGGATGCCTTGTTAAAGAAGGAGATTATATTTCATTAGATGGTTCAACTGGAAAAGTTTATTTAGGAGATGTTTTAACAAAAGAAGCATCAATCACTGGAAACTTTGAAAGAATTATGAACTGGGCTGATGAGGTTCGAAGATTAAAAATCTTTACTAATGCTGACACTCCAAAAAATGCGATGGATGCTGTCAAATTTGGTGCTGAAGGTATTGGATTATGCCGCAGTGAGCATATGTTCTTCCAAGAGGATCGTATTCCAGTAATTAGAAGAATGATTTTATCAACTGACCTTCCATCACGATTAGAAGCTTTAAAACAATTAAAGAAATTCCAAAAGGAAGACTATAAAGCCTTATTTACAGTTATGGAAAATAGAAGTGTCACAATTAGATTAATTGACCCACCTTTACATGAATTTCTTCCAACGGAAGAGGAAGATATTATTGAATTAGCAAAAGCCATGAAAAAAACAAAGGAACAAGTTATGGAAGTATGCAATTCATTAAAAGAATTTAACCCTATGATGGGACACCGTGGTTGTCGTTTGGCTGTTACCTTCCCAGAAATTGCACAAATGCAAGCAGAAGCCATTATTGAAGCCGCTATTGAGGTTAAAAAAGAAAAAGGATTTAATATTATTCCGGAGATTATGATCCCATTAGTTGGTGATGTTAAGGAATTAAAATTCGTTAAAAATGTTGTAGTTGAATCTATTATGAAGGTAGTTGAAAAGTATAACACTTCAATTAAATATCATTTAGGAACAATGATTGAAATTCCAAGAGCAGCTATTTTAGCTAATGAGATTGCTTCTGAAGCCGATTTCTTCAGCTTTGGTACAAATGACCTAACACAAATGACATTTGGTCTTTCAAGAGATGATTCATCAAAATTCTTAAAAGATTACTATAATGCGAAGATTTATGAATCTGATCCGTTCGCAAAATTAGATCAAAATGGTGTTGGTGAATTAATTAAATTAGCTGCATCAAAAGGAAGAACGGTTAAACCTGGGTTAAAATTAGGAATTTGTGGAGAGCATGGAGGAGATCCATCAAGTATTGAGTTCTGTCATAATATTGGATTAACTTATGTTTCATGTTCACCATTTAGGGTGCCTATTGCTAGATTAGCCGCAGCTCAAGCTGCTTTAAAACAAAAATAGAAACAAAACGAGAGCTTAATTATTCTTAATTTAAGCTTTCTTTTTTACTTTTAAATGTAAAAAAAATGTAAAATAAATTCAAAAAATAAATGTAAAGTTTTTGTAAAAATAGTTTACGCTTTTTTTACAGATATTGAAACATAATAAATAAATGGTATTATATTTTTGTAAGCGTTTTATACGCCAAAATAAAATTAAAAAAGGAGAGGAAAAAATGAAAAAAGTTTTATGTGGACTTGCAATTGTACTTTTAGCATGTTCTGCTGCAGCTTGTGGTAATGACAAAAAAACTACTAAAACTACAACAAAAGAGCCAACAACAGTTACAACAAAAGCGCCAACTACTGTAACAACAAAAGCGCCAACAACAGTAACAACTAAAGCGCCAACTACTGTAACAACTAAAGCGCCAACAACAGTAACTACAAAAGCGCCAACAACAGTTACAACTAAAGCGCCAACTACAACTACAAAAGCGCCAACTACAACTACAAAAGCGCCAACTACAACAACAAAACCTGCTGAACAAAAAGGTATTGATATGAATGGTGTTAAGTATGATACTATTACAGCAGCGCTTGCGGCTATCCCAACATCTGGTGATACAAGCACATATACAATTACATTAGAGAAGGGTACTTATAATGAAAATGGACTTTCTTATAATGGTACTGCATCAATCCATATTATTGGTAATACAACAACTAAATATGGTGCAGACGTTATAATAAAGGGTCGTGGAAATAACATGTCATCTATGAGAGGACGTGAATTAATTGAAATCCAAGGTACTGGTAATATTATTCTTGAAAATGTTTCTTTAGTAAGTGATTATTCTCGTACAGAGACTACTAAAGATGTTCAAGCCGAAGTACTAGCTACTGATACAAAGGGTAATACAGTTGCTTACAACTGTTCATTTATTTCACATCAAGATACATTAAGAACAGCTGGTAAGGCATGGTTCTATGGATGCTATGTTGAAGGTGATACAGACTTTATTTGGATGGAAGCTGCTGGTTCTGTAGCTTTATATGAAAATTGCGAAATTGTTTCAGTATGGGATGATAATGCTAAAACACATAATTCATATGTAGCTGCACCAAGAATGGCTGTTTCTTCTAAGGTTGGTAAGGGATTAGTATTCTTCAATTCAACTATAAAAGAATCTGATGCTGCTAAAGCAAATGGTCAAAATACATATTTGGCTCGTTCTCCATGGTCATCTGGATACTATAACCAAGTTGCATATATCAATTCTCAAATAAGCGATGTTGAGATTGCACCAAATAGCGATAGTAAATCAGCAAATGCTCCTTGGTATGGATCAATGATCGCAACAGATTATGAACAAACAATCATTGGATGGAAGATGGATACTGCATCTGCAACATCTTTAGGAATATCTGGTAAAGATTATATTATTGATGATGCAGTTACATCAAAAGAATTCAATGGAAGAAGAGCTATTTTAAACAGAATTTACAATACTGGAAAACTAAGATATGAAAAAGATGCAGCTAACTTCTGGGATATTGATGCAGTAATTACTGAATATGGTTTTACAGTAGATACTGATAATTCTTCAGTTGTTCTTGCTGGTGAAGTAGAAACTGTTTCAACAATTTATACATTTGATGGTAATACAGATTGGTCAGCAATTTGTAATGGATTTGCCCATGAGACTGGTAAATCACATTATAGAGGATCAAATGGTGCTACAATTACAATTCCTGTTGAAGGAAAGAGCTTCGTAGAGGTTTATGGTTACTATGCTGGTACAATTGAAATAAAGGCAGATACACAAGGCTATGCAGTTATGTTCTTTAACAATTCATCAACTAGTACAATAATTGAACAAGATTACATTGTATATGATGCTAATGCTAAAGAGGTTGTTATTACAGCAGCAGCTACGACATATCTTACTAAGATTGTTGTAACTCCTGATCCAACAATTGCTGAAGCTACACCTGTTTCAAGTATTGATATTACTAAGAGTACATCAAATGATTTAGTAGGTGTTGGTCTTACATTGACTGCTTCAGTTAATAAGGGTGCAACAAATAAATCAGTTGTTTGGTCTTCATCTGATACAACAATTGCAGATATTGATAAGTATTCTGGTCGTGTAACATACAAAGCTGCTGGTACAGTAACATTCACTGCAACAGCTTGCGATGGTTCTGGATTCACTCAAACAATTGAATGCAACCCAATTGAAGCAAAATGGACAGTTGCTGAATGGTATACAACAAATTCTGATATTAATGATGCAGAAGATGGCGCAGAAGGATTAAATTACTACTCTGTTAACACTTCAGCATACAAATCTTTAGGTACTTCATATACATTTACAAATTATGCAGGTACAGAAATTACTACAACTAATGGACTTAAATTAAATAGTGCTGGTAAATTATCTATTTCAGTTACTAAACCTGTTAGATTAACTATTATTACTTGTGATGCTGGTAAGATTTTCGCGACTCCATCTGTAACATGTAATGGTGTTTCTGCAACACTTTTATCAAGCACTACATCTGGAGATGGAAAACAAATTACTTATGTATATCAAATCACAAGTGCTGGAACATGGGATATTATGCGTGGAGATACTTCTTCAGAAAACAACCCAATCCTTTATGCAAAATGTGAAGTTGCTGATCCAATAATTACAACATCAACTGGTATTACATTCAAGGGAGCATCATATACAGCATCAAATACAGGTATTACAAACATTATTACTCCTAGTCAAGCTATCGATGCTACTGATAAATCAGTATATGTTGATGTATTTAAATTAACTAACTGCAAGAACAATGGTACTAGTACAACAAACTGGTTAGAATTCAGAAGCGATAAGTCTGCTGTAATTGAATTCAAAGTTAGTGGAGCTTGTAAAGTTTTAGTTGGATACTATTCAAAAGTTCAAGTTGTTAAACTTGATGGTGTAGCTGTTACTGGAAGTGCTGAAACTGTTGCAAATGGTGCTGGTGATATCGTTGAATACAAAATTACTGGTGCAGGTACAATTACAATTGAAGCTACATCAAAGGATTATCTAGGATTTGTTGGTGTTCTTTACGAATAAAATTATTTAAGATAATTAGATACAAATTAAAACTAAATAATCAAATACTTTTTAATAAATCGGTGGATAGAGAAATCTATCACCGATTTTTTTGATTTATAAATCTTATTAATTCATAATTTATAAAATGAATTTGTTAATTAATCAATAAAAAGTTGAGATTAATCAACAAGGTGCATATATAATGAAAATAATTGATTTTGATTACTTAGATTTCACTAATGATTTAAAACTAGTTTTTAAAAATGAAGATACAACTATTTGTGTTTCCGCTAATGAAATTGATATTAAAAATTCGATTATATTATAAAAATTAGTATTCTGAAATATGTAATGTAGATATTAAAGCCAAGATTTTTTCTTGGTTTTTTTAAAAATTAATCGATGAAATCGTTTTAAAATGTTTATAAAAAGATAAAAAAACGCTTATCTACTTGTTAATTTTTATATTATATAATATAATAATCTTGATATGTTTGAAAAATGAGGATTAATTATGGAAAATAATCATAAACAAAATTTGAATATTGTTCCAAATAAAAGAGTAAAAAAGAGATACATTTTCTTAATTCTCTTTATGGTTTTATTGATTACTGTTACATTTATAGTTCTTTTGAAGGATTATGATTTAGAAGAATTAGTCGAATATATCAAAAATGCAGATAAAAAATATTTGCTTATGGCAATGGCTATGCCGATTATCTTTTTATCTTTACAGTCCTTGAGCACCCAGTCAATTCAAAGAAGACTTGATTGTAAAAATGGCTTCTATAATAATTTAAATTATGCAGCTGTGGATTTTTATTTTTGTTCAATTACTCCCTGTGCAACAGGAGGACAACCTCTAGCAATTTATTATATGAGTAAAGATGATATTCCAATTTCAAAATCAACAATTATTACTTTATTAAATACTGCAACCTATAAATTGGTTTTGATTTTCTTAGGAATAATAGCTTTAATTTTTTCACGAAATTTAATCTTTGGTTCAAAAATAATTCTACCAATATTATTTTTTATTGGTTTAGTTATAAATTCTGGTTTATGTTTCTTATGCTTTTCGGGAATTTATGCTCATGATATCATTTTTAAACTTGGATGTAAAATAATTAATCTCTTACACCGATTTAAAATAGTCAAGGATTTAGAAAGAACAAAAGCTAATTTTGAATTTAAAATAAAGGAATATGCAAAGGGTGGAGAATTTATCAAAAAAAATCCACTAGTCTTTGCTGAAGTGTTTGGATACAATTTGATACAAAGGGTTGCATTTTTCTCAGTCGCATATTTTATATATCGCGCATTTGGTTATACTGAATATAGTTTCATTACATTATTATGTGTTCAAGTGATTATTTCAATTGCAGTTGATTCATTGCCAATCCCTGGAGGAATTGGGATGTCAGAAGGACTTTTATTAGTAATTTATAATAAGATCTATGAATTATCATTTATTATGCCTGCCATGATTTTAACGAGATTCTTTGGATTTTACTTATGTTTATTAATTTCTGGAATTTTAATAATTATTAATCAAATCAGATTGATAATTTGTAGAAAAATTATAAAGAAGGAGACGGTTTAAGTGATAGGTTTTTATAACTATACAGTTTGGCTAACTTATTTAAGCCTTATTTCTGGGGTTTTAGGTATTAGTTTTGCTATGAGTGGAAATCCGTTTGGCGCAGTTATATGCTTATTGATTTCAGGATTTTGTGATATGTTTGATGGTAAGGTCGCAAGGACTAAAGATCGAAGTGAAAAAGAAGAAAATTTTGGAATTCAAATAGATTCATTATCAGATTTAGTTTGCTTTGGAGTATTACCAGCTGTTATCGGATATTCTGTAGGAATGACAGATTGGTATTTTATTCCCGTTTTTTGCTTATTTGTTTTATTTGGATTAATAAGATTAGCCTATTTTAATGTTTTAGAAGCCGAAAGAAGAGCAAATGATGGTCCTAGAGTTGGTTTCCAAGGATTACCTATTACTACAAGTGCTTTAATCTTTCCAGCCTTTTATCTGTTACGTAAGTTTATTCCTGGTTCTTTCTATTTAGTATATGCATTTGTAATGATTTTAACGGGATGCTTGTTTATAAGTAAAATAAAGGTCAAAAAGCCTGGAAATAAAATGGTTATTGGATTTTGTATTACAGGTTTAATATTATTAATATGCTTGCTATGTGGGAGGTATTTATGAAAATAATTAACCGCAATACTAAAGAGATTAAAGATGGTGATTTATTAAAATCACAATCTTTTTTATATAATAATGTTTTTGGACGTTTTATTCTATCGTTTTTAGTTTTTCCATTTGTTTCTAAGTTGGGTGGAAAATATATGAACTCAAAACGTTCTACTAAAAAAATTTCAAAGTTTATTAAAGAGAATAACATCAATATGGATGATTTTGAAAAAGAAGAATATAAGTGCTATAATGATTTTTTCACCAGAAAAATAAAAGTAGATAAGCGTCCAATTGATATGAATCAAAATATTTTGATTTCTCCTTGTGATTCTAAATTAACAGTTTATAAAATTAATGAAAATAGTATTTATAATATCAAGGATTCATATTATCGTGTAAATGATTTATTAAATAATGATGAGCTAGCAAAAAAATATTTAAATGGATATATGCTTATATTTAGATTAACAGTAGACGATTATCACCGTTATTGTTACGTTGATAATGGAACTAAAGAAAAGAATACTTTTATTAAAGGAGTATTACATACTGTTAATCCAATTGCCTTAGAACACTATGATATCTATAAACGAAATAGTCGTGAATATACAATTCTACATACCGAAAACTTTGGTGACATTGTGCAAGTTGAGGTTGGTGCTTTAATGGTTGGAAAAATCAGCAATCATCATCAAGAATATAAGTTTTCTAAAGGTGAAGAAAAAGGGATGTTTTTATTTGGTGGTTCAACTGTTATATTGTTAATTGAGGATGGAAAAGTAAATATTGATGAGGATTTGATTTCTAATACTAAAAATAACATGGAAACCATCGTTAAATATGGTGAAAGAATTGGAATGAAAATATTATGAAAATCGATAAAATAAAAGAAAATAGCCTTATTAAACTCATTTTAAGATTGCATCTTATAGAATTAGGAATAACAATTTTTATCTATATGATTAAAGGATGGGTTTATGTTTATTCGAGAAATCATCATCCAACTGGAGCTAATCTATCGATTTTTATTGATGATTATATTCCTTTTATTCCGGTATTTGTGGCATTTTATGCTTTATATTATTTTCTTCCTCAGGTTACCTTATGGTTTGTTAGCTTTACAAATAAAAAGAAGTATATTGATTTAGTTATAACGGTTTTATTAGGTTCTTTAATATGTGGTATATTCTTTAATCTTTATCAGGTTCAAATGGTAAGACCAGATTTTGAGGTCAAAGGAATCTTTACGTGGGGAGTAAGTATTATTTATCAGGTTGATCCTATTCCAATTAATTGTTTTCCATCGCTTCATGCCTATATGGGTGTAATTATTATACTAGCTGTACTTGGAAATTGTGATTTTCCAAAATGGATGCGAGTTTTGTTTTTTATATGTGGATTTGGAATTGTCCTTTCAACAGTATTTATTAAACAACACTATTTCTTAGATATGGTTGCTGGAGTGGTATTGCCTATTTTGATTTATATGATTGTTTATCCAATTTCTAATATGATTGTAAGGCGCTATAAAAAAGATGAAAAATAATATTCCATATATGGCATCATTAGGCGCTTTATCAACTTTATTTTTAATAATTGGCTTTTATATTAACATCTTTGATTTATTTGCTTACTTTTTATCATGTATAGTTTTAGGAATAATTAGCCTGCGATGTAATGTTAAGGATTTAATAATATCACATGTGGTTGTTTCCTTAGCTGGATTAATTCTTTGTGGTTTTTATTATTTTTACATTATTGGGTATTTCCTATTAGGCTTTGTAATTATTGCGGATAAATTTAATATTAAAGGAAGAGAAATTTTAAAATATTTATTGTTTATCTTAGCATTTTACATTTATATGCTTTTTGTTGGAGAAGCACTAAGTATCAATGAGCAAATTGATGAATTTATTGAAATAATTGTTATTGTACTAGCAATTATAAGTTATCCAATTTTTAAAAGAGCATATCAAATTATTTTTTATAAATTAAAGGAAAGAATTATGAAATAAAGGACATGCGCTTAAAGCACATGCCCTTTTTTTTCTGCCATATATTTTTTAAAGTTTTCTTTTTCAACGATTAATAATGTATGGTTTATATATTCTTTTGTTTTATCAGAAACGAAATAATAGTAGATAGTTATTGGAAGCAGAATAACGCTAATAACTAAACAATATATATTGTAAAAATTATCATTAATCGGTGCTAAAAGTGTTAAAATAAGAAATTGTAAAACATTATACACGTGACAATAAATTGGTAAAATTCTAGACATTAATGTAGCTCTAATTGAGTATACAAAGGAGGCAATTATAAATCCTTGGATGATAAATAATTCAAAGCTTCCTAAGGCATAAACAATTAAGGCAATTGAGTCTACAAAAAACAGATTCAAAAATACTATTATATTGTATAATTTCTCACCACTAAATTGTCGATGTGCCATTTTTAAAATGGCATTTCTACGGCTAGTTAATTCATCTGTTTCATCATCATAAAATATTTGAGTGTTTTTTTCTTCATCCATTATTTTTTATCAACTAAAATTTTCTTAAGTTTAGCGAAACGAGGAAGACCATTTTCTTTTGGTAATTCAGTTTCACCTTGAATTAGAGGAAGAAGATAATCGATGAAATCTTGAGTTACACCATTGTGCGCTTCATTAATCCATGCAGCAGGTACTTTAACCTCAACATTAGCAACTTCACTAAGTGGAACAAGTTTTGTTTTACATGTATATCCATTTTCACGGCTACATTCAAAACCAACCATTTTATCTGTTTCACCATTAATTGCAGCAACAACGGCAGCCTCACCAGCCATATATGCTTCATCATAATCAGTTTTTGATGCGATATGAGCACTACATCTTTGAAGAAGTGATAATTCAATTCCACGAACCTTAGCTCCAGTTTTAACTTTAATGATTTGAGCAAGGTATGTTGCTAAACCACCCATTTGAACATGTCCAAAGTTGTCTTTTTCTTTGCCTTGTTGACCATATTCAGAAACATAAATTCCATCTAAGTCTTTGATACCTTCACTTACAGCAATTAATGCTTTACCACGCTTTTTATATACTTCATATACTTGATCAACAAAGTCTTCAAGAATAAATGGTACCTCAGGTAAGTAAATTAAATCTGGACCAAAACCAGAAATTTGAGCTAGACAAGAAGCACCAGCTAGCCATCCAGCATTACGTCCCATAATTTCAACAACTGTAATATTTCCATAATCATATACGTTTGTATCTAAATATATCTCCATTAAAGAAGTTGCAATGTATTTTGCACTACTTGCATAACCTGGACAGTGATCTGTTCCATATAAGTCATTGTCAATTGTCTTTGGAATACCGATAACATTACATTCATATCCGTGCTCTAAGCAGAATTTAGAAATCTTATTACAAGTATCCATTGAATCATTTCCACCATTGTAGAAGAAGTATCTAACATCATATTTTTTAAAAGTTTCTAAAATCTTCAAATATTCACTATCATCAACATTTGGATCTTTAAGCTTATGACGACATGATCCTAATGCGCTTGATGGTGTAAAGCGTAATAAATCTAGTTCATTGATATCTTCTAATTCAAGATCAATTAATTCCTCATTTAATACACCAACAATTCCATGGTTTGCTCCATAAACTCTAGTGATCTCTTTAGCGTTTAATGCTGTTTTAATTGCTCCTAATACGCTTGAATTGATTACTGAGCTTGGTCCTCCAGATTGCCCTATAATACATGCTCCAACTAGTTTTTTGTTCATAAAATCATCCTCCTAATATGTAAAAAATAAAAATTGTTTGTGCTACCTTTATCTTAACACATCAATGTTTTTTTTACAACAAAAGAAATAACTAAAAGTTAAACAAAAATAATATAAAAATGACGAAAAAATATTTTGTAAAAAAAAGTAAAGTTTTAATTTACAAACACCTTTATAATTGGTATAATTATAATAGTCGTTTAAGGAGGTATATAAAATGGCAGTAGAAAAATTAGAAGGTAGTAAAGTAAAAATTACGTTTGACGTTACAAAAGAAATGTTTAAAGACGCTTTAGATAAAGCTTTTATTGTTGAGAAAGATAAAGTTTCAATTAAAGGATTCCGTAAAGGGCAAATTACTCGTGCAATGTATGAGAAAAAATTTGGTGTTGAATCATTATATAACGAAGCTTTAATGACTTTAGCTGATGAATTATATCCTAAAGCTGTAAGTGAAAATAATTTAATGGTAGTTGGACAACCTGAATTAGATATCGATTTTGCAAATGTAAACTTTGAGGAAGAATTCCAATTTGCAATTATCGTTCCTGTATATCCTGAAGTTAAATTAGGAAAATATAAGGGAGTAAGCGCAAAAGCAAAAGATGTTGCAGTGACTGATGAAGAAGTTAACAAAGCAATCGATGATATGCGTAAAAAGAATTCTGTTATCGTTCCAAAGGAAACTGGAAAATTAGAAAATGGAGATATCGCTGTATTTGATTTTGCAGGATACAAAGATGGTGTTGCATTCCCAGGTGGAACTGCTGAAAATTATGAATTAGAAATTGGTAGTGGACAATTCATCCCAGGATTTGAGGATCAAATGGTTGGAATGGAAGTTAATGAAGAAAAAACAATCAACGTTACATTCCCTGCTGAATATCATGAAGCTTCATTAGCTGGTGCACCAGTTGAATTCAAAATTAAATTACATGAAATGAAAATTAAAGAATTACCTGAAGTTAATGAAGAATTTGTTAAAGAATTAAACATTGAAGGTGTAAATAATAAAGATGAGTTAACTTCTTATGTATTAAATGACATCAAAGCTAAAAAGGAAGAAAATGAACAAAATCGTTTAGTTGATGAATTAATTACGAAGATTTGTACAGAAACAGCTGTTGAAATTCCTGAAGCAATGATTAATAATGCAGTTAATGATGAAATCAATGAATTCTCTAGAAATATTCAAGCTCAATACAATTTAAAATTAGAAGATTTCATGAAAATCACTAATACAAATGAAGAAGATTTCAAGAAAAATATGAGCGCTAGAGCAGTTAAGCGTTTAACTGAAACAATCGTTTTAGAAGCAATCATTAAAGAAGAAAAAATCCAAGCAACAGAAGAAGATTTTGAAGAAATGTATCAAGAGATTGCTACTGCAAACAATGTTACAATTGAGGTTGCTAAGGAAAAGGTTAACAAACTTGATGTTGCATTCCATTTAAACATCAAGAAAGCCATCGACTTAATCGTTGATAGCGCAGAGCTTGTTTAATTAAAAACGTCTTTGGACGTTTTTTTTCTAAAAATTGGATATAAATAATTATGATAATAAGCACATAATATTTTTGTAGGTGATCTTGATGATTTGTTCATTTTGCAAAAGTATAAAAACCAATAAAATGATTTATAATGATGATTTTTATATTTGCGAGGATTGTATAAGAAAGTGTTATGAGCTTATTAATAAAAGAAATTATTCTTTTAAACCCTTAAAACCAAAAGAATTGAAAAATGAAATTGATAAGTATGTTGTTAATCAAGAAGATGCTAAGAAGACTTTATCAATTGCTATCTATAATCATTATAAGAGAATAAATAATGGTTTAGAAAAGTGTAATATATTGATGATTGGGCCATCAGGATGTGGGAAAACGCATCTTATCAAAAAGGTATCAGAGATTATTAATGTTCCGTTGGCGATTTGTGATGCGACAAGTTTAACAGAATCCGGATATGTTGGTGATGACGTTGAAAATATTTTATTACGCTTATATCAAGAGTCAGGGAATAATCTAGAAATTGCCCAAAAAGGAATTGTTTTTATTGATGAATTTGATAAGCTTGCAAAAAAACAAACGGGCGTATCCATCACTCGTGATGTATCTGGTGAGGGAGTACAGCAGGCTTTGCTTAAGATGATGGAAGGAAGCATTTGTAATGTTAATCTAGCATACGGAAGAAAGCATCCATATGGTGATTCAATCATGTTTAATACCAAAAATGTTTTATTCATTTGCGGTGGAGCCTTTGATGGATTAAATAACAAATCAGATTCAATTGGTTTTAATAAAAACAAAAATACTATGGAATTTGAGCTTATTGAATATGGATTTTTACCAGAAATAATCGGTAGATTACCGGTTAAGATTAGATTGCAAGAACTAGATGAAAATGATTTATATTACATATTAACAAACACTAAAAATAATCTAATAGATCAGTATAAAAAGATGCTTAAATTTGATAATATAAATTTGAAGTTTACCGATGAAGCAATTAAAAAAATAGCCAATTTGGCTTATTTGAATAAAACAGGTGCTAGGGGATTAAAAACAATTTTAGAATTTATTTTAAAGGATATTATGTTTGAAAATAAAAAGGGTAGTTATTTGATTGATGAGGATTTTATAGATGACATTTATAGGACAAATATTACATCCTTTAAACAGTTGCAAATTTGCTAAAAAAGATATATCATATAATATAGTATAAAAAAGGAGGGCAAAACTATGGAAAAAATTAAAGAAATTAAATCGTTACCAGCCATTGCCTTAAGAGGTATTATACCTATTCCTAATAATGATTTAAGAACGGAAATAGGAAGAGCGCAATCAATTAATGCAATGAATGTTGCCGAAAAGGAATGCGACTCAATGATTATTCTTCTTATTCAAAAGAATCCCTCTATTGAGGTACCAAAGGAAAAGGATATTGAAGAATTTGGGGTATTAGCTAAAATAGTTTCGAAGATTAAATTGCCAAATGGTAATTTTAAGGTTAAATTTAAAATTTTAACACGCGTTAAAATTGTAGAATATATTGATGTTAAACCATATTTTGGAGTAGAATATGAAGAAATTTCAAGCATTAGTGGTGATTATGAGGAAGAGATGGCTCTTCTAAAAATTGTTGCCAAAAAGATTACTGATGACGGGGCAGAAGTTTTATTAAATTTTCAAGATATCATGAAAGAAATCAAAAAAGGAGTTTCAACAGAATTCCTAGCTGATTTAATCGCATGTAACTTAAAAATCCTTGAGCTTAGTAAAATGAAATATTTAAAGGAAGCCAATCTAAATAATCGTTTGAAATTTATTTTAGAGGATATTGAAAAAGAAAAATATCAAGTGTTTCTTGAAAATAAAATCAATATGGAAGTAAAAAAATCAATCGATGAATCACAAAAGGAATATTATCTTCGTGAAAAAATGAAGGCAATCCAAAATGAACTTGGTGATAAAGCTAAAAAAGAAGAGGAAATTGAAGATCTACGTGAGAAAATTAAACATGCTAAGATGCCTAAGAAAATAGAAAAGAAATGCTTAGATGAACTTCAAAGATATGTTTCTACACCTTCGGGAGTTGCAGAAGCAGGTATTATTAAGGCTTATCTTGATTTTGTAGTTTCATTACCATACAAAAAGGCTAGCATCGATAATCAAGATTTAAAGGTTGTAAAAGAACGCTTAGATTTAGAACACTTTGCCTTAGAAAAGGTTAAGGAAAGAATTATTGAATATCTTGCAGTTAAAATTATGACTAATAAAAATCCGCAAACAATTCTTTGTTTAGTAGGACCTCCAGGGGTTGGTAAAACGACTCTAGCAATGAGTATTGCCAAGGCCTTAGATCGTAAATTTGTTAAGCAATCTTTAGGTGGTATTAAGGATGAATCTGAAATCAGAGGACATCGTCGTACTTATATTGGAGCGCTTCCTGGTCGAATTTTAAAAGGAATGCAACAAGCAGGTACAATCAATCCCGTTTTCTTATTAGATGAAATTGATAAGATGGCTAGTGACTATAAAGGAGATCCTGCAAGTGCGATGCTTGAGGTGTTAGATCCTGAACAAAATGCTCATTTTTCTGATAATTATGTGGAAGAGCAATATGATTTAAGCCAAGTATTATTCATTACCACTGCCAATTATTTGGGAAATATTCCAGCGCCATTAAGAGACCGTATGGAAATTGTTGAGGTAAGCTCATACACTGAACATGAAAAGTTCAATATTGCGAAAAAGCATTTAGTTAAAAAGCAATTAGAAAATCATGGGTTAAACAGTGAACAATGTATTTTTACTGATGATGCTTTATACTACATCATTAGACATTATACTAGAGAAGCTGGTGTTCGTGACCTGTCAAGAAATATTGCATCAATTGTTAGAAAGAGTGTTAAGGAAATATTATTAGATAAGGTTGAGGTTATTAATATAAATGTTGAAAAGGTTGTAGAATACCTTGGTAAACCAATTTATGATCATAATAATATGTTAAATGATGATCAAGTTGGAGTTGTTACTGGATTAGCTTATACTGAATTTGGTGGGGATACTCTTGATGTTGAGGTAACCTATTACAAGGGTAATGGAGGCTTAGTACTAACTGGTAAACTTGGTGATGTGATGAAAGAAAGTGCACAAACTGCCTTGAGCTTTGTTAAATCAAATGCCGATAAATTTGGTATTGATCAAAATATTTTCAAAGAAAATGACATCCATATTCACGTTCCAGAGGGAGCTATTCCAAAGGATGGTCCAAGTGCTGGTGTTACTATGGCAACAGCTATTATTTCCGCACTAACAAATCGTTTAGTAAGAAAAGATGTGGGAATGACTGGTGAGATTACCTTAAGAGGATGTGTGCTACCAATTGGTGGTTTAAAGGAAAAGTCAATTGCGGCTCATCGTACAGGCTTAAAGCAAATTCTAATACCAAAAGAAAATGAAAGAGATATTAATGATATCCCTAAAGAGGTATTAGATAACTTAACGGTTACACCAATTTCATCATTTGACGAAATTTTAAAATATGCTTTAAGATAATTAATAAAAGAACATTTCTTTATAAGATTTGTTCTTTTGTTTTTTCTAAATTATAGTAAAATAAATATGAGGAAGTGATTATTATGAAAATTACAAAATCTGAATTTCTTGTTAGTGGAACAAGAATTACCCATTTTCCAACTGATAATCGACCTGAATTTGTTTTTTGTGGAAGAAGTAATGTGGGAAAAAGTTCATTTATTAATGCATTAATGAATCATAAATTAGCCCACACATCATCTAAACCTGGAAAAACCCAAACCATTAATTATTTTAACATCAATGATTTATTGTATTTTGTGGATGTTCCAGGATATGGTTATGCGGCTGTGAGTAAATCACAAAAGGAATCCTTTGGAAAAATGATTGAAGAATACTTAACACAAAGAGAACAATTAAAGTTAGCGTTATTGTTAGTTGATTTCAGACATAAACCTACTAATGATGATAAGATTATGTATGACTATTTTAAGTATTATAATATTCCCGTTTTAGTTGTCGCAACAAAAAAAGACAAGGTTAAAAGAAGTGAGCACGAAAAAAATAAAAAGCTTATTAAAGAAACATTAAACATCATTGAGGGGGATAATCTAGTAGTAACTAGTAGTGAAACGCGTGATGGCTTAGACAATGTTTTAAATATAATTGAGCAATTTTTATAGTTTTTAAGCATATAATGATAACGGTGGTGATTACTATTAAAAATGAACCGTTATTATTTATCAACTCTCCTAATGTCATAAATGATGAAAAAACTCATGTTTTTGATAGTAGGTATGATGAAATAAAAATAAACAAGCCATTTGTAAAAAGATTAATTGAGTTATCAAACATTTATAAAAGTGGTATGAAAATATTTGTGGAGATAAAACTAAATAATGGCTTTATAAATGGATATATTACTGATATTAAGGAAGAAAAGCTATACATGCTTTCAAACTCTGAGACAAAAGAAATTAAAATTGATGATGTTATGGATGTTAGCATTATTAAAGTATAAAATTTATAAATAAAACTCCAAGGTTTTTTCCTTGGAGTTTTGTTTTACCCTGCGCTACATTGATTACAATTTGTTGGTTCAAAACATTCTAATCCACAACAACATTCTAAGTCAAAAATAACTGTTTGATCAGTGCAAGTATACGTTCCATTTTCATATGTTAATAGTCTTAATGTCACAAAACGATCTTCACGAATGCATTCAATTCTGAATATGTTTGTTGTGCCTGTGCCTAAAATTTGGGCTTCAAAAGGTTCGCATCTACAATAAAGAATCACAGGTACAGTATTATATGCTCTAGTGATTAAGGAAGTTTCACAAGTTATACAGTCACTTAAACGGTCTAGAACAGTTTCCTTTTGCATACGGTCAATACTTTTTACTGCATCAACGATATAATTTTTACGATATGATTCAACTTCGTTACAAGCCATGAAAAAATCACCTCCATAATTAAATTATGAAAGGTGAAAAAAATGGTATATTGAAAAAGACTATATAACTTTCTTTTGCATATTAGCTCCTAATTCCACATTTCCAAATTCAAAAGAATATCCATTTTTTTCTAAAAAAATGATGGAATCCAATATTGGAGCAACTTGAAATCTTTTGACAAAATCAAATTCATCTAATGTTCTTTTTTCCGCAGATTTAAGCATCATTGAACCCAATCCTTGATTTCTTTTATTGGGCATTACACATAGCTTAGATATGTAAGAAGTATCATTTTTAACTAAAACGCGACATGTCGCAACGGGTGTTAAACCTTCAAATCCAACAAGAATTAATGATTTATCATCTAAGTCATCAAAAACCTCATCTTTATTCATCCCAAACTCATTAACAAAAACTTGGCCACGGACAAAGATGGCAGCTTTTAAATCAGTATTAGTTTTTGCGGCTTTTACAATCATCTTAACCATCCTTTCAAATACATTAATATTATATATTATTTTTAACTTATTATCTAGGTTATATTGAAAAAAAATACCAAATAAGATATAATTTAGAAAAAGGGAGTGGATGTATGGAAATCTATTTTATCATAGGTGGAATAGTATTATTCTTATTGTTAATAATATTAATTGTAGTCTTAAAGTCAAAGAAGAAAAAACCAAAAATCAAAATTGACCAAAAATACATTGAAGATTTAATTGCTAAATTTGGAGGAAAGAATAACATTTCCAAAATTGAGGTTGATCAAAATAAATTAAAAGTTGATGTTATTGATCGAAAGATTGTGAATCTTGAAGGGATCAAAGAAATGGCATCTAGTGGTGTATTTATGACAAATAATACTATTAAAACCTTATTCAAATATGATTCTTTAGCCTTAAAAGAGGAATTAAAAAAATATAAAGGTGAATAAAATGAAAAAAAAGTATATTATTTCAAATAATCTTGGAATTAATCCTAAAAAAGCCACATCTCTTGTTTATACGGCAAATAAGTTTAAATCAGATATATTTGTCTATTTTAATGAAACAAAAGCTAATTTAAAATCGATTATGAGTTTTATGAGTCTTGGGTTATCTAAAGGTGATGAGATTGAAATTGAAATCAAAGGAATTGATGAAAAAGAAGCTTTTGATGAGATTTCTTCAATAATTCGTAATTTAAAAATCGCAATGGAAATATAGTTATACTATATTTCTTTTTTTATTTGGAGGGATTAATATTTTAAAGGCGATTATTTTAGGAATTATTGAAGGTATTACCGAATGGTTACCTATAAGCAGTACTGGTCACTTGATAATATTTAACCAGTATTTGAAATTTGAAATGCGCGAGGAATTCTTTGATTTATTTTTAGTTTTAATTCAATTAGGTGCTGTTTTAGCAGTCATTATTTTGTTTTTCAAATCGTTAAAAAGTAAAGAAAATATTATTAAAATAGTTATAGGTGTATTGCCATGTGCAATTTTAGGATTAATCTTTGAGGATATAATTGATAAATACTTTTATAATGTTTATAGTATAGCAATCTGTCTTATTTTCTATGGAATTATATTTTTATTTACTAACAAGTTTAAAACAAATAAAGATGAAGTAAGCTATAAGCATGCCCTTTATATTGGTTTATTTCAAACACTAAGCTTATTTCCAGGATCAAGCAGAAGTGGAGTTACTATCATTGGCGGAATGATGCTTGGATATAGTAGAGTTGCTTCATCAGAGTTTTCATTTTTTTTATCAATTCCTACAATGCTTGGGGCTAGTTTTTTAAAATCTTATAACTTTTTTCAAACGACATCATTAAGTCATGAAGAGTTTATTGTTCTATTGGTCGGATTTTTAACAGCTCTTGCGACAAGTTTGCTTTGCATTAAAGGATTAATGAATTATATTAAAAAAAATGATTTCAAAATATTTGGTATTTACCGAATTATTTTAGGAATCATTTTACTTAGCTTTTTTTATTAAATTTTTTAAATCATTATTTGAATAATAGCTTTTGATGTCCACCCAAGATGGTGGCATTAGCTTTTTATAGACGGTATAATTAAATCGTTCGTCATATAAAATGGCAATTCCTTTATCATTTTCACTGCGAATAAGTCTTCCAACAGCTTGAATAACCTTGGACATTCCGGGAATTTGATAGGCATAATTCATACCATCAAGGCCATTTTTATCAAAATGCTCCTTAAGCATATTATTATAGCTTCCAAACATTGGTAGACATACACTAACAATTAAGACACCACTTAGCATGTCACCGATATAATCAATACCTTCACTAAAGGCTCCACCCATGACGAAGAATCCAACCTTTGTATAGCTTGAATCTTTAAACTCCTCAATAATCGCATGGCGTTCAGCCTCACTCATCGTAGGAGTTTGAATGATATATAGATAATTAGGATTATCTAACTCTGATACTACGAGGTTTAAATATTCATAACTTGGAAAAAAGACAATATAATTTCCCGTTTTATAGCTTATCATGGCTTCAATTGTGGAAATGATATCACTGATGCTTTCCCCTCGGTAGTTATATTTAGTATTCGCATATTTTGGAATCATTATGCTCAAATTATGAGGATTAAATGGTGAAGGAATTGTTATAGCCTCACCTAAGCCTTTAGTAATGAATTTTTGATAATATTCGATTGGATGCATAGTTGCACTAAAGAATATTGATGAAACAGTATGATTGTTTAGAGTTTCTAAAATTTTATTTGAGGCATCTAAACATCTAATTTCAATTTCATTTTTATTGATGATAAACCTAAAATCCTCATCAAAGAAATCGGAGATTTTCACAAATCCTTTTAGGTTGAAATATATTTCTAAAGCTTCCTTATGATTTGGAAGTTCGGGATTTTCATTTAAGGCATCCTCAGCTAAATGAGCAATCTTTCTAATAGGTGAAATTAATTCATCAATTAAAAAATCGGTATAGTAATAATCATCACTATAATTTAAGATATTATTTTGAAATTCTTTAATGCTTTTTTTAATTGAAGGCTTGACCTTGGATAAATAACTTTTTAAATCATCAAGTTCGAGATAATTAAAAGTTGAAGAATACATATCGCGTGATCTAGTAATCATATTATGAGCCTCATCGATGAGCAAAATATTTTCATAATCATTGGTGTCAAAATATCTGATTAAATGAGTTCTTGGATCAAAGGCATAATTATAATCACCAATAATCATATCCATATAATTCGATAAGTCTAATTGTAATTCAAAGGGACATATTTGGTGTTTTTTAGCTAATTCCTTAATGATATCAGTTGAAAATACATCATAATTGTTATATCCATCATATAAGGCATTCTTTAGTTTTGTGTAATAATTATTCGCAAAAGGACAAAGATTAGGATCACAATTAAATTCATTATGAATGCATATTTTTTCTTTAGCTGTCAATTCAATGGCTTTAATATCCGCATTTTTATTTCTTAAAAGATTAATAGTTTCAATCGCAACTTTTTTTCCACTTGTTTTAGCAGTTAAATAAAATATTTTTTCACGCTCATTACTCAAGGCTTTAAGGGTTGAAAAAATCGTTGAAATGGTTTTTCCGACACCGGTTGGCGCAATTGCAAATAAGGTTGATTTATTTAAGATATTGTTATAGCATTCCTTCATCAGCTTTTTTTGATATAATCGGTAGTTAGGAAAAGGAAACTCCATGATTTTAACTGATTCTAATAAAGATATAGAGTGCTTATTTATCTTATCAATCCATGAAATATATTCATTAATAGTTTCAAAGAAGAAGTCAGATGCTTCTTTAAATGTGATTTCTTCCTCAAATGATTTTGTCTCATAATTTGGAATTTTTACATAGGTTAATTTAATTTTGACGTTTTCTAAATCATTTTCGTCCATATATAGATAGGCATACATCTTTAATTGAGCTAGATGCTCAGGCTTGAAGGATATTTCGATTTCCTCTAAATTTTTATGAGTAGATTTAATCTCTTCAAGAGTATAACGCGATAAAACACCATCGATGAAACCATTGATGGTGATTTGATAGTTATTAAGTTCGAAAGTCTTTTTAACATGATATTCTTTTTTATCATCTGCCTTGTATAAACTTTGAAGATGATTGTGGGCTAATGTTCCTTCATACATACTATTTTGAAGGACAAATTCATTAGTTAGATTACCAGTTTGATAGATAAATAAAACGACCTCTTTTACGGCAAGACTAATATCCTTCATATTACCACCAAGAAGATTATAGCATATTTAAACCAGTAAATCCTCCAATGTTTTTAAAAATTTCGTTTTTTCTGAGTTATTTAACGAATTATAATATAATTCAAATAAAACTCCAAGTCCAGGAAGAACCTTTTCTTCCTTGTTTAGCATTTGATTAATTGAGGATTCTAATTCATTATAAGAAAATCCTTTTAAATTATTTATAATAGTTTTTCTTATATCAAAATTCATTATGTATCACCATTTTTATTTTTTCAAGTTTATGATTTTTTATGCATAAATTCTTTGAATTTAATTTATTATTTGGTAAAATAATAGCATAGAGGTGTATATAAAGTGAATTTTTATAGTGAAATTTTAAAATATAAAGATGAATTAATTAAAGATTTAGTAGGTTTAGTACAAATTCCAAGTGTACTTGATAGATTTGATGAAAGCAATTTGGAGTATCCATTTGGTAAAGATATTCGTGATGCCTTGGATTATATGTTAAATTTAGCTAAAAGGGATGGCTTTTTAGTAAAAAATATTAATAATTATGCTGGACATATTGAATATGGAAAAGGTGATGAGCTAATTGCTGCATTAGGGCATCTTGATGTTGTGCCGGCAACAGGAATTTGGAGTAAAGAAAAATTTGGTGGAGAAATTATTGATGGAAAAATCTATGGTCGTGGTACTCAAGACGACAAGGGGCCAACAATTGCCTGTTATTATGCATTAAAAATGTTAAAGGATTTAGGGCTTAATTTTTCAAAAAGATTTCGTTTGATTCTTGGATGTGATGAAGAATCAGGAAGTAGATGTGTTAAGAAATATTTTGAAAATGAAGAAATGCCAAGCTTTGGTTTTGCGCCAGATGCGAACTTTCCACTAATCAATGGCGAAAAGGGAATTATCAGTTTTGATATTGTTGGAGAGTTCAAAGATCCGCATATTGAATATTTCAAGGCTGGAGATCGATATAATATTGTTCCCGATGTAGCATGCGCAAAACTAAATATTGATTTAAAAAAAGAGTTTTTAAGTTATTTAAAGAAGAATAACTATGAAGGTGAAGTGGATGATGATGTTTATACTATTAAAGGAAAAGCTAGTCATGCCATGGCACCTGATAAAGGAATTAACGCTATCAGCTTACTTGCAAAATTCTTGAATAAATACTTAAAAAATGATGTGATTAAATTAATCTGCAATTATTTAGCGGATAATGAGTATGGAAAAAAATTAGGAATTGATTGTTATGATGAGGAAATGAAGCATTTAACAATGAATTTAGCTAAGATTGATTATGAGGATAATGAATTTAAAATTGGATTAAATTTCCGCATTCCAAAAATTGAATGTGTTAATATGATCAAGGAAGGTTTTGCGAAGGTATTAAATGATTTTTATTTAATTCAATTGAATGATTGTAAGGTGCATTATGTGCCAAGTGATGATAATGATGTGACCACATTATTAAATGCTTACAAAAAATACACTGGTGATGTGGATGCTAAAGCTTTCACTATTGGTGGTGGAACATATGCCCAATCACTTACTAAGGGTGTTGCCTTTGGGGCAATGTTTAAGGATAGTGAGGAGACAGAGCATATGCCTGATGAATATATGAAAATTGATGATATTTTAAAAGCAGCAGCAATTTATGCCGAAGCGATTTGGGAGTTGTGTAAATGAGATTAAGAAACGTGAAGGATGCCGATGTAAAGCTAAAGGAATCAAAGTATTATTTAGAAAATCCGTTATCTTATAAAGGAAAATGGAACAAATATTTTCAAAATGATAAACCAATTTATATTGAAATTGGAATGGGTAAGGGTCAATTTATTTTAAATATGGCCAAAAAATATCCAGATATTAATTTTATCGGGATTGAAAAATATGCATCAGTTTTATTAAAAGCAGCTGCTAAGGCTAAGGATTTTGAATTAGATAATTTAGTGTTCTTTAGCTTTGATGCGACAATGATTTTAGATTTATTTGAAAAAGAGGAAATCAGCCGTATTTATTTAAATTTTAGTGATCCATGGCCTAAAAATGGGTATAAAAAGCGTCGTTTAACGCATAGTAATTTTTTGGATAAGTACGTGGAGATTTTAAAAAAAGGTGAATATATTTATCTTAAAACCGATAATAGGAAGTTCTTTGAATTCTCGATCGAAGAGATTGCTAACTATGGATTTTATATCAGTAATGTGTCACTAGATCTTCATAATTCGAATTATGAGGAAAATATTATGACAGAATATGAAGAAAAGTTTAAAGATAAAGGACCTATTTATCGCTTAGAAGCTAATATGAGGGAGTAAAATTATGAAATTGATTATTGCGGAAAAACCAGATGATATAGGATTGATTTGTAGTGAATTAATCGATGAATTTAAAAGTAGTAATTTGTTTTCTATTATTAGCTTAGGACAGATAAATCCCAAAATGGAAATCAAGGAAACATTGAATCATGAGACTTTTGGTGAAAATGGAAATATCGTTATTTGCCAATTAGGATTAGATGGGAACATCGATTTTGATTTTCAAAAGGCTAAAGAATCAAAAAAACTAATTGTTGTAGCGTGTGGTCCTAAATATCAAAATATTATTAAACAGATTTTTAATGAAGTATCTAATGAAGATGTTAATGCTAGCATGTTATTTGATCATAATGACTTTACGATTATCATAGATAAAATGGCAGCAAAAAAAATAGAAAAATGGTGATAATAAATGAGTTATTTAAAAGAATTAGTTGCAAAAGCTAAACAAACAACAAACAGCAAAGAAGCTGAAAGAATCAAAAAGAGATTAATCAAAATTGGAGCAACATTGGCGATTTTTGGATATGTTGGAGTTTTTGTTTGCTTTGCAGGATTTACGATTAGTTCGATGAAATTACAAGGGTTTACAACAATTTCCATGATTTTTTTCATTTGCTTTATGCCTTGTGGATTTATTGGTGCAATTGGAACATATATATTAAATTTGGGCTTAGGTATTGTGGTAGCAAAGGCGACTACAAATTTCTTAGATACCAATAAATATTGTCCTTCGTGTGGAGATATTATTACATCGGATGAAAAGTTTTGTTCAAAATGTGGTAGACCATTATTAATTAATAAAAAATGTCCAAAATGTGGTAAAGAAAACGCAATTGATACTATATATTGCACAGAATGTGGATATAAATTGGAAGAAAGGCATTAAAAATACTATGTTAAAGTCCCTTATTAATTGACAAATAGGGTAATATTAATTATAATTTATTTGATATAGTATATTTTAAAATATAGACTAGAAAAGAGGAAAATTAAAATGAAAAAATTTGATGTTTTAAAAAGAATTTCAGATGTTGGTGTTGTTGCAGTAGTAAGAGCAAACAACGAAGAAGAAGCAATTAATGTTTCAAAAGCTTGTATTGAAGGTGGAGTACCTGCAATTGAAGTTACTTTCACAGTACCTGGTGCTGAAAATGTAATCAAAAAATTAAAAGAAACTTTCTCACCTGAAGAATTAATCGTTGGTGCTGGTACAGTTTTAGATAGCGAAACAGCACGTGTTGCGATTTTAAATGGTGCTGAATATATCGTTAGCCCTGGTTTTGATTTAGAAAGTGCAAAATTATGTAATAGATATCAAGTTCCTTATATGCCAGGATGCATTACTATTACAGAAATCGTTCGTGCAATGGAAGCAGGATGCGATATCGTTAAATTATTCCCAGGAAGCCTTCCAGGACCTTCATATGTTAAAGCAGTTAAAGGACCACTTCCACAATGCAATATCATGCCTACTGGTGGAGTAGATTTAGATAACGTTGCTGATTGGATTAAAGCTGGTGTAGTTGCTGTAGGTTCAGGATCTCATTTAACAGGACCTGCTGCTAAAGGTGATTTAGCTACAACAACTGAAAGAGCTAAATTATATGTTAAGGCTGTTGCCGATGCAAGAGCTGCATTAAAAAAATAAATAGAAATGGGGCGAGCCCTTTATGAAAGATAAGATTGTTACCTTTGGGGAAATAATGCTAAGATTAACACCCCCAGATTATAACAAGATAGATCAAGCAAATTCATTTCATGCCAATTATGGTGGTGGAGAAGCAAATGTAGCTGTATCCTTATCACATTTTGGGCATAAGACTTGTTTTCTATCAAAATTACCTCCAAATATTTTGGGTGATGGAGCAATCCAACATTTAAGAAGCCATGGTGTTGATACTAGTTACGTTGTTCGTGGTTCAACAACTCTTGGAATATATTTTCTTGAAACCGGATTTGGAGGAAGACCATCAAAGGTTATTTATAACCGTAAGCATTCAGCGATTACTCGTGTAGATGCTAAGGAATTTGATTTTGATGAAATCTTTAAGGATGCTAAATGGTTCCATGTTAGTGGTATTTCTCTAGCATTAGGACAAAGAGTTCGTAATGTTGTAATGGAAGCCTTAAAATATTGCAAAAAATATGATGTTACAGTTTCATTTGACTTTAACTATCGTGCTAAATTATGGACAGTTGAGGAATCAAGAGATGCTTATAAAGCGGTGATGCCTTATGTTGATGTATTGTTTGCTAGTTATTTTGACTGTAATACAATTCTTGAGATTCCAGCTGAAGAAAATATCACTGATTTTAAAATTAAAAGAGCAAAAGTGTTTAGACAAACAATTAAAAATTATGATGTTAAGTATGTTTTCGGAACAGATAGAACAATCTATACGGCAACTGAAAATAGCTTAGCAGGATATTGTATCGCTGCCGATTTAGAGAAATATACTGATCCAATCAGATTTAACATTTATGACCGTATCGGTGGTGGAGATGCTTTTGCATCAGGAGTAATTCATGGTTTAATTAAGGATTTTAATAATCCATGCTATGCCCTAGAATTTGGTTTAGTTACATCAGTTCTAAAGCATACAATTTATGGTGATGTATGTATTCTTAATGAGGACGACATTACCGATTATATGAGATCAAATGGTCGACAAGGTGTAGACCGATAGGAGAGGTAATATGATTATAGGTAAACTAAATAATATCAAAAGATATTATGGTTTAAACAAAAATATTGATACAGCTATTAAATGGCTTGAAACAGCTGATTTATTAAATTTACCTTTAGGTAAAACAGTTATTGATGGAGATAATGTATATGTAAATAGATTACAATATGTTTGCAAAAATGAAGCAGAATTATTCCAAAAGGCTGAAAACCATGATAACTATTTAGATTTACAAATTGTTATTAAAGGTAAAGAAGGATTTGGATATGCAGATATCGCAAATCAAACAATGACAGTTGCTACTCCTTATAACACAACTAAGGATGTAACTAAATATGCATGTATGGATGAATTAGTTTATGAAATGTCTGATGGTTCTTATGCATTGGTATTCCCTGAGGATGTTCATAGACCAATGATAAAAATTAACGATGAAATCGTTGAAAAAGCTGTTGTAAAAATTAAATTATAGGAGGAAATACAAAAAATGGCTAAAGTAGTAACAATGGGAGAAATTATGTTAAGATTATCTTCTCCTGCAAATTCTCGTTTTGTTCAATCACAAAGCTTTGATGTAGTTTATGGTGGAGGAGAAGCAAACGTTGCAGTTAGTTTAGCTAACTATGGACATGATGCTTATTTCGTAAGTAAATTACCTAAGCATGAAATCGGACAATCTGCAGTTAATGCATTAACTCGTTATGGAGTTAAATCAGATTATATCGCACGTGGTGGAAACCGTGTTGGTATCTATTACTTAGAAACAGGAGCTTCTATGCGTCCTTCAAAAGTAATTTATGACCGCGCTGATTCAGCAATCGCTTGTGCTGATCCATCTGATTTTGATTTTGATAAAATCATGGAAGGTGCTTCATGGTTCCACTGGTCAGGAATCACTCCAGCAATCTCTGATAAGGCTGCTGAATTAACTAAATTAGCATGTGAAGCTGCTAAACGTCATGGTGTAACAGTTTCTGTTGACTTAAACTTCCGTAAAAAATTATGGACAAAAGAAAAAGCTCAATCTATCATGAAACCATTAATGAAATACGTTGACGTATGTATTGGAAATGAAGAGGATGCTGAGTTATGCTTAGGATTCAAACCAGATGCTGACGTTGAAGGTGGAGAAACTAATGCTGAAGGATACAAAGGTATCTTTACTCAAATGGCTAAAGAATTTGATTTCAAATATGTTATTTCTACATTACGTGAATCATTCTCAGCTACTCATAATGGATGGAAAGCAATGATCTATAACGGTAAAGAATTCTATGAATCAAAACGTTATGATATCAATCCAATCATCGACCGTGTAGGTGGTGGAGACTCATTCTCTGGAGGAATTATCCATGGTTTATTAACTAAACCTACTCAAGGAGAAGCTTTAGAGTTTGCGGTAGCTGCATCTGCATTAAAACACACTATTCCTGGAGATTTCAACTTAGTTTCTGTTGAAGAAGTTGAGGCTTTAGCTGGTGGAAATGCTAACGGACGTGTACAACGTTAATTAATCTTTAAAATGCCCATAAAAACGGGCATTTTTTATTTGTTGCATTTTTGAATAGCTTATTTTATAATATGGTATAAGGAGGGAGAAAATGGAAAAATTTAAATTAAGCTTAGGTAAAATTGAAAAGGTTTTATTGATTATTGCATTAGCTTTCATTTCTATTAATTTGATTAGTGCTTTTGACAATGATTTAACTGATGCAGCTTTAGTTAGTCTAGTTAGCAATGGTTTAGTATTTGTTGCATCATTAATTCTAGTTTTAAAGTCAAAAGATACATCAATTACAAAAAATGATATTTTTGTTTCGGTTATTTTATTCTTTGCGGGATTGTTAGTTGGTCAAACATATTCTTTGATTAATTATACTTCAACATTTACATATTTAGCATATGAAATTATGTATGCAGTACCACTTGTTATGTATTTGTTAAAAAAAGAAGAAGGAACAAAAATTAGCTTCTTAGTTGTATTAGCATATTTTGCAGTAAGTACAATTGGTGGAAGCATTTATTCATTTGCTAGATTTAGTATTTTATTAGTATTTGTATTATGTTTATTTAAAGGAGAAGAAAAAGAATGAAAAAAACATCATTAATAGCAGCGATTGGAGCATTAGTTGTAGCAGTTTTATCAATTGTGTCATTTTTCTTAATGGATTTAAAGGATGAAAAAGAATATTTATTTGCAACTGTAACATACCTTGTAGTAGGGTTGGGATTTGCAGCATTATTGTTTAAGAAAGATAATAAATTATCATTTATACCAGTATTAATATTTATTGCTGGATTAGAAGTATTTTCAGCTATCGTAGTTTCTGCTATCTTAGCAGCTACAGGTTCTTCAATAGGAAATGATGATTATGGAACATTTGGATTTATTGTTTTAGTATATTTCGTTGTTTCATTAATTTTTGCATCAAAAAATCAAAAATGGGCAATCATTTCTGTAATTGCAATTTTATCTTTATATGCTCTTGCAGCTTATGAAATCTTTAATGCAGCCTATTTAATGGATATTGATAGAGTAATGACAATTTTAACAGGTTCTCAATTATTAAGTATATTAGTATTCATTGTTTACTATTCTGGATTATTATGTGAAGATAAGCCAAAAGCAGTTGAAGAAAAAACTGAAGAAGAAAAAATTGAAGAAGAAAAAACTGAAGAAGAAAAAGACGCTGAATAATTTATAAAAATTTACCCCTACTATTTAGGGGTATTTTCGTATACTGAAACAAGGAGTTAATCTCTTAGTTTTTTATTTCAAATATTATAGTATAATAGTAATGAAGAAATGTTTATATTAATATGCCTAAAATTCCTGAAGAATAACGAAGATTTAATGAATTGGCGCGTTACTTAGCACGCCATTTGTTTACAATTTAATTCCATAACTTCTCAACAATACATCTTATTTTCGTGGAAAATGTTGTATATTGTTGACAAGTATAATATAATTATTGACGGGGTGATAAAATGAAAAAATTTTTATTATTAATTTTAACATTTATTGTTAGTATTAGTTTAGTTGGATGTGGAGATAAAAATAAACCTTTATATACTCCAACAACAAATACAAATGAAGTATTAAAATTTCAAAATGAGGAAGAATTATATAATTATCTTCAAACTTACGATGAGAATACTAATTGCTATTTAGAATATGAATTTTCTTTTAGTGTTAATGGTATGAAATGTGATGCAACTTTAGTTTCAGAGGTTGATGGATTTAAATCACATTCTATTATGTTCATGGAAATGAAATATGATGGAAATACAATTAAGCAAAAAATGGAAAACTGGACTAACATTACAGAAACAGAGCTTGTTATTATAACTAGAATGGATATGTTAGGAGAAGAGTATTGGTCAGAAAATTCAATTCCTTATGACAAAGATATCATTGAACAAGAATGTTTAGATAGTTTAAATACTAGTATAGCATATATAAAAGAAACAATCGAGAATCATGTTAGTGGTAAAGTGGTTTCTAGTATTGTAAAACAATCAAGCGATGGATCATATTATTATGTATCTTTTAATGAATATGTTGATTCTTCATTATCAGGTGATTTAATTGTTAAATATTATCCAACAACAAATAATTTTGAGTATGCTATTGATGGAAAATTAGTATATGAGGGATGTAATGTAACTGTTAATGAAGATAATTTATCTGTGAAATTTGATATTTATACTTTCTTATCTGAAACAAGTTCTTCGGTAACAACTGATTTTGCTGAAGGAGTAGCTTTTGATCAATTTACATACGCTAATGGTAAATATGAATTAAATGATGGAATTGAAGCCAAATTAGGTATTGAAGAGTATTCATTAAAGTTTAACAAGGATTTAACAAAAATGAATTTCACATGTGTGATGAATAAGATTCCTGGCATGGAAGAATATGGTGAAATGAATATTACAGTTAAAGGTACTTATAAATTATGCGGTAAAATTGTAATTAATCTTCCTGAGGTTCCTGAACAAGAATAAAGAATTTTTGCTTCTAGATTATCTAGAAGCTTTTATTTTGTATTAAATAATTATGAAAATTGCATATTTATTGTGTTTTTCAGAAAAAATATGGTATAATGTATAAGAGAAAAAGGAGGAATAATATGAAATTAGATATTAGATATGCTAATCATCCTGATGATTCAATGTATTATACAACTGAAGAATTAAGAAAACATTATTTAATTGAACAAGTATTTGCCCCTGATGAAATGTTATTTACATATTCACATCAAGATCGTATTATTGCTGGTGGGGTAATGCCTGTTACTAAAAAGTTAGCTTTAGAGACATCAAAGGAATTAGCCGCAGATTACTTCCTACAAAGAAGAGAATTAGGATTTATTAATGTAGGTGGAGAAGGAAAGGTAACGTTAGATGGAAAAGAATATACAATCCTTCCTAAGGATGGAATGTATGTTGGAATGGGGACTAAGGAGGTAGTATTTGAGTCAGTAGATCCAAATAAACCTGCATTATTCTATATCAATAGTTGCCCTGCTCATATGACTTATCCAACTGTTTATATTGAATATACAAAGGCTAATAAACGTCCATTAGGTGATCAAGCACACATGAACAAACGTGTTATTAACCAATACATTCATCCTGATGTTTGTCAATCTTGCCAATTAGCAATGGGTATGACAGAATTGGATGAAGGTAACTCATGGAATACAATGCCATGCCACACACATGAAAGAAGAATGGAAGTTTATTTCTATTTTGATATTCCTGAGGATCAAAGAGTTTTCCACTTTATGGGAACTAAAGATGAAACAAGACACATTGTAATGGCACCAATGCAAGCTGTTATTTCACCATCATGGAGTATTCATAGTGCATGTGCTACATCTAGATATACATTCATTTGGGGAATGTGTGGAGAAAATCAAGAATTTGATGATATGGATCATATCCAAACTAAGGATTTAAAATAATAAAAAAGGAGAAAAATAAAATGATTTTAGAAAGTTTTAGTTTAAAAGGAAAAGTTGCTCTAGTTACAGGTGCATCTTATGGTATTGGATTTGCAATTGCATCAGGATTAGCTGAAGCAGGAGCTACTATCGTTTTTAACGATATCAAACAAGAATTAGTTGATAAAGGTATTGCTGCATACAAAGAAGCAGGTATTGAAGCTAAAGGTTATGTATGCAATGTATGTGATGAGGAAGCAGTTAACAAAATGATTGCTCAAATTGAAAAAGAGGTTGGAGTTATTGACATTTTAGTTAATAATGCGGGTATTATCAAACGTATCCCAATGGTTGAAATGTCTGCAGCTGATTTCCGTCAAGTTATTGATGTTGACTTAAATGCGCCATTCATCATGGCTAAAGCTGTTATTCCATCAATGATTAAAAAAGGACATGGAAAAATCATTAACATTTGTTCAATGATGTCTGAATTAGGTAGAGAAACTGTATCTGCTTATGCTGCCGCAAAAGGTGGATTAAAAATGTTAACAAAGAATATTGCATCAGAATATGGTGAATTCAATATTCAATGTAATGGAATTGGGCCTGGATATATTGAAACTCCACAAACTGCTCCATTAAGAGAAATTCAACCAGATGGTTCACGTCATCCATTTGATCAATTTATTTTAGCTAAGACTCCTGCTAATAGATGGGGTAAGACTTCTGATTTAGTTGGACCAGCTGTATTCCTAGCAAGTGATGCTTCAGATTTCGTTAATGGACATATCTTATATGTTGATGGTGGGATCTTAGCTTACATCGGAAAACAACCTAAATAATAACTTAAGTCTCCAAAATTTGGAGACTTTTTTCTTGCGTTTTTAATTTAATGGTAGTAAAATTATTGTGATTATGGGACCCTTTAGGGCCTAGAAAGAAAGGAAAATTAAATATGAAAAAGAAAAGTGTCAAAGAATTGGTAGGTTTAGCAATAATTCTATCAATTGTGATAGTTTTACAAACTATTGGAAGTTTTATTAAGATTGGATCATTTTCAATCTCTTTGGTCTTAGTACCAATTGTCATTGGAGCCATTTTATATGGACCAAAAGCAGGAGCCATCCTAGGATTAACTTTCTCTTTGGTTGTTGTATATCAATGTGCTAGTGGAGTTGATGCTGGAGGAGCTATTTTATTTAATGCTAATGCCTTTTTAACGGTATTATTATGCGTTTTAAAAGGAACATTATGTGGTTTTGGAGCTGGATTAATTTATCAAAAAATAAAGATTAAAAACGATTTAATTAGAACTTTAATTGCTTCAATTTCTGCACCAATTATCAATACAGGAATCTTTGTAATTGGTTTATACATTTGTTTCTTTGATATTTTAAAGGTGTGGGCCGGAGGATCTAATACGGTTTATTATGTAATCACCGGACTAGTTGGATTAAATTTTGTTATTGAAACAGCGTTTAATGGATTTCTTTCACCAGCTATTTTAAGAATTATTAAAATTGCAAATATTGATAATGAGGATGAGGAATAATGATTTTATTATTTGATATTGGAAATACGAATATTGTTTTAGGTGTATCTGATGGAGAAAAGATTCTAAGTAGCTATCGTTACCACTCGCTTACAACTAAAACAGCTCACGAATTTTATCTTTCAATGAAGGATATTTTAAATGAGCATCAATATGAGGATGCCGTGATTTCATCTGTTGTTCCGATATTAACTTCTGCCATCAAGAAGATGGTTAAAGATTATTTGAATATAGAACCGATGATTTTGGGTAATGGTTTAAAAACCGGAATTGAGATTAAAACTGTTAATCCAAAAGAGGTAGGAGCGGATTTAGTCGCAGCTTCCGCAGGGGCGTATTCAAAATATAATAAATCATCAGTTATTGTCGATTTAGGAACGGCAAGTAAGATTTTATATGTTGAAAAGAATATGTTAAAAGGGGCAATTATCATGCCTGGTGTTAAAACATCTATGAAATCACTTGTCAATAATACTGCCTTATTACCAAGTATTGAGATGGCAGTACCTAAAAATGTTTTAGGAACGAATACTATTGATGCTATGCAATCAGGGGTTACCTATGGGGTTGCAGCTAGTATTGATGGATTAGTACGAAAAATTAAAAAGGAAGTAAAAGATGATTTTATTCTAATCGGAACTGGTGGATTATCAAAGTTAATCATACCATTATGTGAAGAGGAATTCATCTTAGATCCAAATTTAATCCTTGATGGATTATTATATATTTACCATAAAAATAAATAAATGTTTTGTAAAATCTCCAAAAATTTGGAGATTTTTATTTTAAATTTGGCTTAATTTAGGTGTTTTTATGGTGCAAAATAAAAAAATGTGTTATTATATAGATAAAGAGATTCGGAGGGATATTTTATGAATTACTTAGAAAAATATAATTTATGGTTAAATTACAAAAATTTAGATCCTTCATTGAAAGAAGAGATGCTAAACATGACTGAAAAAGAAAAGGAAGAAGCTTTTACTAATGATTTAGAATTTGGAACTGGTGGTATGCGTGGTATTTTAGGTGCAGGTACTAATCGTTTAAACAAATATATCATTAAAAAAGCGACATATGGATTTGGAGAGTATTTATTAGGACAAAACCCTAAAGCTAGCTGTGTTATTGCTCATGATAATCGTCATATGTCAAAGGAATTTGCTTTAGAAACTGCCAAGGTTTTAGCAAGCATGGGAATCGTTGCTTATTTATCAAATGATTTAAGACCAACACCATTTTTATCATTTGCGACTAGAAAGCTAGGAGCTACAGGTGGAATCATGATAACAGCAAGTCATAATCCAAAGGAATATAATGGTTATAAGATTTATGATGCAGATGGATGCCAATTAACTCCAAAATACGCAGATATGGTTATTGATAACATCAATAAAATTAATGATTATTTTGAAATTAGAACTGAAAAAAATCAAGAATTGATTAAATATATTGATGAAGATGTGGATAATGCCTATGTAGAAATGGTAAAAAATGTCAGCATCAATAATGTTAAAAAGGATTTAAAGATTGTTTATACACCATTGCATGGTACAGGAAGTGTTTTTGGACCAAGAATTTTAACTGAAGAGGGATATGATATTCATTGTGTTGAAGCACAAATGGTGCACGATCCTAATTTTTCAAGTGTTAAGAGCGCTAATCCAGAGGAAGCTGATGCCTTCATTGAATCAATCAATTTAGGGAATAAAATTGGAGCTGATTTATTATTAGCAACTGACCCTGATGCTGATAGAGTAGGAATTGCGGTTAAGCACAATGGCGAATATGTTTTATTAAATGGAAATCAGACCGCTTCAATTGTTTTAAATTATATTTTAAGCACAAGCAAAAAACTTCCTGAAAACGGATATGTTTTCACAACAAATGTTTCATCAAGCCTTCCAGTTGCGATTGCTAAAAAATATAATATGAATGTTAATATTGTTTTAACAGGATTTAAGTTTATTGGTGAAAAGGCTAAGGAAATTGAAGGAAAAGGTACATATGTATTTGGATTTGAAGAATCATATGGATGCTTATTAAGTGATGAAGTAAGAGATAAGGATGCAATGCAAGCTTGTTTGATTATTGCGGAAGCTGCTTGCTATTATAAGGAGCAAGGAAAGTCTTTAGTTGATGCCCTAAATGATATTTTTGAAGAATATGGATATTATAAAGAAGGTTTAGTCAATATTTCATTAAAAGGACTAGAAGGAAGCAAAAAGATTAATGAAATTATGAATTTCTTTAGAACAAATGATATCAATGTTAAAGGAATTGTAACTAAAGAGGATTATAAGCTTCAAGAAGCATATACTAATGGTGAAACATCTAAAATTGATTTGCCAAAATCAAATGTAATTAAGTATATTTTAGATGATGATTCATGGTTTGTTTTAAGACCAAGTGGTACAGAACCAAAATTAAAGGTTTACTTTGGTGTTAAAGGAAACACAAATAAAATGTGTGAAGATCGCTTTGTTTCACTAAAAGCGGAAGTTATGAATATTGTTAATGAGATTTAGGAGAGTTTTATGCAACCAGAGATTGTAAGCAGAAGAAGAAAAAGATATTTAGCGCAAGTTGAAAAATCAGTTACTGTTTTGTTTGCTGGTAGTGCACCTCATAGAACAGGTGACCAAAAATATCCTTTTGAGATTAATCGTAATTTCTTTTATTTAACTAATCTTGATCAAGAAAACATGGTCTTAGTGATGATAAAAGGAAAAGCAGCTATCAGAGAAATGCTATTTATTGAAGAACCAGACCCAGTAATGGCATTATGGGTTGGAGATGTTATGTCTAAGGAAGAGGCTAGCCAAAAAAGTGGTATTGCAGTTGAGGACATTTTATATTTAAAGGATTTAAATAAGATTTTGTCATCATATTTACAAGTAAGTAGAAATGCTTTATATGGAGAAATTACTAATTGTTACTTAGATCTAGAAAGAAGACAAATGGATGATGTCCCTCTTGATGGTAATCGTTTTGCCTATAAAATAAGAGATAATTATCCACATGTAAATATTCATACTTGTTATAATATTTTAGCAAATATGCGTCTATATAAGGATAAATCTGAGGTTGAGGAAATTTCTAAAGCTATTGCTATTACAAATAAGGCCATTTTAAAAATGATGGACGAATCACATGCTGATATTTATGAATATGAGCTAGAGAGCCATTTTGATCAAGTTTTAAAGGCTAATAATACGACTGTTTCTTTCAAGAGTATTGCGGCAGGTGGAAAGAATGCCACTATTCTTCATTATGAGGATAATAATTGTTTAATTAAAGATAATGAATTAGCTTTATTTGATGTTGGATGCTTATCAAATCATTATGCATCAGATATCACAAGAACTTTTCCAGTAAATGGTAAATTTACTCCTCGTCAAAAGGAAATCTATGAAATTGTTTTAGAGGCAAATAAAAAATCAATTGAATTTCTAAAACCAGGTGTCACTTGGCAAGAATTCCATGAATATGGTAAAAAAATCTTAACGGATGGATTATTAAGAATTGGTAAGATAAAGGATCCAAAGGAAATTGGTAAGTATTATTATCATTCATTAGGTCATTCATTAGGATTAGATGTCCATGATGTTGGACATTTAGAAGAACCTATTAGAGAAGGAATTGTTGTTACTGTTGAACCGGGGCTATATCTTGCGGATGAAAAAATTGGAATTAGAATTGAGGATGACATTCTAATCACTGAGGATGGTAGAATTAATTTAAGCAAGGATATCATTAAAGAAGTTAGTGATATTGAAAAATATATGAGTAAATAAGCACATTATTGTGCTTATTTCCATAAAATGAGGTGTTTTTATGCGTTTGGCAACTTATAAATATGAAAATAATGAGTATGTTGGAATAATTGAAGAAGATCGAATTTATCAATTAGAAAATCAGGATATGATGGATGTAATTATTAATGGAATAAAGAAAACTGATATAAAAATTGATTTGGATGATGTAGATTTATTAGCTCCGATTAAATATCCAAAACAGGATGTTATTTGTTTAGGACTTAATTATCTTGAGCATGCTAAGGAGTCCGCAAAATTTAAAAATGAGCAGTTTGAAAAAAGAGCTGATGCAGTTTATTTTTCTAAAAGGGTAAATGAAGCAACAGGCCCAAATGCTGGAATTAATGCCCATCGCGACATTTGTGATTCCTTAGATTATGAGGTAGAGCTTGCGGTTATTATCGGTAAGGATTGTCTTAACGTAAGTGAAACTGATGCCCTAGATTATGTTTTTGGATATACAATTCTAAACGATTTTTCAGCTAGAAATATTCAAAATAAGCATAAGCAATGGTATTTTGGAAAGAGTTTAGATGGATTTACTGCTATGGGACCCGCTATCCTAACCATGGATGAGCTTGATGAAATAGAATTAGATATTAAATCATATGTTAATGGTGAATTAAGGCAAAGCTCTAATACTAAAAATATGATTTTTGATATTCCATTTGTCATAAGTGAACTTTCAAAAGGGATGACCTTAAAAGCTGGTACAATCATTTCAACTGGGACTCCAAGTGGTGTTGGAATGGGATTTAATCCACCTAAGTTTTTAAAAAAAGGTGATGTCGTAACTTGTGTTATTGAAAGAATTGGGGTTTTAGAAAATACTATTTTATAAAAAATATGCTTGTAAACATGTGTTCATGTTTATGAGCTTTTTTTTATTTTTTTAAGCAAAATATTGTTTTAATTTTGAAATATTAAAATGGAGGGATTTAAATGAAAAGGTTTATATTGTGTAGTTTAATTATTTTATCGTATTTTTTAGCTTTTTCATCGGTAAAAGCTGATTCTGATTACGAATCGTTTCAAGAAATAGAGATGATTGGGGATGGTTGCTTTTTAGAAGATTTTACTGATGATGATTATAAGGAGTATTATAAAAAAGTTAAAAAAAGAAAAGCTTATGGTTGGAATGTTTATTATGTTAATAAGAATGTAAAGGTTAGATATGTAGTTACAACACATTTTTCATTTTATAACGATGGTGATACACCGATTGTATATGAGGCAAACTTTAAAGAGGAAAAATCATCAAAAAGAAGTATTCAAGCTACAGGAAGCATTGATATGGAAAAGACTAAATCAACAAAAAAATTTAAAGGTGGTTTAGATGCTAAGCTTAAGCTTGAATATTCTAAAACGGATACTATTATCACTACAAGTGCATGGAATGTGAAATGCAGTGTTGATCCTGGGACTATTTTAGTCATTTATACTCATGGTGAAGGAAAAATCAGCAATGGTGTCGCTACTAAGTATATTGGTTTTGTTAATGTAACTAAGGGTGGTTTTGAAATATTTGTGGCCACAACCCAAACTTACCGAATGGAGAAGATAAAAATATGAAAAAACTTGTTGTAATGGTTATTGCTTTTAGTGTGTTTTTGATTGGTTTTGCCTTATTACTTAATACCGAAAAAAATCATAGTATTAATAAGGTAATATCCATTAAGGAAACCCATAATTATATTAGTTATGATGATGGCAAAAGCATCAATCAATATTTGTATTTTTCAAATGAAAATAAATATGCTAGAAAGGATTTAATTGAAGAAATTAGTTTTACTGATAAAAACGAACAAAAAAAGATTTCTCTAGATGTCTTAGATATCCAAAATACCGAATATAGCTATATGGTTGATAATCATAAGTACACTTGTTATAAATATGAATTATTATTACCAGATTTAAGAGTTAATATAAGCATTGATGAGGCTTATTTAAGAATTGTGTCTAATGGAGATGTTTTAAAGGTGGAAATTGGGAGCTTAAGCATCAGATCAAATAAAATGCTTTCCCTTGGTGACCATCTTTCAATTAATATGCTTGAAGGAAGGATTGTAGATTATCCTTTTGAGACTTTAGGATGCATTGATATTAAAATTGAGAATAAAGCAAATAGCACAGTGATTATCAAAGATATATATATCGATAATGATGTTTATATTGATTGTGATTTGATAGACTCAAACATTAATTTGAATGATTATCATATCTTTAGTGAATTAGATAAGGACTTCAATGAGATAATGATGTATTCATATCAAAATTTAGAATTACAATTACCGTTAAAATATAATAAAATTAAGCGTTTAAAAGCATCATATATTTTAATTTACTATGAGATTAATGGACAATCTTATGTTCATGTGCAGGATACCTTTAATTTTTTTGATAATAATTATAAAATTCCAGAGCTAAGTGAGGTAATATACGTTAATGAATATCGTTGAGATTAAGAATCTAACCTTTTATTACGGAAGAAAAAAGGCTTTAGATAATGTTAGCCTTAATATAAAAAAAGGAAGTTTAAATCTATTTATTGGACATAATGGAAGTGGAAAATCAACAACGATAAAAATTATTCTTGGCTTCTTAAAACTCAAAAAAAAGGATAAAAACAAGGTTTTAGTTAAAACTAAAAGCATCAGTTATATTGAGGAAAAAACAAAATTACCAAATCATCTTAGGGTTTATGAGTTTTTAGATGATTTAAAGAAACTTAGTATATCGATTTGTGATTATGATTATTATGCCAAATGTTTGGATTTAAAGTTAAATGAGTATATAGGTAATTTGAGTAAGGGAAATAGACAAAAGGTGGCATTAGTACAGCTACTGATGGGGGATGAGGACATTTTAATTTTAGATGAGCCAACAAATGGTTTAGATGATATTCATATTAAAATGCTGGTTAAACTTTTAAAGGCAAAAAAGGATGAAGGAAAAACAATAATTATTTCCACGCATTATAAAGAATTATTTAACTCAATTAATCATGAGGAATTTTGTTTTAATGAGGGAAGAGTAAAATGATTATCACTAATTTGCGACTTTTATTGAATAAAAAGCTTGTATATATTTTATTAGTTGTTTTATTATTAGAACTTATATTATTTGTGTTTAATTCTCAGGCGTTTTCTAGTAACGATAGTAAAATTTTATATCATGAAAAATATTATGCAAGTTACACGTATAATTGTTTGAATTTTTTATCATTTATTATTGCTTTTTTGTCTATTTTTATCGCGTCAGGTACTAAGAATTATGATGTTTTCTTTTTAACAAGAAGAAAAAGAGAGTATGTAATATTATCAAGATTAATATCTTTATATATCATTTTATTTTTGTTTGTTTTAATAACATTTGCCTTGTTTATTTTTGTGCCGAATCTTTTAATGCCTTATTTTATCATCGGTCATGAATTATATTTAAGTTTTATATACATTTATATTCAAGGAATCTTCTTAATTACATTAACAGCTTTAATGATTGAATTTTTTGAAACTTATTTTGTTGGGTTTTTAATAATTGTTTTATATTGGGTTATAAAAATACTTATTACTGATAATCCTAAAAGTAAAGCTATTAATTTTTTAATAGCATTTCCGATGACTTTTATGAATAAGAAAGGATTTGTTTCCTTAACAAATGGATTATTTATTAATATTTTTTCTTCATTAGTATATTTAGCATTAATCGTTTTATTTTATTGTAAAAAAAATATCAAAAATTGATATGTTGTGGTAAAATATATGTATAAATGTTAGAAAATTACGAATGGAGGTGGCTTAAATGAATCTATATTTTGTTGGATTAATCGATATAATCCTAATAGCATTACTGATAGTAATGATTATTTTTGGATACAAGAGTGGATTTTTAAAGAGAGCAATGGGAATTGTTAGTGGACTTATTGGGACAATTATTTCCTTCTTTTTAGCCAAACCATTCGGTAAATTTTTATATCACCATGTTGATTTTATTAGAAAAGGAGTATATTACAAGATACTTCCAGTTGTCGATAAAAAGATCAGTAAATTTAGTGGAGAACCATTAGATACGGCTGTAGATAGCTTAGGCTTACCGGATTTTATTGATAAAATAATTGTTGATTGGGTAGGCGAAAAATTAGTTGATGAAAACACAGTTATTAATATTACTACTTCATTAACTAAGGTAGCATTAATCATGATTGGATTTCTAATATTATTTATTTTATTTTCAATCGGTCTTAAAATTTTAAAGGCCGTTGTAGAATCATTAAGAGAACATTCAGAGACTGTATACTTCTTAGATGGTTTATTAGGAATTGTTTTTAATGTTTTAATTTATTTAATTTTTGTATATGTTGCACTTATTGGGCTTTCAACTCTATTATCATTTACTGGTACATCTAGTGGATTTGGAGCCTTTATAGCTCGCGATATGCAGCTTAATAATAATAATTTTAGAATATCTAAGTATCTATATGAGTATAATATTCTTGGAAATATCTTTAAAATGTTTTTTTAGTTAAAAATATTTAAAAAAGTTGTTGACAAATGATTATGAATTATATATACTAATAGAGGAATAAAATAAGAAATGGAAAGAAAAGCGCCGCTTTCACCTGATTACTTAAGTGATAGGTAAAAAGTCATTTGAATCATAATTGATTTTAATGTGGGCGATATTTTTGTCCACTTTTCTTTTTAAAAAAGCTAAGGGGTGAATGTTATCAAATCAAGTAAACCTATTAAAAACACAGATGAATTAGTAAACGAAAATATTCCGTTTAAGGAATTATTGGTTATCTCTGATACTGGAGAGCAGTTAGGTGTTTTGCCAACTAAAGAGGCTATAAAAAAAGCTTATGAAAAGGAATTAGATTTAGTTGTAGTTGCGGCAAATGCCAAACCAGCTGTTGCTAAATTTATGGATTATTCTAAATTCCGTTTTGATCAACAAAAAAAATCAAAGGAATTAAAGAAAAATCAAAAGATTACGCAAGTAAAAGAAATCCGTTTAGGAGCAACAATTCAAAAACATGATTTTGAAACCAAGGTTCGTAGTGCTCGTAAGTTTATTGAAAACGGAGATAAAGTTAAAGTTTCAATTCGTTTTATGGGTAGAATGATTGTCCATGCCGATTTAGGGAAGAAAATTATTAACGATTTCGCTGTAAGTATGGCTGATATCGCTATTGTTGAATCTCAACCCAAAATGGAAGGAAAGACATTATACATGATTTTAGCACCAAAAATTGAAAAATAAGAAGGAGGAGCTTATATGCCTAAACAAAAAAGCCATCGTGGTTTAGCTAAAAGAATTAAGGTCACTGCAACTGGTAAGGTTATGCGTGGTCATGCTTTTACAGGACATTTAAAAGCAAATAAAACAACAAAACAAAATCGTCAATTAAGTGGAGAAACAACTGTTTCTGCAAGCGATATGAAGAGAATCAAACATTTAATCTAAGAAGGAGGTCTAGAAAATGCCAAGAGTTAAAGGTGGATATACCACAAGAAGAAGACGTAAAGCAATTTTAAAATTAGCCAAAGGTTACTTTGGATCAAAAAGAACATTATATAAAACAGCACATGAACAAGTGATGCGTTCATTATCATATGCTTATAGAGACCGTAAGGTAAACAAGAGAAACTTTAGAAAATTATGGATTTCACGTATCAATGCTGCATGTAAAGCAAATGATTTCAAGTATTCATTAATGATTAATGGTCTTAAAAAAGCTGGTGTAGTAGTTAACCGTAAAATGTTAGCTGAATTAGCTATTTTTGAACCAGCTGCATTCACTCAATTAGTTGAGGTTGCTAAAAAAGGGTTAAGCGGAGAAATGACTCCTGCTTTAGTTGCCGAAGAAAAAACTGCTGCTAAAGTAGAAGCTAGTGATGCTGTTGATTATGAAGCAATGAAGGTTGCTGATTTAAGAGAAATTGCTAAGGATAAAGGTATTAGCGGTTTTTCAACAATGAAAAAAGCTGAATTAATCGAAGCTTTAACAAAATAATTTATTACCTGACAAAATTTGTCAGGTTTTATTTTTATATTTAATTTATTTTGCTAAAGAATGTTTTACAAGAATATTATAGTATGATATACTATAAGTGCCTAGAAAACAAGTCGTGGAACCTAAGAATAGAAAAGGGAATCAAGATACTTGATGTGTTGAAGGCCTATGCTTAGCCAATTAGGAATCCTAATTCATTTATAAGAGATTCCCACCGTTGAGAACATTGTTCTCGAATGTTTCTGGGCTCAATATTATTAAACAAAAATAGTGTTTTTTCACTATTTTTTATTTTGTAATTGTTTTATGATATGCTATAATGAAATAGAGGTGTTATTGATGAAAGTAAAAAAAGCTGTTATACCCGCTGCAGGATATGGTACTAGATTTTTACCAGTAACTAAAGCAATTCCCAAAGAAATGTTACCAATTGTAGATACACCTACGATTGAATATATTGTTAGAGAGGCATTAGAATCAGGAATTAAGGATATCTTAATTATTGTTTCTAGTAATAAAAATGCCATTGTTGATCATTTTGACCGTAATTTTGAATTAGAACATATGCTAAAAGAAAAAAATAAACTTGATGAGTTAGAAAAGATTACTAGCGTAACTAATGAATGTAATATTTTCTTTGTTAGACAGAAGGAACAATTAGGATTAGGACATGCGGTGCTATGTGCCAAAGAATTTGTTGGAAATGAGCCGTTTGCTTTATTGCTAGGTGATGATTTATATGTTGGTGAAGAAAAACCAGCTTTGAAACAATTATTAGAAGCTTATGATAAGGTTGAAACATCAGTTGTTGGAACTTTATATGTTGATGATTGGGATGTTAGTAAATATGGAATATGCTCATTAAAGGATTTTCGACGTTTACCATTATTAGAATTGGATTCTTTAATTGAAAAGCCAGCTTTAGAGGATGCTCCATCTAATTTAGCAATTGGTGGTAGATATATTTTAACTCCTAAAATTTTTGAACTTCTAGAAACGCAAAAAAGAGGAGCAGGTAATGAAATTCAATTAACCGATTCAATTAATCGATTGTTAGAGTATGAAAAGGTTTATTCATATGAAATTAGTGGTAGAAGATATGATATTGGTTCAGTATATGGATTTGTTGATGCAACATTAGATTTCGCACTAAAAAGAGAGGATATAAGAGACCGTATATCTGATTTAATTTATAAGAAAAGAGGATAAGTTATGAAGAAAAAGAAGGTTTTGTGGATTGTAAGTTTAATTGTTAGCATTTTATTTTTTGCCTTTGGAATTGTTACATTAATTCCACCATTAAAGATTCAAGGCTATGTAAAGGATGCTGTAAAGATTGTTGCAGGAATCATTTTATTGATTTATGCTCTTCTATTTTTATTACCAAACGTTGATAAAAATTGTTCAGAAGATCGTAAAAAGTATCGTGTAATAATTATTTTACGATATTTAGAGATTGTTCTAGCAATATTTATTGCAATTTCGCTATTTGTAGAAATTAAGAATGTGAATTTTACATTGTCAAAATGTTTAGCAATTCCAGTTTATGCCTTTGGAGTTGTCGAAATTATCCGTGGGTATACCTCAGATGGTGATATTAAAATAACAACATCAAAAGGAAAAATTATTACTAATCGTTTAGCAAAATATTTAAATATTTTCTTGATTACGGCTGGTACATATGTTTACATTAAGGAACCATTAAAAGTTATGCATGTTGTATACGCAATTGCCGTTATCGCGATTTTAGCTGGTTTAATTGGTATATATTTTGCGGTAAAGATCAAAAAGCAATTACCAAAAAAAGTAAAAGAACCTAAAGAAAAGAAAGAAAAAGTAGCAAAAGAACCTAAAGAAAAGAAAGAAAAAGTAGTAAAAGAATCTAAAGAAAAGACTGCTAAGGTTGAAGAAGTAACAGAAATTCCTGTTGTTATTGAAGAAAAAGATGCAACTGAAAAGATAGAAGTTACAGATGAAGTTGTAACTGAGGTTAATGAAACAAAAGATGATGAGGCTAAAAAGGTCAATACTGAAGTTGTAGATGAGATTGTTGATGAAGATACTATTGATGAAGTAAAAAATGAAGAAGTAATTGAAGAGGTTCAAGAAGAAATTGCTGAAGAAATTAAAGAAGAGGCAAATGAAGAAATTGTAATTGAAGAGGTTAAAGAAGATACTAAATAATATTTATGAATAGATGGCAAAAAAATGCCATCTTTTTTTTACAAAAAATACTTTGTGTTTTATAAATATTATGATATACTTAATAAGGTTAATTAAGAGTTTAGAAAGGAAAGTTATGGAAAAATTATTATTTAGTGAAATGAATATATCACCTGAGGTAAAAAAAGCCATCGAAGTTTTAGGATTTGAAACTCCAACTGACATTCAACAACAGGCTATTCCTCATGTTTTAGAAGGTCGAGATGTAGTTGGTGAAGCTCAAACCGGGACAGGAAAAACCTTATCCTTTGCAATACCTATTATCGAACGTATAAACGTGAAAAATCCGGCTATACAAGCCTTAGTGATGTTACCAACTAGAGAATTAGCATTACAGGTTTACGCAGAATTTATTAAATTAGTTAAATTCTCTAAAAAAATAAGAGTTGTAACAATTTATGGTGGACAATCAATTGAAAGACAAATCAAGGATTTAAAAGAAAAACCACAAATTGTTATCGGAACTCCTGGAAGAATCATTGATCATATGAATCGCAAAACCTTAAATTTTAGTAATCTACAAGTTTTAGTTTTAGATGAAGCTGATGAAATGTTAAAGATGGGATTTCAAGAGGATATTGAATATATCCTACAAACTACCCCAAAGGAAAGACAAACTACTCTATTTAGTGCTACAATGCCAGCAACTATCAGAGAGGTTGCTAGGAAGTATTTAAATGATCCAGTTAATATTAAGATTGCCACAAAAACATTGACTGTTGATCGTATTAGACAAGTGTATTATGAAATTAAATCACAGTCAAAATTGGATTTACTAATTCGTTTATTAGATTATTATGCCTTTAATTCAGTAATTATTTTTTGTAATACCAAAGCTATGGTTGATGAACTTGTTTCAAGCCTTCAAAAACATGAGTATTCCGTTGATGGTATTCATGGAGATTTAAAGCAATTACAAAGAGATCGTGTAATGAATGCCTTTAGAAGTGGAGCAATTAAGATTTTAATTGCGACTGATGTGGCAGCACGTGGTATTGATGTGAAGGGAGTTGAGGCTGTTTTTAATTATGATTTACCACTTGATGATGAATCATATGTGCACCGTATAGGTCGTACAGGGCGCGCAGGCCTAAATGGAACAAGTATTTCCTTTGTAACCGCAAGAACACGCTCAAGATTGCAAGATATTATTAAGTATACAAAATCGGATATGGAAAGATTAGAGGTTCCACAGATCAGTGAAATCGAGAAAATGAAAAATCGATTGATTTATAATAAGATCATCGATGCCATGAATCAAGAAAATAAGAGAAATCATAAGAGTATAATTAACCGCTTGATGTCTGAAGGTTATGATGGTATTGATGTTTTAAATGCCTTGCTTGATATTATGTTTAAAGATGAGGTTAAGGAATATAATGAAATTCTAATTGAAGAACCAAAAAAACCATCATCAAAATTTAGCAAGGATAATAAATCATATTCATATTATCAAATCAATTTAGGGAAAATCCATGGATTAGGTCCTAAAACCTTCCTTGATTTAGTTAATAAGCATACGAAAATTAATTCAAAGGCAATTGGAGATATTAAAATTCGAAATCAAAAGATTTCCTTTGAAATTAGAGCCGATGTATCTAAAAAAATCTTACTAATGGATGGAAAAAAATATCAAGGAATGACAATTAGAGTTAAGAAGGTTAACTCATTAGATTAAATTATTTGCTTATGAATAAAAAAACTTATATAATATAAAAAAAGGAGAGATTATTATGAAAATTGCACTTATTAATGAAAATTCACAAGCCGCAAAAAATTCAATTATTTTTGATGCATTAACATCAGTTGTTGAACCAATGGGGCATAAAGTATTTAACTATGGGATGTATACAGCTAACGATGAAGCTCAATTAACATATGTTCAAGTAGGATTATTAACATCAATTCTACTTACAACTAAAGCAGCTGATTTCGTTGTTACAGGATGTGGAACAGGTGAAGGAGCAATGCTTGCTGCTAACTCATTTCCAAATGTATCTTGCGGATTAGTTGCTGATCCAACAGATGCTTTCCTATTTGGACAAATCAATGATGGAAATGCCATTTCAATTCCTTATGCAAAGGGATTTGGATGGGCTGCCGAATTAAATTTGAAATACATCTTTGAAAAATTATTTGAAGGTGAAAGAGGATTAGGGTATCCAAAAGAAAGAGCCGCTATCATGGCTAAAAATCGTGAAATCTTAAAGAATATTAAAAAGATTTCTCATAAGGATTTACTTTCTATTTTAAAAGAAGTTGATCAAGAATTTTTAAAACAAACTATAGCTACAGAAGGATTTAAAAAATATTTCTTTGAAAATGCTGAACCAAGTGAAATTGTTGATTATTTAAAAGCATTATAAGCCTCATCTGAGGCTTTTTTATATACTAAAAAGGAATACCAAATTAATGATATTCCTTTTTAGCTTGAGTTAAGTATGTGAAAGGGAGAGGAGAAGTGATGCTATGATCACTTCTTAGAAGAATAGGGGGCTTCTTCTAGCAGTTTTTTTTACTGCAATTATATTATTAACCGCATTTTAAAAATATATACAAATAAACTTTAAAAAAAATAATTTATTCGATATAATAATGATAAGGTGATTGATGTGCGTATTATTTCAGGAATTTATCGAAGTAGAAAAATTGATATGGTAAACAAAAATACTACCAGAGAAACAACCGATAAGGTGCGTGGAGCTATTTTTAATATTATTAATCCTTATACTGATGGTGGTGTGGTTTTAGATTTGTTCGCCGGAAGTGGAGCGATGGGAATTGAAGCAATCAGTCGTGGTGCAGAAATTGCTTATTTTAACGACATTGATTCCGAAGCCCAAAGAGTAATTGAAAAGAATCTAAAAACGCTAAATATCGTCAATTATAAGCTTTTAAAGAATGATTTTCATGATGCTTTAAGAAATTTTAGGGGAAAAGGAACGAAATTTGATATTGTTTTTTTAGATCCTCCATATGAAATGAATGTTTATGAGGAAATAATAAGCTATATGCTGGATTTTAATTTATTAAATCCTAATGCATTAATTATTTGTGAATATAAAAAAGAATTAGTTTTAAATGTTGATTTACCAGTTTTAAAAGAAAAAACATATGGAATTAGAAAGGTAACAGTTTACTGTAATGGTGATTTATAATGAAAAAAGGAATTTATCCAGGAAGCTTTGATCCAGTTACTTATGGACATATTGATATGATTGAACGTGCAAGTAAAATGTTTGATAAACTTTATGTTTCAATCACAGAAAACATTAATAAAAAATCATTTTTTACACTAGAAGAAAGATTAGATTTACTAAAGAAAATTTGTCAGAATTATAAAAATGTCGAAATTGTTGTTTGTCAAAATAAATTAACGGTTGATTTTGCTTTAGAATTGGGTGCAAATGTCATTGTAAGGGGATTAAGAGCGGTTACCGATTTTGAATATGAGTTGCAAATGGCTTCAACAAATCATCAATTAAATAGCAATGTTGAAACAGTGTTTATGATGACTAATACGGATTATTCCTTCCTATCAAGCTCAATGGTTAAGGAAATTGCCTATATTGGTGGTAATGTAAATAAGTTTGTCCCAAAAATTGTCGAGGATAAAATCAAAGAAAAATTAAAAAAAGCATAGTAAAAAACTATGCATAATTCCTTATAAGATGCTTAATTTTAGGCATCTTTTTTTAATCGCATTAAACATTCTCCAAATCTTTGAAAATGAACAATTTCACGCTCTCTTAAAAATTCAAGAACCCTTAAAACATCTAAATCTTCGGTTAGATCCATTAAAGCCTCATAAGTTGCTTTAGCTTTGGCCTCGGCCGCCATATCTTCAACTAAATCGGTTATATAATCACCCTTTGAAGCAAAATGAATAGCGTTATATGGATAACCTGAAGCATTTGTTGGAAAAATCCCTAACATATGATCAGCATAATGCCCTCCAAAATGCTCCTTCTTAATCTTTTCAATATTTTTTTCATCGGTCAATTGCTTTAGCATTTCACAAATGATTTCAATATGTGCTAATTCCTCAGTCGCAATTTCTCTTAATAATAGCTTGGAGTTTTCATCAGGCATTGTAAAGCTTTGACAAAAATACCTTAAAAAAGCTCCTAACTCGCCATCAGGTCCACCAAGCTGAGTTACAATGTAATTAGCAAGATTAAAGTCTTTTTTCTTAATATTAACCGGAAATTCTAATTTTCTTTCATATTTCCACATTAATTATCACCCTTCATTTTGTTTACAATACTATTGATTGATAATGGTCCATAATTATTCTCATAGAATATGATTAGCTTTTGATAATCCTTCAGATAATCATTAAGTTTATTCTTAGCCTCTAAATTATTGGGATTATTTAATAAATATAGGCTCATATCAATAATTGAAAAATCAATTGCCATTAGTAAGAATAAGAGGTTTTCTTTTTTATTGTTAAAGTTTGGAATTTCATTTTTAACTTTATATTTTTCGTATAATGATTTAAAAATTGTTCCTTTTACTAAAGATTCTTCAATATCAAAGGTGTTGATATTATTTTGTGGTTCAATATTTAAATTTGCATATTTCATATAATCACTCCATATTTATTGTATGTTTTAGATATAAATATGTTAAAAAAATTATCACTACGACATATGTTTTATCTAGTCTTTAAAACTAGATAAAATAATGCAAAAAAACACAAAAAGTAAGATAAAAAACTAGATAAATCTAATGTTGGAGAAATTTCTACAACCACTATTTTACTTAGTTTTAAAAACTAAATTAAATAATTACAAAAAATGCATAAATTTATATATAAAACCCTAAAATATAATTTTTTATACTAGAAAAATACATAGATGTAGTGATAATTATATCGAAAAATGACGAAAAAACAAATTTTTTACATATTAATGTATTGTTTTATTAAAACTAATTAATTATAATAATATTATAAAAGCGTTTTTATAATCTAAAGGAGTGCCTGTATGCTAATGTCATTATTCGGACTAAATGATAATATGTCGAAGATCACTTTATGGGTGATTTTAATAGTATTACTCTTAATAGGGTTAATAGTTTATTTATCAATTGACGAATATCGAAATAAAAAAGCCTTAAAAGATAGTGCACAAATGAAGATTGCTGAAGATTTAATAAAAAAATAAAGGAGAGATAAAATGGAAACTAAAACTGATAACAGATACAAAGGAAAATATGTTGTATTTAATGAAATGGGAATGGTTAGATACCGTTTAAAAGCTAGCAATGGTGAGGGGTTAATTGTTAGTGAACCATATGCTAACTTAAAAGCTTGTAAAACAGGAATTGAAACACTAAAGAAGAATGTGGAAACGTCTCATATTTCAATTACTAAGGATAAACATGATTTATGGAGTTTCCAATTAATCACTATGCAAGGTCGTGTTTTAGCTCAAAGTGCCAACTATAAGACTGAAAAGAGCGTTAAAAATGCTGTGGAATCATTCAAAAAATTTGTTAGCACTGATGTAATTGTTGAAGATGATAGTGAAGCAAGTCACTATGAAGTATTTAACAAGATTGTTAGTCCGCAATCAAAGGGAAAATATGTAATCGAAGAGGATGAATATGGTTTCTCTTATACTTTAAAAGCTAGTAATGGTGCGGTTATTGCTACTAGCCAAGTATACAAATCTTATGCAAGCTGTAAAGAAGCTTTAGAAAACTTTAGAGAATTGGCATATACTGGAGATTTCTACATTTTTGAAGATAAAAATGGAAAATTCCAATTTAAGCTTTACAGTAAACAAAAACGTTTAGTAATGGCTGGAGAAGTATATGATGATAAGAATAGAGCCATGAGTGTTGTGGAATCTATTAAGAGATTCGCAAAAGAAGGTAAATTAGTAGAATAGCTTCCATTTGGAAGTTATTTTTTTAAAAAAAGGAGTTTTTAAATGTTTACATTAGATAATATGATTTATGATATTAAAAATATGGGAATCGATGAGAATACTAACCTTTTTATTCATTCATCATATAAAAGTATTGGAGATGTCGAAGCCAAAACCGTAATTGATGCCTTTATTGCGGTTGTTAAGGATAGCCTACTAATGTTTCCTACACATACCTGGGGATATATTAAAGAGGATAATGATGTATTTGATAAGGAAAATAGTCCTTCAAATGTTGGTTATTTAACCAATGTAGCTTTAAAAATGGAAGGTTTTTATCGTTCAAATCATCCTACTCATAGCATTGCAGCTCATGGAAAAAAAGCTTTAGAATACGTTAAATTAGATGATTTTAGCAGCACACCAACACCAATGAGTGGTTGCATGGGAAATTTGATTAATATTAACGCCAAAATCCTTTTTTTAGGTGCTCCTTTAAGTAAAAATACCTTTATTCATGCTTGTGAGGAGGAAATGAAGGTCAAAAATCGTTTTACGGATAAAAAATATCATTTTATTACTAAGGACAAGGATAAAAAAATGGATTATTATATGTACCGTCATTTTAATGCACAATGTCCGCACATTAGTGATAATTATGAGAAATTATTGCCTTCTTTTTTAAGATTAGGCATTGCAATTGCTGGTAAAATTGGAAATAGCACATGCTATCTATTAGATGCCAATAAGGTCTTTAAATATGTTTGCTTTTTAATCAAAAAGGATCCTCATATTTTTGATGATAATCGTGAAATTAAAGAGGATTATATTAAAGAATACTTAAGAGGGTGATTAAAGTGATCCAGGATATGGGTAATTTAGATATAACTTATAAAAATATTGAGATTTCCGATGATGATTATATACTAGTATATAATAAGAATAATTTATTGTTTATTAATGATCAAATTCCCAAGTATAAGGATATAAAGATTAAAGGTATTTTTGGTTTTAGCTTTAATGGTCAAAATTATTTTATATCTAATGAAAAATTTGAAGGTAATTATAAAAGCTTAAGAGAAATACGCGCAATGAATAATATGATTAGCTATATTGCCTATTCAGGATATCATTTATCATGTTTTTTATTGAACAAATATTGTCCAAAATGTGGTGCTGAATTAATTCATAGCGATTCTAATCATGAGTTAAAATGTAATTTGTGTAATAATCTTCTTTATCCCAAAATTGCTCCAGCGGTTATTGTTGGAATCATTAATGGCGATAAGCTATTATTAACTAAATATGCGGATGGAATTAGAAATAATTATGCTTTAGTTGCCGGTTATTGTGAAGTTGGTGAATCATTTGAACAAACCATCAAAAGAGAAATTGCTGAAGAGGTTGGATTAAAGGTTAAAAATATTAGATATTTTGCAAATCAACCATGGGGAGTTTCTGAAGGTATTTTAGTAGGTTTTTTCTGTGATTTAGATGGAAGTGATAAGTTAAGTGACAATATTTTGGAGTTTTCAAAAGGTGAATTAAAAGAGGCAAGATGGTTTGAAAGAGAAGAAATTGAGGAACAAAAAAGTCTTTTAACCTTAACCTCTACGATGATTGAGGCATTTAGGAGAAATGAATTATGAAATATCAAAGATTAAAAGAAATAATTAGAGATTCAAAGCGTATTGTATTATTTACTGGTGCTGGAATATCAACACCATCAGGAATACCTGATTTTAGAAGTGCCAATGGTTTATATAATGAGAAGAATAATTACAATTATTCGCCTGAGGAAATCATTAGCCATAGTTTTTTTATGGCTCATCCTAAGGAGTTTTATGAGTTTTATTTTCATAAAATGGTCTATAAGGAGGCTTTGCCAAACAAGGCTCATTTATATTTTGCTAATTTAAAAAATTTAAGTAGTGTTGTAACGCAAAATATTGATAATTTACATACTTTAGCAAATAGTAAAAAAGTCTATGAATTACATGGATCAATATATCGTAATTATTGTATGAAATGTCACAAATTTTACTCTTTAGATGATCTAGAAATGAATGATGTACCTAGATGTAGCTGTGGTGGAATTATTAAGCCTGATGTTGTGCTTTATGAAGAGGGATTAGATGAGGATGTTGTTTATGGTGCCATTAATGAAATAAGTAAGTGTGATACCTTAATTGTTGTAGGGACATCTTTAAATGTTTATCCTGCAGCCTCATATTTAAGATATTTCAAAGGTGATAATTTAATTTTAATTAATAAATCACATACTCCCTATGATAATATGGCAACCTTATGCTTTAATGAGGATATCATTGAGGTTATCAATAAAATTTGTGAATAATGTCCATTAAAAAAGGACATTTTTTTGTGATTTGTTCGTGTAGAGTATTTTTAACTTGAAAGGATAAAAAAGAACTTGCATTAAAATTGTAAAAAATATATAATTTAATGTAATAAAGTGAAAGGAAGAATAACAACATGAAAAAATATAATGTCGGAATCGTTGGAGCAACTGGAATGGTTGGTCAAAGATTTATTTCGTTATTAGAAAATCATCCTTGGTTTAATATTGCTTGCTTAGCTGCTAGTAGTCGTTCAAAGGGTAAAAAATATATTGAAGCTGTAGGAAATAGATGGGCAATGAAAACACCTATTCCTGAAGCAGTAAAAGAAATGGTAATCTTTGATGCTAAAGAGGATATCAAAGAAATCACAAGTATGGTTGATTTTGTTTTTTGCGCTGTGGATATGAAAAAAGATGAAATCAGAGCATTAGAAGAAGAATATGCAAAGGCTGAATGTATTGTTGTATCTAACAATAGTGCTCATCGTCATACACCAGATGTACCAATGATCATTCCAGAGGTAAATGATGATCACCTTGCAATCATCGAAGCTCAAAAGAAGAGATTAGGAACAAAAAGAGGATTTATTGCGGTTAAATCTAACTGCTCATTACAAAGCTATGTGCCAGCTTTAGCCCCTTTAATGGATTTAGGAATTAAAGATGTTATGGTGACAACATATCAAGCGATTAGTGGGGCTGGTAAAACATTTGAAACATGGCCAGAAATGGTTGATAACTGTATTCCATATATCGGTGGTGAAGAAGAAAAATCTGAAAAAGAGCCTTTAAAGATTTTTGGTAAAATCGAAGGTGATGTGATCGTTGATGCGACTAGTCCAAATATTTCGGCTCAATGCATCCGTGTAGCATGCAGTGATGGACATATGGCAGCTGTGTTTGTTAAATTTAATAAAAAACCAGAAAAGGAAGAAATTTTAAAGAGATGGCAAGAATATAAAGGTCTTCCTCAAGATTTAAATTTACCATCTGCTCCTAAACAATTTTTAAATTATTTCGTAGAGGATAATCGTCCTCAAACTAATTTAGATCGTAATTTAGAAAATGGTATGGCTATTAGTTTAGGAAGATTAAGAGATGATAGTATTTTTGATTATAAATTCATAGGTCTATCACATAATACCCTAAGAGGAGCGGCTGGTGGAGCGGTTTTACTAGCTGAGCTATTATGTGCTAAAAACTATATTACTAAGTAAAATAAAAATGACTTAAGTTTCAAACTTAAGTCTTTTTTTGCTTTCAAGATGAAAAAAAGGTCTAGATTATCCTAGACCTTTTATATATTATTCTTCGCTGATAGCACCAACTGGGCATACACTTTCGCATGCACCGCAATCAATACAAGTATCTGCATCAATTGAATAGATATCTCCTTCACTGATTGCATCAACAGGACATTGACTTTGGCATGTACCACATGCTAAACATTCATCACTAATAACTCTTGGCATAACTGTTACCTCCTATCCATTTCTAATCTTATTTTAACATATATATTAAAAAAGTAAATATAATTTTGCTATTTTACTTGTATTTATTTGTTTAATTTAGTAAAATATACACGTGAATAGGAGTTGAAATTTATGAATTTAGGATTAGCGATTTTTTTAATCGTTTTAGCTTTAATCGTTGGATTAGTTGTAGGATTTATTCTTACTAAAAAATATGTACAAAAGCAGTTAAAGAAAAACCCACCAGTTAATGAAAATATGATTCGTGCTATGTTTAGACAAATGGGTAGAACAGCATCTGAAAAACAAATTAGAGAAGTAATGCGTTCGATGAATGATGCTAGATAAGACAGTGTAGCTGTCTTTTTTTATATGTGAGGAGGATTTTATGCATATTATTAAGCATTTTAGGACAATCACTAGACATCGCCATATGGTTTTAAAGTACTGCTTTAAATGTGGTCTATACAAGCAAGGATTGCTTCATGATTTGTCAAAATATGGATTTAAAGAGTTTTTTACCGGTGCTAAATATTATTTAGGGGTTAAATCACCTCATACTAATGAAAGGGCTAAAAAGGGCTATAGTGAGGCTTGGATGCATCATTATGGAAGAAATAAGCATCATTCAGAATATTGGTATGATTATAATATCGAGCATAATTGCTATATGCCGGTTGAAATGCCTAATAAATATATTTTTGAGATGTTTTGTGATCGTTTAGCCGCCTCTAAAAATTATAACCGTAAAAACTATAATCCTAGTATTCCTTTAGAATACTTTTTAAATGAACAAGATCGCATCATTATGCATGAAAAAACGAAGGAAAAAATTTTGTTTTTACTTAATTTATATGTAGAGAAGGGAGAAAAAGAGGTTTTTAGATTTATCAAAAAGAATAAAAAGACCTTTAAAATAGAACAATGAAAGAAATAGTTAATAAACAATTTCAAGAAGAAAGAGCGCTTTATAATGCCAAAGGTGTTAAACTAATTTCATGCCGCTTTGAGGGTGAAGAAGATGGTGAATCAGCTTTAAAAGAATCAAGTGATTTTATCCTTGAAAAATGCTTTATGGATTTAAGATATCCTATTTGGCATTCAAAGAATGCAAAATTAAATGAAGCCGTTTTAACACCTAATTGTCGTGCTGCCATTTGGTATTGTGATAGTATTAATATTAATAATTCAAAGCTACATGGGATAAAAGCGTTAAGAGAATGCCATAATGTTAAGATTGATAATACCGATATTATTTCTTTAGAATTCGGATGGAAAAGTAGTAATATTGAGCTTAATGATTGCAATTTTGAAGGCGAATATGCCTTTTTAGATAGTAAAAATATTGAGATAAAAAAAATCAATTTTAATGGTAAATATTCGTTTCAATATGTGAAAAATATGATTATTAAGGATTCTAAATTGAAGACAAAGGATGCTTTTTGGCATTCAGAGAATGTAACAGTTTATGATTCTTTATTAGAGGGTGAATATTTAGCTTGGTATTCTAAAAATCTAACTTTAGTTAGATGTCATATCAAAGGAACTCAACCGCTTTGTTACTGCAATAATCTAGTTTTAATCGATTGTACAACTGAGGATTGTGATTTATCATTTGAAAATAGTGAGGTAAATGGTAATATCATTGGCAATATTGTTTCAATTAAAAATCCAAGACGTGGAGAAATAGAGGTAGATAGCTGTGATGAGATCATATATGATAATTGTAATTTCGAAACACTTGGGGTAGTTAAAAAAAAACACTAGAAGACTAGTGCTATAATATTATTCTTCGGGAGTCTCTTTAGACTCTTTTTTCTTTTTAAATGAGTTTTCAGTACCTTTAATAATGCGTACATAATTTTTACGATGCTTAATAATCATAAAAAGAGAAATAACTGTATAAAATATTAACAATTCAATTCCAACTGGTCCTAATCCGGTAAACACAAAGTTTTGAAATAAAGCGGAAATTAAAACAGTTAGAATGGCAAATGTACTTGCTAAAGAAACATATCCGCTAATCTTTAAAGTGATATAAAAGGCAATTAAGCATAAAACAGCCGGAACTGGTGTAAATGTTAGAGTAATTCCTAATGATGTCGCAACAGCCTTTCCACCTTTAAAATTAGCAAATATTGGGAAGAAATGTCCGAAAACGACACATACACCATAATAGAATGGTTTAAATAATCCAAATTCCAAAGCTTCGAGATGATTGAAATCAATTTGATATCCGAATCCTTCATATAAAATTCTTGCTAAACCAACAACTAAAACACCCTTAAATACATCTAAAAAGAAAACGATAAATCCTAATTTTTTTCCAAGAATTCTAATGGCATTAGTTGTTCCTAGATTTCCACTACCATGTTTTCTAATATCGATTCCTTTAAATGTTTTACCGATTATTAAAGCACTGGGGAATGAACCGATTAAATAGGCTACAACTAGTGCTAAAATGGCATATACCATATTAATCACCTCGGATAACAATTATAGCATATAAAAAAGGGATATACAAGGAAAAATTATGTATTTTTTTGTGTTGGTTTATATCAATTTTATGATATAATAGTAAGGTAAATATGGATTTAGGATGTGAAACAAATGGCGAAAAATAATTATAGCGATGATTCAATATTGATACTTGAAGGTCTTGAGGCTGTTAGAAAAAGACCAGGTATGTATATTGGTTCAACTGATGGAAGAGGGCTTCATCATTTAATTTGGGAAATCGTTGATAACTCAATTGATGAGGCTTTAGCAGGATATGGACAAGAAATTATAGTAACCATTCATAACGATAATAGCATTTCTGTTGAGGATTTTGGTCGAGGTATGCCGTGTGGAATTCACTCATCTGGTAGGGGGACAACGGAGGTTATTTTTACGACGCTACATGCTGGAGGTAAATTCGGTGGCGATGATTCTGGATATAAGACATCAGGAGGACTACATGGTGTTGGTTCTTCAGTTGTAAATGCATTATCACAATTTTTAGAGGTAACGATTAATCGCGATGGAAAGATTCATCGTCAAAGATTTATTAATGGTGGAAAGCCTGAGGCTGATATGGAAATTATTGGTGATACCAAGAAAACAGGAACTAAGGTTTGGTTTAAACCAGATCCAAACATTTTTTCAACAACTCTTTATAATTTTGATATCATCAAAGAACGCTTAAGAGAATCAGCCTTTTTAATCAAGAATATTAAGATGGTTTTAATTGACCAAAGAACTAATAAAAAGGAAGTTTTTCAATATGCTGATGGGATTAAAGAGTTCATTAACTTTTTAAATAAAGGTAAAACTCCAACTCATGATGTATTCTATTACGAAGGAGATTACAACGGAATAAATGTTGAGGTTGCATTACAATATACAAAGAGCTATTCAGAAAATATTTATTCATTTGTTAATAATGTTACGACTCGTGATGGTGGAAGTCATGTGGTAGGATTTAAAACGGCTCTTACGAAGGTTATTAATGATTATGCTAAAAAATATGCTTTAATAAGAGAAAAGGATCCTAAGCTTGATGGAGTGGATATTCGTGAAGGATTAACGGCTATCGTTTCTTTGAGAATTCCGGAAAAACTATTAGAATTTGAAGGACAAACAAAGGATAAATTAGGTTCACCTGAAGCTAAGCCAGCCGTTGAAAGTGTTACTTACGATAAAATTTTCTATTATTTAGAGGAAAATCGTGATTTTGCCAATTCTTTGATTAAAAAATCTCTTGATGCTTTCCGTGTTAGAGAAGCAGCAAGAAAGGCTCGTGATGAGGCTCGTATCGATAAGAAAAAGAGCAAAAAAGAAGTTTTAATGGGTGGAAAATTAACACCTCCACAAGGAAAAAACCGTGAAATTAATGAATTATTCTTAGTCGAGGGAGATTCAGCTGGCGGATCAGCAAAGCAAGGACGCGATTCAAGATTTCAAGCAATTTTACCGCTTAGAGGTAAGGTTTTAAATACCGAAAAGGCGAAGATTGATGAGGTTTTAAAAAATGAAGAATTAAATGCCATTATTAATGCCATTGGGGCGGATTTTGGGGCAGATTTTGATATTAAAAAATCAAATTATAATAAAATTATTATCATGACCGATGCGGATACCGATGGTGCGCACATTCAAATCTTGCTTCTAACATTCTTCTTTAGATATATGCGAGAATTAGTAGAGGCAGGTAAGGTTTATATTGCATTACCACCACTATACAAGGTTTCTGTTAAGAAAAATAAAGGTGAAATGATTAAATATGCTTGGTCTGATGATGAATTAGAAAAAGCGAAAAAAGAATTAGGTGGAAAACCAGAAATTCAAAGATATAAAGGTCTTGGAGAAATGAACGCAGAGCAATTGTGGGAAACAACAATGAATCCGGCCTCAAGAAGCTTAATACGAGTAAATGTTGAGGATATTGGTGAAGCTGATCAAAGAATTCAAGTTCTAATGGGTGATGATGTTGAGCCTCGTAGAGATTGGATTGAAAACCATGTTTCATTTGTTGTGGAAGATAATTTTGAAATAGGTGGTGAATAATAATGGCCTCTTTAAAGGATAAATTAGATATATATTTTAATGAGAAGGTAATTGACGATCGTCTAGAGGACATTGTTGGAGAGCGTTTTGGAAGATATAGTAAATATATTATTCAAGAGCGTGCTTTACCTGATGCAAGAGATGGTTTAAAGCCTGTTCAAAGACGTATTTTATATGGTATGTCAAAGATGGGCTTAACAAGTGATAAGCCTCACAAAAAATCAGCTCGTATTGTTGGTGATGTCATGGGTAAATATCATCCTCATGGTGACTCATCAATTTACGAAGCAATGGTACGTATGAGTCAATATTGGAAAATGGGAATTCCAACCATCGATATGCATGGAAATAATGGTTCAATCGATGGTGATGGACCAGCTGCTATGCGTTATACTGAAGCAAGAATGAGCAAGGCTGGAGAGCTATTACTAGAAAATATCGATAAAAGAACAGTTCGTTTTGTACCGAATTTTGATGATGAAGAATTAGAGCCAGTTGTCCTACCTGCTAAATTTCCAAATCTATTAGTTAATGGGGCATCTGGTATTTCAGCGGGATATGCAACAGAAATCCCACCTCATAATCTAAGAGAGGTCGTTGAGGCAGTAATTGCAAAAATAGATGATCCGACATTAACAACTGAGGATTTAATGAAATACATTTTAGGTCCAGATTTTCCAACTGGTGGTATTGTTCAAGGAAAAGAAGGATTGTTACAAGCCTACAAAACTGGTAAGGGGCGTATTATTGTACGCGCTAAAACTGAAATTGTTGAGCAAAATAAGATGTACAAGATTATCATTAACGAGATTCCTTTTGATGTTGTAAAGGGAAATTTAGTTAAAGAAATTGAAGTAATTCGTGCTGAAAAGAAGGTTGAGGGGATTCTTGATGTTCGTGATGAAAGTGACCGAGATGGATTAAAAATCGCGATTGATGTTAAGAAAGAAGCTAACCCAGAATTTATTCTAAATTATCTATTTAAGAAAACTAACCTTCAGGTTTCTTATAACTTTAATATGGTAGCAATTTTAAATCAACGACCAGTTTTAATGAGCCTACCTATGATGCTTGATGCATACATCGATCATCAAAAAGAGGTAATAACTAATCGAAGTAACTATGAACTATATATCTCTAATAAAAGATTGCATATCGTTGAGGGTTTATTAATGCTAATTGATGTGACCGATGAGGTAATTAGAATTATTAGAGCTTCTAAAAATAAAGCTGATTCTAAGGAAAATATCAAAGCTAAATTTGGTTTTTCTGAGGAACAAGCGGAGGCAATTGTAACATTACAATTATATCGTCTATCACATCAGGATGTTAATTTATTGCTAAATGAAAAGAAAGAATTAGAAAATAAGATTAAGGAATTAACAGAGATCCTTTCAAGCGAAAAGAAACTTTTAGCTGTAATTAAAAAGGAACTTAAGGATGTTATGAAGGTTTCTAATGATCGTTTAACAGTTATTGAGGATGAAATTGCCAATATTAAGATTAGTGAGGAATCCTTAGTAACCAATGAACAAGTGATGGTTGCGGTAACTAAGGATGGCTATATCAAACGTTCAAGTATCCGAAGCTTTAACCAATCAACTGTTTGTGGATTGAAAGAAAATGATTCATTGTTATTTAAAGAAGAAGTTTCAACATTAAATACGTTGTTAATCTTTACTTCTTTAGGAAATTATATTTTCCTTCCAGTTTATAAAATTGATGATCAAAAATGGAAGGATTTAGGTATTTTTATTAATAACTTAGTAGCAATTTCTCCTAATGAAAAGATTGTTAAGGTCTTTGCGATTAAAGACTTTAACGAGGATTATAATGTGTTAATTACTACTAAACTTGGTGCAATTAAGCAAACAAAGCTACAAGAATTTAATGTAACTAGATATTCTAAATCAATTCGTGCTATGAAGCTTCAGGCTGGTGATAGTGTTGTAAGTGTTGATATGGCTAAAAATTATCCATTGATTGTGGTATTTACAAAGAAAGGAAAGGCCTTAAGGTTTAAATCAAGTGATCTTTCATTTGTGGGAACCGCTGCTGGTGGTGTCAAGGCGATCAATTCGACAAATCATCTAGCATGTGCGGTTTATACTCGTAATAATCATGATGTTTTAATTTTAACATCACGTGGAAATATTAAGCGTATAAAGGCAACCGATCTACCATTAAGTAAACGATATAAGGCCGGAATTGATGTTATTAAGGAAATTAAAACAAACCCTCATTATATCATGGATGCAGCTACTCTAAGCTATTCACAATATCGTGAGGATGTGGATATTATGATTACAACCGAAAATAATAATTTTATGACTAAAGCGTTTAATTTAAAATATACAAATACGCAAGCTGGAAATGCAGTTGTACCGGATGGATATAAGGAATCATTAAGACTTTCAGTTAAGAAAATCGATGAAGTAGAGGTTTTTGATATTGAAATTGATGAGCCTTATGAAGATGAATTTGATGATGATATTGATAGTCGTCAATTATCATTATTTGATGATGTAGATTTGGAGTGATTTAAATGCTTGAAGTAACAATCAATGCAAAACCAATGGTTTTAGAAAAACCAACTAGTTTGTTAGAATTATCTAAAGGATTAGATAAAAAATATTATGCCGCAAAGGTAAACAATAGTCTAAAGGAATTAAATAGCGTCATCGCTGAGAGCTGTGATATTACATTTCTTGATTTAACAAGTCCAGATAGTGTAAAAATCTATGAGGCAACCCTTCGTTATATCTTTTTGATGGCAGTAAATAATTTATATCCTGAAAGACAAGTTAGGTTTAGCTATAGTATTTCAAGATCAATTTTTGTGATGCCAATTAACTTTAAAATTGATGAAGCATTTACCAAAAATGTATTAAAAGAAATGAAAAGAATTATTAGTTTAGATCTAGCTATTATCAGAAAACGTGTTAAAAGATTTGAAATTATTGACTATTTTGATGAGCTTGGTTACACTGATAAGGGTGAAATCATGAGATATCGTGATGATGAATATGCTAACGTTTATGAGTGTGATGGCTATAAGAATTATTTATATGAGAGAATGTTACCAAGTACGGGTTATATTGATAGCTTTAAAATGTTTTCTTATTATCCAGGTATCATTTTACAATATCCAAGAGCGGAATTATCAGGACTTTTACCAAAGTTTGTCGATGCTCCAAGATTCAGCAAGCATATAAGTGAAAGCCGTAAATGGGCAGAATTAATCAATGTAGAAAGCATTTCTAAAATTAACCGACAAATCAAAGAAAAAAAGGAAATAGATTTAATCAATATTTGTGAAACAAGACATAATCGTATGCTGTATGAGATCGGTCAAAGAATCCAAGAAAACAAAGATAATATTCGTTTAATTGCCATTGCAGGTCCATCATCAAGTGGAAAAACAACCTTCTCAAACCGTTTGAGAATTGAGCTTTTAAGCCGTGGAATCAAACCGGTAAAAATCTCTATTGATGATTATTACCTACCAAGATCAGCGGCACCAAAGGATATTGATGGTAATCCAGATTTAGAACACATTGAGGCTTTAGATATTGATTTATTTAATGAGCATATTTTGGCTTTGATTTCGGGAGAAGAAGTTACTATGCCACGTTTTGATTTTAAAACTGGCTTAAGAGTTAAGGGCGAAACAATTAAGGTTAATCCTAATGATCCAATTATCATTGAGGGAATTCATGCCTTAAACGAACGATTAACAGCTTCCATTCCTCGTCACCAAAAGTTTAAAATCTTTATTGCTCCTTTACAACAAATTAATATTTGTAATCATAGCCCAATTTCGATTACGGAAATTAGATTATTAAGAAGAATTGTTCGTGATAAAAACTATCGTAATACGGATGTAAATAAAACAATAGAAATGTGGTCTAGTGTTAGACGTGGTGAATTTAACTGGATTTATGATACGCAAGAGGATGCAGATTATATCTTTAATTCTGAATTAGCATATGAAATGTGTGTGATGAAGCGTCAAGTTTTACCAATGCTATTAAACATTGATAAGAGTTCAAAGTGCTATAGTATGGCAAGTCGTTTGATTCGTTTTCTAAAATACTTTGAAGATATGGATGATACATATATTCCGTGCAATTCTTTAATTAGAGAGTTCATTGGAGGTTCATGCTTCGAATTATAAAAAATAGAGGCCTTATTTGATTAAAGGCCTCTTTTTTGACTGAAAAACGACTTATTTTAAGGCTGTTTTTTGGCGTTTTTAAAAAATATTTGATAAGTTATTCATTTGTTGATTTAAAAATTAAAAATACGCGAAAATATGAAGAATTAATCTTTTATAAATATAAAAAAAATGATTTTTAATTGTTTTTAATGGCGTTTTAGAGTATAATACCATAGAAGGAGGTGTTATTATGCATTGCTTAGAAAATATGAGTAGAATTCAAATTCCTGCTGAACAAATTTTGGATTTGATTAAGCTATATAAATTTAATGGGAAAGAATTTTACTATAAGAATGTTTTTAAACCTGACCTTAATCAAATCAGTAAAGAAGTTATTGAAAAGGAAACCTTTTATTTAGCTAAAATTGCTAATGTTAATTTGACAGAGGCACGTCTAAAGATTCTTACTAAAAATAATGCCGTTCCTAAAAATAAAGATGAACAGTTTGTTTTAAATATGAAAAGGGTTTTTGAAAAAATCCATAAAAATATTGATCATGTCGAATTAATTGTTCCAGAGTGCCAAAGATTAGCTAATAATCTATATGATAAAATAGTCAAGGTTGATTTCATTAAAACAACATATACGGATCGTAGTTCATTAATTCCAACAAGGGTTGTTAAAAGTAGTCGTGAAAGTTTAGATGGATTATTAAATTTATTTAATAAGATGCGTAAAACTGATGAATATGAGACAACATTAATGATTGTTAATTTTTATGTTGATTTCATGAATATGAAGATTTTTGATAAAAATAATGACATGATTGGCTTATTATTGCTGTATATGTTCTTGTTTTACTTAGATTTTAGACAATTTATGTTAGCTAGTTTCTTTGAAAAGATTTATAAAAAATATAATTTTTTTACTAATGCTTGTGTTCAAGCTTCTTTTAATTGGGAAGATGGATATTCACAAACTGCCCCTCTTCATAAGATGATAGTAAGCATTTTACATGAGAATTATAAAGAAATAGAAGCAAAATTACGTGATTATGAGTTTGATAATAATTTAAATAAATCCGATGATATTGAAAATACTATTCTTCACATGTCCGAAATATTTTCTAAGGATGATATTAGGTCTAAACACCCATATGTTTCTGAATCAACAATTGATAGAACCTTAAAACGATTAAAAGATAATGGTCAAATTAGACCATTAGGTACAGGCCGAAGTGCTAGATGGCAAAGAATTTATGAAATTGAGCCTAGATTTAATCGTGAACAGCTAAGCATGTTTAGTGATGATTAAAAATAATTATCATACACATACCCAAATGTGTGGTCATGCGACTGGTAATGTCAGTGATTATGTCCTTGAGGCTGTAAAAAATGGCTTTGAGGTGATTGGAATCAGTGATCATGGGATTACTCCTCGAGGATTCTTAAGACCTTATATGGATGAAGCAGCGTTAAAATATTATTTAGAAGAAATTGATGCGGCTAAAAAAGAATTTCCTCAAATCAAAATATTAAAGGGCTTGGAAAATGAATTTTTTAGAAATAATGATAGTTTTTATCGAAATCTTTTGTCAAAGCTTGATTATTTGATTTTAGGAGTGCACTATTACAATGATGATATGTCATTCTATCAAAAATCATCATTTAAAATTAAGAACCAAGAAAATTTATTAAAATATCGAGATTTAGCTGTTAAAGGAATTGAAAGTGGATTTTTTAAAATTATTGCGCACCCTGATGTTTTCATGATGGAGTATCCTTCTTGGGATGAAACTGCGATTCAAGTTTCAAACGATATTATAAATGCTTGTATTAAGCATAACGTTTTGATTGAAGTAAATGCGCAAGGAATCAGAAAAGGTAAGAGGGATGAATTTGGTAAGCCTCTTTATCCGAATGAAAATTTTTTCAAAATTGTCAAAGAAAAAAATGCTAAGGTGATCATCGGTTCAGACTGCCACCGACCAACATATTTAAATGATGAGTCCTTCAAAGCTGCTCTTGAATTTGCACAGACACTAGGGTTGAAAGTAGAAGAAGAATTAAAATTGTAGAATAGAGATCGAAATTAAATTTCGGTCTTTTTTTTGCGTTTAGAAGGATTTAAAGCTTAAGATGGACATTTGTATGTAAAATTATATTTCATTTTGTAAAAAAAATTCAAATATATGCTTAAACGTATTCATTTAAAAAAGAAGAAGGTGTTTATTTTTAAAAATGACAGTATTTTTCCTTTATAAACGGGTTAAAATCACTCCAACGACCGTTTTAAATTTTAAAAAATGCATTTTTCTATATTATTATTTATTCCTATAATAAGTATTATGTAAACCTACGAAAATAAAGCAATGATGCGGATTTTTCTACGTTTGGTGGAAAAGTTAATTTCTTTATTTAGTTGTGAATTAGGCTACTGCCTAAAAATGTAGGCCTGGAGCGACTTTTTTAGGTGTCATTTTTTTGGTTTATTTTAGGAATTTTTAGAGAAAAATTTTGATGATGTTTTTTTATGTTTTTTCATAGTTATTTTTTAGAAATCGAGATAGATAATTGTTCATTTTATGATTTTTCAAGCTCTAAAATCGTTGTTTTAGTGAAAAAAAGACCATTTTTTGGTTAAAAATGGCTTAATGATGCGGATATTTAGTGTTTTTAATACAAAAAAAGAGGAAAAATCCTCTTTTTCTTAAAAAATTTATGAAAATATTTTCATTATAAACTCTTCATTAAGCTTTTACCGATTTTTGGTTTTTCAACCTTAAAGTTATCAGCGATAGTTGCTCCAATGTTGGCGAATGTTTCACCATCTGGAATTATTTTTCCTTTTAAATTTTTGTTGTACATGATAAATGGAACATATTCACGAGTATGGTCTGTTCCTTGAGCTGTTGGATCATTTCCATGATCTGCAGTAATAATCAATAAATCCTCATCAGACATGGTTTTCATAAGTTTTCCAAGCTCGACATCAAAGGCTTCAATTAAGTCTCCATATCCAATTGGGTCTCTCCTATGCCCGTATAAAGCATCAAAATCAACTAAATTTGTGAAGCATAAGCCATTAAATCCACGCTCTAGCACTTGAATTGTTTGTTTCATTCCCATCATTGAATCCTTGCTTTTAACCACCTCAGTAATTCCTTCACCATCAAAAATATCGTTGATTTTACCAATTCCAATGACATCATAGCCTTTTTCTTTAAGGCTGTTTAAAACAGTCTTTCCAAATGGTTTTAGGGCATAGTCGTGTCTATTTGCTGTTCTTTTAAAGTCATTTTTGTTTTTTCCAACAAATGGACGAGCAATTACGCGTCCAACCATATATTTAGGATCTAAAGTAAGCTTTCGAGCTATTTTACAAATATCATAAAGCTCATTTAAAGGAATGATTTCTTCATGTGCCGCTATTTGTAGAACAGAATCTGCGGATGTATAGACAATTAAATCTTTGGTTTTCATGTGTTTTTCGCCTAAATCCTTGATGATTTCGGTACCGCTTGCGCTAATATTACCAATAATTTTATGTTTTGTTTGTTTTTCTAACTCTTTGATTAATTCCTTTGGAAATCCAGTTTCAGTGAAGGTTTTAAATGGTTTATCTACATAAATACCCATCATTTCCCAGTGTCCAGTTAAAGTATCCTTACCAACTGACATCTCTTTTAGCTTACAAACGATTCCTTTAGGCATTATTTGCGGTTTTAAACCTTTAGCGTTCACAATATTTCCTAAGCCTAAAGAGGCTAAATTTGGGGCATTTAAGCTGTTTGGACGAACGTTCGCTAGATGTGATAAGGTGTTTGTGCCTAAGTCTCCATAGTTTTTTGCATCTGGTAGAGCTCCGATTCCTAAGGAATCCATGACAATTACGATAATTCTTTTAAATTCCATTGTTTTTCTCCTTTGCTCGTGGATGAGTGTTTAAATAAACTTCTTTTAGCTCATCATTTGTTAAATGTGTATATATTTGAGTAGTTCCAATATCTTGATGACCAAGCAATTCCTGGACATATCTAAGGTTTACTCCATTTTTTAATAGGTGGGTCGCAAAGCTATGCCTTAGAGTATGTGGGCTAATTTCCTTTTCAATATTAGCATCTATTGCCCATTTTTTTATTAATTTCCAAACTCCTTGACGGGTTAATTGTTTGCCTTCCTTATTGATAAATAAATAGTCACCTGGTAAATGTGGCAATTCTATACGACCTTTTGTTATCCAGTTTCTTAGGGCCACAATGCTCATTTCACCTAGTGGAACGATTCTTTCTTTTCTTCCCTTTCCAAAAACCGTTAAAAGCTCAGTTTTGATGTGTACATCGCTCATTTTAAGATCTAAAAGTTCACTAATTCTTATTCCTGAACCATATAGCAATTCAATCATTGCTCGATTTCTCAATCCTAATGGTGAATCGGTTTTGATCACGCTAATCATTCTTTCAACCTCTTCAATTGTTAAATAAATTGGAAGCTTTTTATCTTTTTTTGGTCCTTTAACGTCTAAAGATGGATTAGTATCGGTTTCATCTTCAATTTTCAAAAACTTGTGAAAGCTTTTGATGGATGAAATTTGACGATTGATTGATGATGCTTGTAAATTGGCTTTTTTTAGACTTACAATATAACGGTTGATTTTATCCTTAGTGATATCATCCGCTTCAAAGGTATTTTGGTACTTTTTTAGAAAACCAATATATCTTTTTAAATCATTTTGATATGAAATTGTCGTGTTTTCACTTAGTCCTTTTTCCATTTTTAAATAATAAATGAAGTCACTAAGCTGATAATCAAGCTTTGTTTTCTTATCCATTGTCTTCACCTACAAAAATCATAAATATTTCATTTCCAAGCAATAAGCCTTTTTTAGTAAAGGATAAATTTCCATCATATTTTAAGTAGCCTTCATCAATATATTTTTTTAGATTAAACATCTCAATGGCGTTAATTTGATATTTTTCATTGATTTTTTTAATATTTACCCCATCAATCATTCTTAATCCTAGCATAAATTCTTCTTTGATTTTATCTAATTTGCTTAAGCGTATTTCATCAAGCCTAAAATTTTTCATATATTCGTCATATAAATAGTTATTTTCATATCTAATGCCATCTAAATAGCCACATGCACCCATTCCAACACCGATATACTCCTTATTTTCCCAGTATATTTTATTATGAATCGATTCCTTATCTTTAGAGAAATTACTGATTTCATAATGTTTATAGCCATGTTTTTTTAAATCATCAATGATATATTCATACATATTTGCTTCTTCGCTATTATCCACTAATTCTAGCTTGTTTTTTAAATATTGATGATAGAAAACGGTTTTTTCTTCTAAAATTAAGGAATAATAACTTAAATGCGGAATGTCTAGATGATAAAATTGATCTAAATCATATTTAATCTCCTCAATTTTTTGATAAGGTAAGGCAAACATCAAATCAATATTGATATTATTGATATTGTGCTTTTTTAAATTATTTATACATTCATATACCATTTCATTTGTATGCTTTCTTCCTAAAAGCTTTAATTTATCCTCATTGAAGGTTTGAACGCCAAGGCTTACGCGATTAACATTATATTTTTTTAGAATTTTAATTTTTTCTTCTGTTAAACTTTCTGGATTAGCCTCAAAGTTAAATTCCTTGATATTTTTAAAGCATTTTAGTTCATTAAAAAGTAATTCAAGCTCTTCTTCATTTAAAATTGAAGGAGTTCCGCCACCAATATAAATGGTTTTAACCTCATTAAAGTATTTTTCATAGCTTTTAAACTCCAAAATCAAGCGATTTAGGTAGTTTTTAATCATTTCTGTATTCTTACTAACTCTTTTTTTAAAGTCGCAATAATAGCAAATATTTTGACAAAATGGAATGTGTATATATAATCCAATCATTGGTATCACCAATTCCATTATAGATTATGTAAACCATTTTTACAATAAAAAATCTTTTTAAAAATCATTTATTGTTTTTTATACAATAATTATAGTAAAATATTAATGAGGTGATATTTATGACAGATTTAATTGATGAGGCTAAGCGATGTTTACAGTGTAAAAATCCTCAATGCATGAAGGGGTGTCCGGTTTCAACTCCTATACCAGAAATCATTAAACTTTTTTTAGAAAATGATATAGATTTAGCCGGGAAAAAACTATTTAGAAATAATCCATTAAGCGTTGTTTGTTCGCTTATTTGTCCCCATGAGAAAAACTGTATGGGACATTGTATTTTAAATAAAAAAAGTGCGCCAGTTAAGTTTCATGAAATTGAGCACTACATTTCTTCTTTCTTTTTAGATAAATCCAAATTTTATACTCTTGAAAATCGAAAATATAATGTGGGTATTATTGGGGCTGGGCCTGCAGGTATCAGCTTAGCAATTATTTTATCTTATAAAGGATTTAAGGTATCATTAATTGATTCAAAGGAGAAAATTGGTGGAGTATTAAGGTATGGTATTCCTAGCTTTAGACTTCCAAAGACCATTTTGGATAAGATTTTAAATGCGATGACTCAACTAGGAATTAAGTTTAGACCAAATACATTAATTGGTACTTCTATTACTTTAGATGATATGTTTAATGATGGATATGATGCAATTTTTATTGGAACAGGTGTTTGGAAACCAAACCGAATTCATATTCCAGGTGAATCATTAGGTAATGCACATTTTGCGATTGATTATTTAAAGAGTCCAGACAGCTATATTTTAGGTAATCGTGTCGTAATTATTGGAGCAGGTAATGTTGCAATGGATGTAGCTCGTACCATTTTAAGAAATACCCATGCGGCGGTGGATATTATCTTCAATCGTGGAGAAAATGATGTTACATGTGACCGCATTGAGCTTAAAATGTCATTGATTGATGGTGCGAAAATGCATTATTATTTGAATACAGTACAGATTTTAGAAGATGGTATTATCGTTGAGGAAGTTATAATGGAAGAAAATGATGGTGAAATTACTTATCGAAATGATCCAGATTCAAGGTTTAAAATTGATGCAGACAGTGTTATTATCGCTATCGGTCAAGGACCATTATCAAATATTGTTAAATCTACAAAGGATTTAGAGGCTACTAATCGTGGTTTAATTGCTACAACAAATCACGGTGTTACATCTAAAAAAGGTGTTTTTGCTGGTGGAGATGTTGTTACAGGGGCTAAAACTGTTGTTGAGGCGGTGGCCTATACAAAGATTGTTGCCGATGAAATCGAAAAATATTGTCATTCATTAGATAAATAAAATACTTTAAGCTTCGGCTTAAAGTTTTTTTTATTTATTTTTAAACAAAATATTACATTCTTTTTATTAAAATGAATACGTTTATTTAAGTTTTCTTTTAGTTTTTTTGTTTTAATCGCTTATTTTTCAAATATTATCATATTTATCCAATGAATAAAAAATCATTTTATGATAAATCGTGCTTTAAATTCAAAACTAAACATAAAATAACACCTTTATTTTTTGAAAATGAAGGTGTTTTTTATAAAATATGTGTTAATTTTTAAAAAATACAAATTTTGAATGATTAATAAAAAAAAATAACGGCTGCTAAACCGTTATTTTGAATCTTCATTGGAAAGGATAGCCATGAATGCTTCTTGCGGAACTTCAACAGATCCAACAGCCTTCATACGTTTCTTTCCTTCTTTTTGTTTTTCAAGAAGTTTTTTCTTTCTTGAAACGTCTCCACCATAGCATTTTGCTAATACGTTTTTACGCATTGCTTTGATATCGCTTCTAGCGATTACTTTATTATTAACAACCGCTTGAACCGGAACCTCAAACATTTGTCTTGGAATTAAGTCTTTCAATTTTTCAGTGATGATTTTACCGCGATTATATGCAAAATCACGATGAACAATGGTACTTAAGGCATCAACAACCTCACCATTAAGCATTATTTCCATTTTAACAAGCTTTGATTCTTTATATTCGCTCATCTCATAATCAAATGATGCATAACCCTTAGTTCCGGATTTTAATTTATCAAAGAAATCATAAATTATTTCTGATAGCGGCATTTCATAGTGTAAATTAACACGATTTGAATCAATATATTCCATATTTAAGAAAATTCCGCGTTTTCTTTGACATAAATCCATGATAGATCCTACATATTCATCAGGAGTCATTATACTAGCTTTTACATATGGCTCTTCAATTCTTTGAATTTGTTGGACAGGTGGTAATCCACTAGGATTATCAATGACAATCATTGTGCGATCAGTTAAATAAACATGATAAACAACTGATGGAGCAGTCGCAATTAAATCAATTTTGAACTCTCTTTCAATTCTTTCTTGGATAATTTCCATGTGAAGTAATCCTAAGAATCCTGTTCTAAATCCAAAGCCTAGGGCTTGTGATGTTTCGGGCTCATATAATAATGATGCATCATTTAACTTTAATTTATCTAAGGCATCCTTTAAATCGTTATATTTTGCGGAATCAATTGGATATAAACCACAATATACCATCGGATTTAAGACACGATATCCAGGAAGTGGTTCTAAAGCTCCTTTACTAGCCAATGTGATGGTATCTCCAACACGAATATGGTTAATATCCTTGATTGATGCAGTGATAAATCCAACATCTCCAGGTCCTAGATAATCTCTTTTTTCTTCTTTTGGGGTATGAACTCCGACCTCAATGACCTCATAGACGGCATTTGTAGCCATCATTTTAATGACATCACCCTTTTTAATCGTTCCATTTACGACACGAATTAAAGGAATTACACCACGATAAGCATCAAAGGCTGAGTCAAAAATTAAGGCTTGTAGTGGCTCTTTGGCATCACCCTGTGGTGAAGGAACATATTTTACAACCTGTTCTAAGATTTCTTTAATTCCAATTCCAGCTTTAGCACTTGCTAAAACAGCTTCATCGGCAGGTAAGCCAATTACATCCTCAATTTCTTTTTTACAACGGTCAGGATCTGCACTTGGTAAATCAATTTTATTGATCAGTGGTAGGATTTCAAGGTTATTATCGAGAGCAAGATAGACATTGGCTAGGGTTTGAGCTTCAATTCCTTGAGCCGCATCCACAACTAAAATTGCTCCTTCACAAGCAGCTAGGCTTCTGCTTACCTCATAAGTGAAGTCGACATGACCCGGGGTATCAATTAAATGCATAATGTAGGTATTTCCATCATCAGCTTGGTAGTTTAATTCTACCGCATTTAGTTTGATAGTAATTCCTCTTTCTCTTTCTAAATCCATACTATCTAGCAATTGATCCTTCATTTCACGTTTTTCAAGAGCATTTGTTAGCTCTAAAATACGATCCGCTAAGGTTGATTTTCCATGATCGATATGCGCAATAATGGAAAAATTTCTTATGTACTTTTGGCGATTGTTTATTTTGTTATAATCCATCATTACACACTCCATTTCTTGATTATTTTATCTTATATTTCATAGAAATACAAGATATTTTTATTTATAGAGTCGAGATTTAATTTAAAAAGGACCTCGAAGGTCCTTATTAATTATGAAATATTCTATAAGCCATGTTTTGTTCCCGCTATAAAGCGTTCGGTAATCATTTATCTACAGATATTTTCTGTCCTTCCTTCCGTTAAATTCCTTCAGGAAGACTCCCCTACCATAATTTGGGTTTCTAGCTTGCAGGGTTTACCGCGTTTCACCCTTTTATTTCTAAAAGATTCGTCTCTGTGGCACTTTATGCTTATTTACCATATCTAAAGACTTAGGTAAATAAATCGCCGTCAATTAAGCCCTAAGTTACTTTCTCCTTAGGTACAAACACTACATCCATCTCAGGATGTGCTAGCATGGACTTTCCTAACCTTTAAAGGCTCGATTACCCGAATATTTCATAGAAATTATAAGTTATTGTTAAGTATTTGTCAATTAAAAATGACTTCAATTGTAGCTGTATCTCCTAAATCTATGACTTTAATTGTAAAATCAATATTTTTATCGATAAATTGATCTGTGCTTATATTAGTTGGATTAAAAGTACTTCCTTTAGGAAAAATACAATTATTATGGGCACTTCCACCATTCATGATTGATTTTGTAAAAAATTCAGAAGGTTTCTTATATTCAATTAATTGTAACATTCCATAGGTTGTATCAGAATTATCATAATCAAAGACATTTGGATAGGTTCCAATAAAGGAATTTTTACCGGTATAAGTGGCATTTACGTGATAAATTCTTATTCCAGAGGTATTTATATAATCATTTTTTAGAATTCCGCCATCGCTTCCATTGTAGTAATCCACAATGAAATATTCATCTAAGATATCTCCATTATAGTTAGGATTAATGATTAACATATCCCCATTTTTACTGAATTTATTTAAATAAACGGTATGACTTCCACCAGTTATGACGGTTGGTGTAGTCCATCCATAGAGCATTTTGGTAAATGGATTATGATCTCCTTCTGTTTCATCCATCAAATCAAATCCACCAACTCCCCATTTGGTTCCAACACTCTCATTATAATCATAATAATCATCTGCCCCCATTAAGTGACCGGTTTCATGAATAAAGGTATAAGCATTTATACTATTAGCAAATAAGCTTTGATCATACATAAAATGTGAACTAGCCCAGACAAATCCATTGGATTTAATTCCATCAAACTTTAAATTGCTTAAGGTATAATCCTGATATGCCCACCAAACATCACTTGAAGTGTCATATTTTTTCGGATAGATCAAATATATGGCATCAATATAACCATCATTATTAGCATCATAATTTTTATAATTGATAATATCATCATAATTATCTAAAGCGTCTAAAACAAGTCTTTCAACGTCGCTTTGATCGGTAATATTTGTTGTTTTTTTCGGCGAATGGTAACATTCTAATACCTCACCAGTAATATTAAGATTATTATAGCTTGATTCTTTGTAAAAACTTGATAATGAATAATTACTTCCATTATTAAAAAAAGCTTTATTCAAATCAATAATGCTTTGACTATCAAAGCTATAATCGATAAAATCAACCGGAATTACTAATACTTTTACATCACCTGTTGATGGCATGATTCCATTTACTGGATAAAAATCTTCATATTTGGATAGATTTGTAGGTTTAAACATCAAAACCTCACTTCCATCCGAATTAGTAATTGGTTGATATTTAGTAGTTGTATATGTTGGTTTATTTTCCATATCTGATAATAATGCAGATAAACTATTACTAAAATCACAAGAGGCAAGAAAAACTATTAAAGTGATAGAAACAATTAAAATTGTAAATTTTTTCATATAATCACCTCAATAATATTATATAACTTTTTTGAATTTTTTCAACACGACATTTATCTAGTTTTTTTTACTATTTTTGACAAAAAAATATTAAAACATTTATTTTTTATTATTATTTTATCTAGTTTTTGAAACTAAATAAAACATATGTTGGAGCAACTTAATATTTCATAAAAAAATACCTTCAAAAAGGCTTGAAGGTATTTAAATAACTTATTTAGTTTCTTCTTTTGCATCAAGGGCTAATGCATCTTTTCTAGAGAAATCGATACGTCCTTTTTCATCGATATTGATGCATTTAACAAGGATTTGATCACCAATTGAAACAACTGATTCAACTTTATCAACTCTTTCTTTTGCAAGCTTAGAAATATGAACTAATCCTTCACATCCTGGCCAAATCTCCACAAAACATCCAAATTTTTCAATACGAACAACTTTTGCTTCATAGATTTGTCCTAAAACGGCTTCTCTTGTAAGGTTAACAATCATACCCATTGCTTTATCGATGGCTTTTTGATCAGAGTGCATAATAAATACTCGACCATCTTGTTCAATATCAATTTTAACATTATCGCATTGTTCAATGATTTCAGTGATAACCTTTCCACCTGCACCGATAACATCGCGGATTTTTTCTGGTTTAATATGAATCAATTTAACCTTTGGTGCATATGGGCTTAATTCTTTACGGCATTCAGAAATTGTTGACATCATATGATCTAGGATTTCTAAACGACCTTTTTTCGCTTGACATAAGGCTTCCCATAAGATATTTTCATCAATACTATCAATTTTAATATCCATTTGTAGAGCAGTAATACCATCTTTTGTACCAGCAACTTTAAAATCCATATCTCCTAAATGATCTTCCATACCTTGAATATCAGTTAAGATTGTATAATCCTTACCTTCTTTAATTAATCCCATAGCAATACCAGCAACTGGAGCTTTTAAAGGTACACCAGCAGCCATTAAACTCATTGTACCAGCACAAATACTAGCTTGTGATGAAGAACCATTAGATTCTAAAATTTCTGATACTACACGAATTGTATATGGGAATTCATCTTCACTTGGAATTACTTGAAGAATTGCTCTTTCTCCTAAGGCTCCATGTCCAATTTCACGACGTCCAGGTGCTCCATATCTTCCAGTTTCACCAACTGAGAAAGCAGGGAAGTTATAGTGTAGCATAAAGCGTTTATTGTCTTCTTCACCTAAACCATCGATGATTTGATGTTCACCTAATGATCCTAGAGTTGTAACTGATAAGCTTTGAGTTTGACCACGAGTAAATAATGCTGAACCATGTGTACGTGGTAATACATCTACTCTTGATGATAGTGGTCTAATTTCATCTAGTTTTCTTCCATCAGGACGAACCTTATCAACAGTTACTAAACGTCTAAATTCATCGTTTAAAATCTTTTCTAAAGTATATTTTACACTATGCATGTATAATTGATTTGCTTCTTCATCGATTACTGTTAATCCACCAACCTCTTTAGTGAATACATTTTTGGCAAAATGCTCTTCAGTTTCTTCATTGATTGCATCAATTGCAGCATATCTTTCAAGCTTATCTTCGATAACTAAAGCTTTGCAAATACGTTCTTTAGCATATTCGTTAACTTGCTTTTCAACTTCTTTATCTACTTCAAATAAAGAAACTTCCATTTTAGGTTTTCCAACCTCTTTTGTGATCATTTCTTGGAAGGCGATCAATTTTTTGATTTCTGCATGTCCAAACATAATAGCATCAAGCATTGATCTTTCATCAACTTGTTTAGCACCTGCTTCAATCATATTAACAGCATCCTTATTTCCGGCAACTGTTAAGTTAATATCAGATATTTCTAATTGTTCTGGTGTTGGATTGATGATAAATTCTCCATTTATTCTACCGACAACAACTCCAGCGATTGGCCCTAAAAATGGAATATCAGAAATCATTAATGCTAATGATGATCCGAACATTGCGGCCATAGCAGTACTGCATTCAGGATCGCTTGACATAACTGTATTAACGATTTGAACCTCATTTCTAAATCCCTCAGGGAATAAAGGTCTAATAGGTCTATCAATAACGCGACTAGTTAATGTTTCATGTTCACTAGGACGTCCTTCTCTTTTTAAGAATCCACCAGGAATTTTACCTGCAGCGTATAATTTTTCTTGATAAATTACCATTAATGGGAAAAAATCTAAGGCAGATGGTTTATTTACGCTTACAGCTGTTGAGAATACACTAGAATCACCATATGTAATCATTACAGCTCCATTTGCTTGTTTACCCATTTCTCCGATTTCTACAACTAGCTTCTTTCCAGCCCAGTCGTATTCAAATGTTTTCTTTAAACTCATAATATAAATACTCCTTCATTTTATATTTCTCTTAATTCACTCTAACCTTTTATATCATATCATATTATTTATGTTTTTTATAGTAAAATTTTTTTTTTTTGTAAAAACTTTATATTTTTAATATAATTACTAATTTAATTTAACGATTTCATCACAAAAACTATATAAAAAAAATCAGTCTTGCAAAATGCAAAACTGATAATTTTAATTAACGACGTAATCCTAATTTAGCAATTAATGCTCTATAACGGTTAATATCTTTGTTCTTTAAATATGCTAATAAGCTACGACGTTGTCCAACCTTCATGTGTAATCCTCTTTTTGAGTGGAAATCATGAATGTGTACTTGTAAGTGAGCATTTAATTGTTCAATTTCTTTTGAAAGAATAGCGATTTGAACTTCTGCACTTCCTGTGTCTCCAGCTTTTGTTGCATATTCAGCAACGATTTGTTGTTTTACTTCTTTTGATAATGCCATTTTATTTTCTCCTTTTTCTAAATAGTCGCATAAATCTTAGAATAACGTTGGAGTATCGTTAATCGAAGAAATAAGCCATATATAATTTTAAACTAAAAGAATCTTTTTGTAAAGACTTTTTTATATTTTTTTGTAATCTAGGACATCTAAGATAAAAATTGTTCCTCCACCAATGGTAACCTCCATCGGATTACCAGAAAACATTCCAAATTCTGATGTCATTGCATCAGAGACAATCTTCTTACGCGATTTAGAATTTTCTTGAATAATATTAAGCGCTTTTTCAACAATATCATCAGCTACACCAATTAATAATGTCGTATTACCGGTTTTTAAAAAACCGCCTGTTGACGCAATTTTTGTGACTTGAATTTTTTCTTTTACAAGAGATTTCATCACTTTTTGTGCATCATCATTGTTAATCATTGCTAGTAATAATTTCATAAAAATTCGCCTCCAAATCTTTCGATAATATTATTTTTATCTTTATTAAGCTGTGCTATAAGTTCTTCTTTGGAATCAAATTTAACCTCTTGACGAATAAAATCAATGAAATAAATAACGATGTTATCACCATAGATTTCTTTTTCAAAATTGAAAATATGGGTTTCTAATCTTAGATTTTTTTGCATATTCATAGTTGGATTATAACCGATATTGCACATACCTAAATAGCATTCGTTATCATGAACAACCTTTACGGCATAAACTCCGTTTTTTGGAGCTACATTTCCTAAAATATCGATATTGGCTGTTTTAAAACCAATGGTTCTTCCTAGGCTATTTCCATGGACAACATGTCCTTCAATGAAATATTTTCTTCCTAAAATTTCATTCGCAAGCTTAATATTCCCTTCCATTAAAAGCTCTTTTGCATAAGTTGAAGAAATTCTTTTGCCATTTTTAACTAAATTTTCAACCTCAATGCACTCAAATTTATCCTTTAAATCGGCAATACTTCCTTCTTTTTTATAGGCAAAGTGCCAATCCTTACCACAAACAATATGTTTAACATTTAAATCTAAAAGCCATTTGATAAAGAAATCTTTATCTAATGTAGCTTGCTTATAATCAAAATCAATTATATACAAATAATCCGGATTTAAATCTCTAATCAAATCGATTTTTCGTGAAAGTGGTGTTAAAAAATAGTATTCAAAATGATTTCTTGTGATACAAGCAGGATGTGGATTAAAGGTAAAAACAACGCTAGTTTTCCCATATTTTTTTGTTTCATTTATTAGATTTTGATGACCAAGATGAACTCCATCAAAGTTTCCGAATGTTACACATAAATCTTCTCCTAAGTTCTTTTTTGACCCAATTTTTCCGTGTACTACGCGCATTTTAACACATCCTATAAAATAATAATCGGTTTATATTTATTTTCTTCAACCATTTGATATAAAGCAAGCATATTTCCATTACTATCATAGCAAACAAATGGTTTAGTTGTTGTAATTTGTCTTTCATCTAATGTTATACCATTTTTTATCAATCTAATCAAATAATCCTTCACATAAAGTTTCGGAAAATCTGATAAAATTTCTTCTAAGGAAATAATTTTATAATTTCCATTTAAAACTTCATCTAAAGTGTATGAATCATCTAAATGATATTTTCCAACCATGGTACGCCTTAAATTAGCCATTATTCCAATGGTATTGAGTTTTTTTGCGATATCTTCACATAGACTTCTAATGTATAATCCACGTGAGCCAATCACAGTAAAATCAAAGCTACAGGTATCGTTCTTATAAATAATCTCGCTTGTTCTTTTAATGTCATAAATATTCATCAAACGAGGATCTCTTTGGACTTCAATTCCTTTTCTTGCCAATTCATATAATCTTTTTCCATCCTTTTTAATTGCGGAATACATCGGGGGAATTTGGAGATATTCACCCTTAAAGCTCTCTAATGCTTCATCAATATTTAAAGGAGAATTTACTTTTTGACGCTCTAAAACATCTCCATGAATATCCAAGGTATCAGTTTTAATGCCTAACAAGCATTTAGCTTCATATTCCTTTTTATGATCCATTAGAAGCTCAGTTAATTTAGTTGCTTTACCGATGGTAATCACTAATACGCCATCAACTTCTTCATCAAGAGTACCAGTGTGTCCAGTTTTTTCTTTAAAATAATGCTTAAGCTTATTACAGCAGCTAAAGCTCGTCATTCCCTTAGGCTTATTTAATACTAAAATTCCATCCATTATTTTAACGTGGCAATGGTTGCGCCATTTAAGCCTTCTCCTTCCCCACCGTATCTAAATGATTCAACATGTGGACACTTTTTTAAATATTCATGCACACCCTTGCGAATTGCGCCTGTCCCAAACCCATGAATTATTGTGACCTGTGAAATATTTGAATATAGTGCACTATCAATAAATTTATCTAATTCATCAATTGCATCAAGATATCTTTTACCGCGTAAATCTAAGCTCATTTTACCAGATTTTTCAGGCATTGTAGATTTTGGGGCGGATTTTTTTGTTAAAATTTTCTTTTCTTTAACAGTTTTATTCGGCTTTAAATCCGTCTTTTTAAATTCTGAAGATAAATTTCCAAATTGAACTAAATACTTGTCCTTATTAATTTTTATAACCTGTCCTAAACATTCATAAGGAATTACTGTTACATAATCACCAACATTAAGTTCAAAGTCACTGTTGACCTCTTCTTTTTTAACCTCTAAAGATTTAGCCTTGTATTTTAAATCCGCAATTTCATGCATCTTTGTTTGCTCATTTAATAGGCCTTCAATTTCTTTAATTAGCTCCAAGGCTTCATTTTTTGCATCTAAATAAATCTTTTCAGCCTTCTTTTTGGCGTTTTTTAGAATTTTTTCTTCATCATTAGATAATTCTTCAAGTTTTCTTTCATAATTTGCTTTAAGTTCATTATTTATTTTAATTAATTCTTCATATTCATTGATATTCTTTTCTAAAACATCACCCTTGATTTCAATTTTTTCCATCAATTGGCTTGATTTAGTTTGATTATTTTTCAAAATATTATTAGCATCTTCAATAATTCTTTCATCTAATCCAAGATTTCTTGAAATTAAAAAAGCATTTGATTTACCACTAACCCCAATTAATAACTTATAGGTAGGTAGATAGGTTTGACTGCTAAATTCCATTGAAGCGTTAATAACATTATCATTTTCATAGGCAAATTCCTTCAAAGCCTGATAATGAGTTGTGACGATGATTCGGCTATCACGCTCCATAAAATATTTCAGAAGAGCAATGGCTAGGCTTGATCCTTCAATTGGATCTGTACCGCCACCTAGCTCATCTAATAAGATTAAAGAATTGATTGTTAGATTATTAACAATATTGCAAATTTTGCTCATATGGCTTGAAAAAGTAGATAATGATTGTAGTATTGATTGATCATCACCGATATCCACAAAGACATTGTCAAATACGGCCATGTTGGCTTCATTTGCTAAAACTAAAATACCGGATTGCATCATAATTGTTAGTAATCCAACTGTTTTTAAGCTTACGGTCTTTCCACCGGTATTCGGACCAGTAATTACAATAGTTTTATAGGTTTTCCCTAATGTAACATCTAACGCCTTGACATTGTTAGGGTCGATTAAAGGATGTCTTGCTTTTTTTAAATCAATAATACCCTTATCATTAATTCTTGGCTTAATTGAATTAGTAAATATTGCATATCGAGCTTTAGCATGCAATAAATCTAAATGCGATATGATTTCAATATTTTTAAGCAATTCCTCAGCTTTAAACATTACTTCCATCGATAATTCTTGTAAAATACGTTTGATTTCTTCCTTTTCAGCATTGGTTGCGGTTAATATTTGATTAGAAATATTAACACATTCAATCGGTTCAATATAGCAAGTAGTTTTACTTTGTGATTCATCATGAATAATTCCTTTAAAGGTATTTTTATATTCCTGTTTAACCGCAAGGCATAGACGATCATTGCGTAAAACAATGGTATTATTGCTTAATTTATTGGCCTCTTTAATCAATAATTCATTCATTTTTCCTCTTAGTCGATTGTTTAGGCTTTTGATGGTTGTACGGATTTTAAATAGATCATTTGAAGCATGATCATAAATCTGCATTTCATCACTGATGGCCTTACTTATCTTTCCTGCTAAGAACTTTAAATCAATTAATTCTAAAACATAATTGTAAATATTAGTAAAAAAAGACAAATTATTTTTACAATCACGGATATTATTACATCCAAGGATATAATTTTTAATATTTATTAAATCTTCTTCATTTAAAATCATATTTTTACTAGCATAAATAACCTTTGATTTTATGGAAGTCATTCCACCAAAGGGTAGGTCACCATAGGATACAATATATTTACGCATTTCATCAGTATCATCAAGCATTCTACTGATATGATTAATATCACTTGTTGGTTTAATATTTAAGATTTCTTCTTTTGTGTCATTCATATTTGCATAATCTTTAATTTTATCCAAAATATGATTAAATTCTAAGGCTGTAAGCTCAAAATGCATAGATATCACCCCTTTTATTTTATCAAATAAAATGCTAAAATAAAAGATGGATGTGATGATATGTCAAGAATTTATACGATAAAGGTTAAATCAGAAGATTTAAATACCCTTTTAATTGAATATAATGGAATGAAATCTCCTGATTATTTCTTTACGGCAATGGTTGATGATATCTTTATTCTTGCGGATAAGGATGGTACAGTGAAATATCATGGATCTAATCCTTTTAAATTAATTTCTCGTTTAAAAATAGATTTTGAAGAAATCGACAATCTTGAACTTTCTCTAGCAAATAATCTCTTTTCAGCAATCGGTAGTGATGAGGTTGGAACTGGTGATTTTTTTGGACCAGTTGTGGTGTGCTCATGCTATGTTGATGTTAAAGATATGGATTTTTTGAATTCTTTAGGAATTATGGATTCGAAAAAACTAACCGATAAAAAGATCTTAGAATTGGGTAAGATTTTAACCGATAAGCTTCATTATTCTTGTCTTATTTTAGATAATAAAACCTATAATCGAGCAGTATCTAATGGGAATAATTTAAATCGCATAAAAGCGGTTTTACATAATAAGGCCATTTCTAATATGATTAATCGTTTAGGGGAAAAAATTGTCATCTTAGATCAATTTTGCGAACCTCGAAATTATTTTTCATATCTATATGATGTAAATAATTATCAAAAAATTAACTTTATGACTAAAGCTGAATCCTTTCATATAAGTGTTGCTTGTGCTTCAGTTATCGCAAGGTACAATTTCATTTTAGAGATGGATAAATTATCAAATATGGTCGGTTTTTCATTAATGAAGGGTGCTAGTAATCTTGTGGATGAGCAAATCGCTAAAATAATAAAAGAAAAAGGGCCTTTATATTTAAACAACATCGGTAAACTAAATTTTAAAAACTATAAAAAACAAGAGGTGTAATATGAGACTTAAAGCATTTGATAATCCGGAAGCATTATTCCAAGAATTAAAGAAAAAAGAAAGAAAAATCCTTAAAGAAGGTACAATTATTGCCGTTATTGTTTGTTTAATTGTCTGCATTGTTCATTCAATCATGGGTTGGTTGTTCGTTCAAGCAATTTTAATATGTGTAATTGTCATATTTGCATCAATATTAATTTCAACCTTTTACTCTTCTATCATCTCTAAACAGTATAAAATACGTATTATTGATAAATTAATTCACCGTTTTGAATTAGGAATGATTTATCATGACTCATTAGAAAATGATGAGGTAATCGGTAAAATATTTCGAATTCCTTCAAAAATTAAAACGCACATTGAAGATCATCTAGAGTGGGAAAAGAATGGACTTAAATTTGAAATGGAAAATGTTTATATTGGTCGTCAATTAGATGATGATTCCATTTATACTGGTCATATTGTTAAAATTCCAATGAATTTTGATAAATCATTGATTGTTAAAAAGCGCAGTGATAAATATATGCGTGTTTATTCCTCAAAGCTTGCTGTTTGTGAAGAAAATCATGAATTTTTAAAAAGTCATGAAATGCTATCTGACTTTAAAATAGATATTTTCTTTATCAATGAAGTAGAAAACTTAGTAAAAAAATATCATAATGAAATTAGTTTAGTTTTCAGGGATAAAATGTGTTATGTGATTAATCTAAACAAATCCTTGTTATTTTCAACTTTAGGAGAAAGTTCGATTAAAATCATGGAAGATATCATTTATGAAGATTTACGATTAATTGAAGACATCCTTAACTTAAGCTTTAATAAAAAAGTCCTATAAGAGCAATCTTATAGGCTTATTTTATGTAATATTTAAGAGTTCAGATTTTAATTTATACTTATTATAAGCTAATGAATTAATTCCATCATAATCATTGATATACAAGTATTTCATTTTTTAATCAACATTAGTATTATCAGTATAATTAACTGGTAAAGTTATTATTGTTGTACCAATGTTATCTATAGTAATGTCCATTGTACTTACTTTAAACTTTATTTCAAATAATTCACCATTTTTAAATGTAATTTCCACATCAGTTAACACTGCGTTCATTGTATCAGTCTTATCTAAAGATGCAGCAGTATATTTGCCATCTGCATAAGTAAATGAGTTGTAGTCATCTTTAAAATAACTACACATATCAGATTCTTTTTCAGATTTTAGATAAGTTTCTTCGCTAATTAAATTCTTAGTCCAACTTCCAGTAGTATTTTCATAAGAAATGTATTTATTATCTTCCTTTGTGAATATCTGCTCCATTTTTACATTATTTTCGGTTATACTTTGGTATCGATATTCTTGTGTAACTTTAATTTCTTGGGTTGCACTTCCACGTTGTAAGGAATAAGTATAATTATTAACTCCGGTTAAAGCTCTTTGCCATTGTTCATTAGTAACTTCATTATTTATTTGTAAAGAAGTCGTTGTTTTGCTTGTTATAGTAGTAGTTTTCGTAGTTGTGGCATCACTCTTATCTTTATCGTCATTACATGCTGCAAGCCCCAAACAAAGTATAAGAGATAAAACCATTAAAAATACTGATAAAAATCTTTTTTTCATAAAAACACCTCAATTTCTTTGTATAAGTAGTGAATTATAAATTAGAAATCTACCTCTTATTTAGACTTAATAGTTATTTTTCCATCCAAGAAGGATCTTTTGGATTCATTTTCCAAGCAATTAATTTATCCATGTCTTTTTCTGAAATATAATTGCTTAGGATTGCTTCTTTGATTAATGCATCATAATCAACGATACTAACCGCTTTAACGTTTGCTTTTTCAAAGTTTTCTTTAGCAGCTTCTAAATTATATGTAAAGATAGAAACTACTCCTAAAACTACTAAACCAGCTTCTTTTAAAGCTTCGACAACTTCAATTGAAGATCCGCCAGTTGAAATCAAATCTTCGACAACTACCACCTTAGTTCCTGGGATTGATAATCCTTCAATTTGATTGTTTCTACCATGGCTTTTAGCAGATCCTCTTACATAACCCATTGGTAAATTAAGAATATCCGCAACTAAAGCCGCATGCGCGATACCTGCTGTAGCAGTACCCATAAGCATTTCTACTTCAGGGAATTCCTTTTTAATTTTATTAGCTAGACCATTTTCAATTAATGTTCTAACATGTGGGTATGATAATGTTAAACGATTATCACAATAAATTGGTGATTTGATTCCACTTGCCCATGTAAATGGTTCATTTGGTGATAAAAACACCGCTTTAATTTCTAATAGTGCATTTGCTAATTCTTTCATAATCCTAAAAAATCCTTTCTAATTTCTTTATATGCTTTAACTGGGTCAGAGGCTTTAGTAATTGGACGTCCAACTACGATATAATCTGTCCCAATTTTTCTTGCATCAAGGGGAGTTGTAACTCTTACTTGATCGTCTAAGCTATTTGTTTTTAATCTAATTCCTGGTGTAACAGTAATAAATTCTTTACCGCAAGCCTTCTTAATTCCTTCAACCTCAAGTGGTGAGCAGACAACACCATCTAATCCTGCCTTTTTAGCATTTAAGGCATGATGAATTACCATATTTTCGATTTTTTCGTTGCATAATAATTCATTATTTAGCATTTCTTGGCTTGTTGAAGTCAATTCTGTTACCGCAATCATTAACGGCTTCTTATCCATACCATCAAAAGCACTATAAGCTTCTTGCATCATCTTGATACCACCTTTGGCATGAACGTTAACCATATCAGCTCCAAGTCCAGCTAAAGATTTCATTCCACCTTTTACAGTGTTTGGAATATCATGAAGCTTTAAATCAACGAAAACATTATGTCCCATTGCTTTAATTTCTTTAACAATTTCAGGCCCACAGGCATAAAATAGTTCCATACCAACCTTAACAAACAATTTTTCATCATCAAATTTCTTTAGAAATCCGATTACTTCCTCTTTATTAGGAAAATCTAGTGCAATTATAACCATTATTTTCTCTCCTTATGTGCATATCCAATGCATTCATTAATATTGTTAAATCCAAATTCTTTTAAAACTCGAGGTAAATCCTCAATAATTTCTTTACAGATGTATGGATTTACTAAGTTCATTGTTCCTATTGCCACAGCACTGGCTCCAGCATAAAGGAATTCTAGGACATCATAGGCATCCTTAATTCCACCCATTCCGATGATTGGGATTTTAACATTTTTATAAACCTCGTAAATCATTCGGATAGCTACTGGCTTGATGCAAGGTCCACTTAATCCACCAGTTCTATTAGCTAAAATTGGTTTACCAGTTTTTAAATCAAGGCGCATACCAATTAAGGTATTGATCATTGTTAAACCATCAGCTCCCGCTTGCTCAGCAGCTTTGGCCATAGCTACAATATCACTAACATTTGGTGATAATTTAACATAAACCGGCACACTTGAAGCTTGTTTAACGCGTTTTGTTACCTCGAAAACCATTGCTGGGTCAGTTCCAAAAGCAATTCCACCATGCTTAACATTTGGACAGCTGATGTTAAGCTCTAAGGCTTTAACATTTGGATGCTTTGATATTTCACGAGCAACAGCTACATATTCATCAATATCATTTCCAGCAATATTGGCAATAACTGGGACATCATATTTATCCCAAAGTTTCAATTTTTGATTATAAACAACATTTAATCCTGGATTTTGAAGTCCAATAGCATTAAGCATTCCTCCATATGTTTCCGCAACACGTGGTGTTTTATTTCCTAATTTAGGATTAATCGTTGTTGCTTTGATCATAACTGATCCTAAAATATTTAAGTTATATAATTTTTCAAATTCTTCTCCAAATCCAAAGGTTCCACTGGCAGGCATAATTGGATTTTTTAATTCTAAGCCAGGTAAAGATACTTTTAAATTATTCATATTTAACAGCTCCTAAATTAAAGATTGGTCCATCCTTACAAACTCTTTGAAGACCTTTATTGGTCTGAATTACGCATCCGTAGCAAGCTCCAATTCCACAAGCCATACGCTCTTCATATGATAGGTAGCCCATCTTCTTTGATTGATATTTTTGATCTAAGCTTTTTAATACGATTCCTGGCCCGCAAGCATATAAAACATTAAAATCAATTTCATTATTCTCTAAAAATTCAATGACATTAGCTTTTTTTCCAAGTGATCCATCCATTGTGACAATATTAACTTCGCCAAAATCCTTAAATTTATCAGTATAATACGCTAATTTATCATCATTATATCCAAGAACGATAGATATTTGATTATTATTTTTGGATAATTCTTTAGCTAAATAATACATTGGCGCAACTCCCATTCCAGCCCCAACAATTAAAACTTTTTGACTAGAAACTAATGGAAAGCCATTTCCAAGAGGCCCTAAAATATTAACTAACTCGCCAACGCTTTTCTTTCTTAGTTCATTTGTTCCTTTTCCAACATTACGGTAACAAATGGTTAATCTATTACCTTCAATATTCGCAATGGAAATCGGTCTTCTTAGAAGAAATTCAGCATTGTTTACATCAATATTGATAAATTGTCCAGGTTTTGCCTCAAAATTAACCTCTAAAGTCATTTCATAAATATCTTTAGCAATTTGATCATTTTTGATAATAATTGTATTTTCTTTTACCATTAATTACACCAACCTTTATTGCAATTTTTCAAAAACAATTTGTCCATCCATAATTGTATATTTTATTATTCCGTTGACCTCATATCCACTAAATGGCATACTTGTAGCCCTAGAAATTAAACGATCCTTACTGATGGTATATTTTCCATCTAAATCAACAATTGTTAAATTTGCTTTATTTCCAACCTTAATCTCATGTGAGTCTAAATTGAAGATTCTACTCGGATTTAAACTCATCATACAAATTAAATCATATAAGCTAATATCATTTGTTAATACAAAATTAGTATACATTAAACTAAATGCATCTTCAATCCCTACAATTCCAAATGCTGATTTTTCTAATCCACGAGACTTCTCCTCATTGGAATGTGGTGCATGATCAGTCGCAATACAATCGATTTGTCCTTTTTTTAAGGCTTCCCTTAATGCCATCATATCATCATAGCCTGCTAATGGTGGATTCATTTTAAAATCACCACTATCAACTAAATCATTTTCACATAATAATAAATGATGTGGACATACCTCACATGTAACATTAGCCTTATCCTTATAAAAATTCATCAATTCTAAAGAATTTTTTGTGGACATATGGCACATATGATATTTTACTTGCGTTTCCTTAGCTAAAACTAAATCGCGAGCTAATTGGGCTGTCTCACTAATTCCTAAGATACCTTTTAAATTATTTTCTTCACTGAATTTACCTTTTTTAATACATCCACAATATAATAAACTTTCATCTTCCACATGAGCAATAATATGCTTATTTAGTTTTTTTACCTTAAGCATTGCCTCATACATTAGTTTTGATGTTTTAACACCTTTACCATCATCACTATAGCCTAAACAATATTTATCAATATCATCAAAATCAGATAATTCAATGCTTGCTTCATTTTTAGTGATTGAACCTAATATATGACAACGAATAACTCCAGTTTTTTGAGCTTCTAATAGCGGCTTGATAGATTCCTTTGATGAAGGGGTTGGATTTAAATTAGGCATCATAAAGACATCAGTATATCCACCCTTAGCGCATGATTTAGAGCCCTCTAGAATTGTTGATTTATATTCAAACCCTGGTTCTCTTAAATGAACATGCGGATCGATAAATGATGGTAGAATTGTTAATCCTTTTAAATCTAATCCATCCGCATCAATTTTATCAGAGATTTTTGTGATTATTCCATCAATAATTTCAATATCCTTTTTTACTAAATCTTTTCCAATCAAGCATTTTGCATTTTTTAAAATCATTCGGTTAAACTCCTTTTAATAACACTCATTCGAACATATACACCATTATTTATTTGGGTAAATATTCTGGATTTTTCACATTCCACAACATCATCACTAATCTCTACACCACGATTGAATGGCGCTGGATGCATGATAATGCTATTTGGCTTCATTTTCTTAACCTTTTCCATTGTTAAGCCATATCTTTCTAAATATTCATCATTAGACATTCTAAGCTTTTCATCTTCACTATGTCTTTCATTTTGAACCCTTAATAGCATAATAATATCCATTTCACTTATACACGTGTTGAAATCAATATAATTATATCCATCCTCTTTATATTCAATTGGACCAGATGTATAGCATTCCATCTTTAAACGATTCATTATTTCAAAATTAGTATGCGCTACTCTTGAATGCTTAATATCACCAACAATACATATTTTTAATCCTTCAAAATGCTTAAATTCCTCATAAATAGTCATCAAATCTAATAAGCTTTGGGTTGGATGATCTCCTTTACCATCACCACCATTGATGATTGGACATTTTAACCTCTTTAAATCATCATAGTATCGATCCTTAGAATGCCTAATAACAACAGCATCTATTCCAAATGATTCAAAGGTTTTAACAGTATCATAAAATGATTCACCTTTATTTAAACTCGAAACAGTAGGATTAAAATTGATTACCTTCATATCTAGTTTTTCTTGAGCCACATTAAATGAATATTGCGTTCTTGTGGAAGATTCAAAAAAAAGATTAGCGATTATTTTATTTTTTAAACTAAATTCTTTTCCTTTTTTAAATTCTAAGGCTTCATTTAAAATATTCATTATTTCTTCATTACTTAGTGTTCTTAAAGATAATAGATCCTTCATAGTTCCTCCTATAAAAAATACGTCCTGTATAGTCCAGGACGTAGTAATATCATACTAAAAAAATATTTTAAATTTCGATTATTTTTTTGGTATTTTATAGTCTCTCAGGGCTATATTAAAATCACATCTATGGTTATTATAATATATAATATTATTTTATGCAATATCTAATAAAATTTTTTATTATTCTCATTATCTGTTAGATATAAAGGAAACTAAATATTATTGTTAGAATTTTTCTTACAGCCACAAGGTTGGATCTAGATCAAGTTTTAAAACTTTTTGTTTATAGTAATCATAATCAGTTATTTCATGTTTTCTATAAGCAATATTGTTTTATCCAATATATTAACAACATCATTTAATCCTAAACATCCACCTAATCTATGAATACTTGTTAATCTTCTAATAAAAAATTTTAGATTATTCGTTTTAACAAGTTCAATTAAATACGTCAATATCAACAATTATTGTAAACAAGATAAGCCAAGCCACAATCTGCCACAGCATCTTCCACCATCGCTTCTTGATGTAACTAGGATACCTGGCTTACATATAAAAAGCAGGAATCCCGTGTTGGAATTCCTGCCATGTGTCAGCTAAATCTAGTTTTGCATATTTTAATATTCCTTTAATTTTTTACTATTTTGGCAATAATCGTTCAAAATTCCTCGCTATAGTTAAAGAAGAAACCTTTAAATCCTTTTCGTTTAGTAATTAACGAAGGATCTTCTATATAATGATTGATATGAAAACATTCATCATTGTAAATTAGATATATATCTAACCCATCAAATTGTTCCCACACATAGATTTTTAATTTAAATGTTTCATTTTGAAAGCTATAGTGGTTTCCTCGATTTTATTCAAGAATCAATGAGCAATTATAATCACTTATCAAATAATCAAAAGCATTTATTATTCTTCATTACTCATCTCATATCCTTAGAAATCTAAATGATATATCCATTTTCAAATGTTTCTACTCTTCCAAATGGCTATCGTAATTCTTTCATGTTCTCCTGTTGAATAGACAATTAATTCTTTGAAAAACTAAGTGTTGAAAAGTTCTGAATGCTTTTCCTATTTACTACAATTATTATTTTTTTTGTTTTCTCGAATTATTAAATTGATACTGTAAACAAAGTTTTCCAATTTATTTACAATTTTATTAACTCTCATAATATTTTTTTCTTTATACATCCAACCAAAATATGATTCTATAGTAGCGTTGTTATTTAAGTAAAATATTATCTTAAATACTCTACCATTATTGTAAATATAATCAGAATTATACATATAAGTTGATGGATGATAAAATTCATTAATCAAACCATATAAATTACTCTTTTTGTCCTTTTTAATCTCTTTTAATTCGACTCTATTTAAATCTGCTAAACTGATTTTAGTAAACCAATAATAATCAATAATAAGTACATTTTTCTTTCCTACTGAAATTCCTTGATTATAAATTAGAATAATTGTATTTAATAAACAGATTAAGAAGATTATACCAAAGAAACAAAAAGCAATTAAACTTTTATCGTATGAAGCAACAAATATTACCAAAAACAGTAGTGATGATAAAATACTAAAAAAAAGCATTTTGTAATTATAATCATATCTGAATTTAATTTTCAAAATTATTCCCTCCATTATTCATTAAATCCAAGAAAAACTCCAAAAGTTACTCCAAACATCATAAAAATCATCTTTAAATTTCTTAATTTCATCTTCCAAAATAGACGTTGCTACAGTGGTGGCCAATGTAATAAAAAAACCACCAGGCAATAAACTTAAACCATAAATAGCTAAACTTATACCGGCATCAACAAGAGTATTTGTGAACCAGCTTTCTTCACCATATGCTATATTTTCACCAAGACTCCAAGCAATGTCAGCGACTAATAAAGCTTTTCCCATTTTTTTACCAAACTTAGCTACATCATCAATTGATTGTTGTGTGGAATCAATAAGTTTTTGCTGATTTCTCATTATTTTCCTAGCACTTTGAATATGACCACTTTTACGAGCCATCTTTTTAGCAATATCCATGGTGATTTTAGGAGCGTTTTTAAAAGATTTTAGCGACCATTTTAAACCAAATTCATATAATTCCATCACTCCATTAACGATGGTTGTAATTGCATCGATAGCAACCGGAAAATATCCAAAATTATCTACATACATAATCGGATTATTATAACAATAGCAATACAAATTTAACCCATTCACTGATTCCGGATCAAGATATTCTACATCATCTGGACTTATGAACCTACAAAGTTCAGGTGAATAATATCTAGAGTTGCAATAGAATAACTGAGTTTCTTCATCATAATAATATCCTCGATATCTAATTGGATTAATGTTTGCTATTCCATCAATAT
>JAEDCM010000002.1 GCA_016294165.1 Anaeroplasmataceae bacterium
TAGTTTTATTATACAACAACAAAAGACCCTATAAAATAGAATCACATGTTTTTTTATGTGTCTACTTTATAGGGTCTATTTTAAAAAGACCTATGGTTTTTTATTGTATATATTTAGTTCTTTAATGATTGAAGTGGCGCAGGAATTTGTCCACCACGATTAATAAATTTAGCAGGTGATTTTTGGTTAATTTTCATGATTGGCCCTTCACCAAATAATCCGCCAAATACTAATTCTTCGCCTTCTTTTTTACCAATGGCAGGAATTAATCTAACAGCAGTTGTTTTTGAGTTAACCATTCCAATTGCTGCTTCATCAGCGATGATACCACTGATTACTTCAGCAGAAGTATCTCCTGGAATTACAATCATATCCAAACCAACTGAGCAAACAGCTGTCATAGCTTCTAATTTTGTAAGTGTTAATGATCCATCTCTAGCGGCATCAATCATTCCAGCATCCTCGGTTACTGGAATAAATGCTCCAGATAAACCTCCAACACGGCTTGAAGCCATTACTCCACCTTTTTTAACGGCATCATTTAACATTGCTAAACAAGCAGTAGTACCATAAGCACCACACATTTCTAATCCGATTTCTTCAAGAATATGCGCTACTGAATCTCCAACAGCAGGAGTTGGCGCTAATGATAAATCGACAATACCAAATTCAACATTTAATTTTTCAGCGGCTTCACTTCCAACAAGTTGTCCCATTCTTGTAATTTTAAATGCTGTTTTCTTAATGATTTCAGCAATTTCTGTTAAATCTGCATCATCTGGAGCGTTAGAGATTGCAGCTCTTACAACACCTGGACCACTAACTCCAACATTTAACACACAATCTGCTTCACCAACACCATGGAAGGCTCCAGCCATAAATGGGTTGTCTTCAACAGCATTACAAAATACAACTAGTTTTGATGCAGCAACACAATTATCATCTTTAGTTAATTCCGCACATTTCAAAATTTGTTGACCCATAGTTTTGACAGCATCCATATTAATACCAGCTCTAGTAGAACCAACATTTACAGAAGAACATACACGTGATGTAACTGTTAGGGCTTCTGGAATTGAATTGATTAATTCTAAATCTCCGGCTGAAAATCCTTTTTGGACTAAAGCACTATATCCACCGATAAAGTTTACATTTAGCTCTTCAGCAACCTTGTCTAACGTCTTAGCATATTTGATTGGGTCACCGCCACTAACACCTAAAAGCATAGCGATTGGCGTAACGCTAATTCTTTTATTAATGATAGGAATTCCGTATTTTGTAGCGATTTCTTCGCCAACAGCTACTAGATTTTTTGCTAATCTTTTAATCTTGTTATAAATTTTTTCACAACTCTTATCGATGTCACTATCAGCACAATCTAATAGGGAAATACCCATAGTTATTGTTCTAATATCAAGATTTTGATCTTGAATCATTTTTATTGTTTCGAAAATTTCTTGATTGTTAATCATGCCACACACTCCTATATTCTATGCATTGAATTGAATACATTTTCATGCATTACATGAATTTGAAGGCATCTTTCTTTACCTTCATTAGCCATTTTTTCAATAAAAGCATTTAGTTCTACATTTAGATTATCAATGTTAATCATCATAATCATTGCAAAGGTATCTTGCATAACGGTTTGACTTACATCCAAAATATTAGCTCCATTATCAGCACATAATTTAGAAACAAATGCTAAAATACCAACTTGATCTTTTCCAATTACAGATACTACTGCGTTCATAATCTCTACCTCACTTTATTTCTAATTATAGACTATATTCAATTTTAAGACAACAACAAATTTTTTTTTAATAATAAAAGCGTTTTTATGATATTTAATATAATTAAATAAATTCATAAATTGTTGTAAAAAACAGATATTATTGCTATAATATTTAGTAAATGGGGTGATTTCAATGAAAAAATCAATATTATTGTTCCTAGATATTATTTTTGTTATTGTAATTGGAGTAGTTTATACCAAAAAATTAGTAATGAAGGAGACAATTCTATTAATACTATTGTTAGCATCGCTAATTGGTGCGGCTATAATTATTTTCTTGATGATTTCATCTAGCAAAAATAAAAAAATCAAATGGTTAGAAAATAGGTTGGACGTATGGAATAACATTTCATATCACGTTAAACGTGCTGGAGATGAAGCGTTTAATGAATTACCAGTTGGAATTATGATTTTTGACGAAGAATATGAAATAAAATGGGCTAACCGTTTTGCTAAAAATATGTTCCAAAACAAACTTGTTGAGAGAACATTACAAACAATTCATAATGATTTGTTTAATCAAATTAAAGAAGGAAATGAAAAAATAAAGATTTCGGTATATGATCGTAAATATGATGTTATTTATCGTGAAGAGCACCGTTTATTATACTTTTTTGATGAAACAGAAAGAGAAAACATCATTCAGAAATATCGTGATCGTACAACAGCACTAGGTATTATATATCTAGACAATATGGAGCAATCACTTGCTGAATTAGATGTCCAAGAAAGATCAAAATTACGTGGTCGTTATTTAGGGGAAATTTCCGATTGGATTACACAAATTGGTGGATATTTAAAATCATATAGTGATGATCGTTCAGTAATTGTTCTAGATCAAAAACAATTATCAGTTATGATTAAGGAAAAATTTGACATTCTTGATAAGATTAGAGCAATATCTGAAGAAAATGAATTACGTGTTACAGCATCAATTGGTATTGCATGTTGGGATGTATCTTATGAAGAGCTTGGATCTTATGCTCAAAATGCGATTGAATTAGCTGAAAAGCGTGGAGGAGATCAAGCTGTAGTTAATATTCAAAATGAAAAGATTCAATATTTTGGTGCTAAGACAAATGCCCTTGAAAAGAGCTCAAAGGTCTTAGTACGTGTGATGGCACAAACACTAAGAGAGACAATTGAAAAAGCTAAAAATGTTATTATTATGGGGCATAAGAATACGGATACAGACTGCTTTGGAGCAATGATTGCTGTATTAAAAATGGTAATTTCATGTGATAAGGAAGTAAAAGTGGTTTGTGAAGAAAGCAATTGCGATCCAACTGTTCGTAGAATACTTGATACGACAGCTAAGGAACACATGGGGCTTATGGAGTATTTATGTAATAGCCAAGAAGCCTTATCATTAATTGATGATAAGAGTTTATTAATTGTTGTAGATAGTCAATCACCACAAATTGTAAGCAACCCTGAGTTACTAAATAAGTGTACATTAGCGGTTGTTGATCACCATCGTCGTGGTGAAATTAGTTTTGAAAATCCAAAATTTAATTATGTTGAACCATATGCATCTTCAAGTGTAGAATTAGTAACAGAGATGATTCCATTCTTTGGTAAGAAGGTTGAGATTAGTTCATTTGAAGCAACAGTTATGCTTTCAGGAGTTATCGTTGATACAAATAACTTTACATTTAGAACAGGTTCAAGAACATTTGATGTTGCATCAATTCTAAAAGAGCTTGGTGCGGATACAATTAAAGTTAAATCATTATTGCGTGAAGAAATAGGAAGAAGAAAAGAGATTGCAGAACTAGAATCATTAGCAACAGTTGTATTTGATAAGTATGCAGTTGTTAAGGTTCCGGAAAATAAGATTGTTGACCGCGTTTTATTAGCTCAGGTATCTGAGAGATTACTTGAAATTGATGGTATTGGAGCTTCATTTACAATTGGAAAGATTGATAATTCGCTTATAGGAATAAGCGCTAGAAGTTACTTAAATATTAATGTTCAGGTCATTATGGAAGAGCTTGGTGGTGGAGGCCATTTAAATGGTGCTGCAGCTCAAATAAAAGATAAGTCAATTGATGAAGCATATGATATGCTTTATGAGGTTTTAGATCGTGGACAAATGAATGAAGGAGAAGAGAATATGAAGATTATTTTAACTGAAGATGTCAAAGGAAAAGGAGTTAAGGGTGATATTATTGATGTTGCTAATGGATATGCTAATTTCTTAATTGCTGGAAATAAAGCTGCTTTAGCTACTCCTGAAAACTTAAAGAAGGCAAAAGAAGATAAGGAAAAAGAAAAGGAAGAAGCTTTAAGATATTTGCAACTTATGAATAAATTAAAAGCTGATATCGAAAATAAGAGTATAAATGTATATATTAAAATGGGTGAAGATGGTAAACTATTTGGTAGTGTTACTACAAAACAAATTGCTGATGAGTTCGAAAAGCAATATGGAATTCATATTGATAAGAGAAAAATTGAACTTGCAAATGAAATTAATTCATTAGGTATTTATGATGGTGAAGTTCATCTTCATAAGGATATTGTCGCTAAATTTGAAATACATGTTCTAGAAAAGTAGGGATAAGATGAAAAAGCAAATTCCATTTAATTTGGAGGCGGAACAATCTATATTAAGTGCAGCTTTCATTAATAATAGTGTGATGATTTCGCTTGCTGACCAATTAAATAATGAAGATTTTTTTGATACGAAGAACCAACATATTTTTCAAGCAATGAGGAAATTATCATCTGAAGGTGTAATCATTGATTACACGACTGTATATAATGAATTAATGCAAAACGGTCGCTTAAATGAAGCGGGTGGTTCGGAATATCTTTTAGGAATTATCGATGCAAGTGCAACAAGTAATGTTGATGCTTATGTTGATATTGTTAAAGGATTATCAATGAAAAGAAAGATTATTAGCGTAGCAGAGCAAATTGCAGATACAGGTTATGATGGTTCAGTAGAGCCGACAGCTTATGTTGATTTAGCAGAAAAATTAATTTTTAATGCTTCAAAGGATCGTAAAACATCCGACTTTTCATCAATAAGGAGTATTGCTGCTAATGTTCAAGAAAAAACTGAAGATAATATGAATAGTACTGATGATGTAACTGGTTTATCAACAGGATTTATTGAACTTGATCATTATACATCAGGATTGCATCCTGGTGAATTCATCATTTTAGCTGCTAGACCGGCAATGGGAAAAAGTGCTTTAGCGATGAATCTTGCGACTAATGTTGCTTCAAGAAATAAGAACTCTAAGGCAAGCGTTGCGGTTTTTAGTTTAGAGATGCCAAGCGAACAAATTGTTATGCGTATGATTGCAGCAGAAACAAGTATCAATAGTAATGATATTAAAACTGGTACATTAACGCCTAAGCAGTGGCAATATTTTGAGGCTGGTATTGCGTCATTATCAAAGCTAAATATTCATTTTTCGGATAGTAGTAACGTTACTATTGAGGAAATTAGAGCAAGATGTCGTAAGCTAAGTCAATCACAAGGATTAGATTTATTGATTATTGATTACTTGCAATTAATTTCACCAAATGAGAATTATAAAGGAAGTCGTCAAGAGTTCGTAAGTGGAGTTTCACGATCACTTAAACAATTAGCTCGCGAATTGGAGATTCCGGTTATTGCTCTATCACAATTATCGCGTGAGGTTGAAAAGCGTGATAGTAAGAAACCAATGATGGCCGATTTGCGAGAATCTGGTGGTATTGAACAGGACGCCGATGTTATTTTATTCTTATATCGTGATGAATATTATAATAAGGATTCAGCCACAAAAGGTACTGCGGTATTAAGTATTGCTAAAAATAGACAGGGTACAGCTGGTGTAGATATTAATTTATTGTTTGAACCAGCATATAGCTCATTTAGAAATAAAACTGAATAGGAAGTGGTAGAATGATAGTTGAAAGATTAGATGCTATTGAAAAAAGATACACAGAAATTGAAAAAGAATTGATGAGTCCAGAAATTGTAATGGACATTAAAAAATTAACAAGCTTATCAAAAGAACAAAGAGGTATTGAAAAGATTGTTAATATTTATCGAAAATATAAGGATTGTTTAGATCAAATTCATGATTTAAAGGAAATGGTTCATGACTCTGATCCGGAAATTCGTGAAATGGCTGAAATGGAATTAGAAGAGAATAAGGCCTTAGTAAGCGATTATGAGGAACAATTAAAAATTCTTTTATTACCTAAAGATCCTAATGATGATAAGAATGTTGTGGTTGAAATTCGTGGAGCCGCTGGTGGAGATGAAGGAAACATTTTTGCTGGAGATTTATATCGCATGTATTGCAAATATTCAGAATCAAAGGGTTGGAAAATTGAATTATTAAACGCCGTAGAATGTGAAGCTGGTGGGTATTCACAAATTGAATTTATGGTTTCAGGTGAGTCAGTATACTCTTTGTTAAAATATGAGTCTGGAGCACATCGTGTTCAAAGAGTTCCATTAACTGAATCAGCTGGACGCATTCATACTTCAACAGCTACTGTATTAGTTATGCCTGAGGCTGAGGAATTAGAAGTTGAGCTTGATATGAATGACGTTCGCATTGATATCTTTTGCTCAAGTGGTCCAGGAGGGCAATCTGTAAATACTACTAAATCAGCGATCCGTGTAACACATATTCCAACAGGGCTTGTGGTTTCATGCCAAGATGGAAAGAGCCAACATGAGAATAAAGCAAATGCCTTAAAGGTTTTAAAAACAAGACTATATGATTTAAAATTACAAGAAAAGAATAAAGAAGAGGGTTCAATTAGACAATCACTTATTGGAAATGGTGACCGTAGTGAGAAAATTAGAACATACAACTATCCACAAAACCGTGTTTCTGATCACCGAATCAACTTCACTATTCAACGTTTAGATGCTATTATTGATGGAAAACTAGATTTAGTAATTGATCAATTGGTATTAGAAGATCAAAAGAAAAAAATGCTTGGAGAATCTGAAGAATAAAAAATATGCCTTCAATTAGTTTTGAAGGTATTTTTTGTCGCCAAAAAAATTGTCAAAAGATTTTTCACTTAAATGGCTTATTTTGAATACGATTCATACAATTATTTTTAAAGTTTATGATAAATGTATAATTTTCTATTTTTTTTATGGTATAATATTCGTGGATATTTTTATTTAAGGGTGTGAAAAAATGGCTAAATATAAAGAAATACTAGACAATGCTAAGAAGCTTGCGGAAGAACATCAAAAAGAAGAATCAGCGGTTTTAATTTTATTATTACATTTTTCAAAAATGGAAAGTGCAATCCTTTATGCTAATATAAATGAAGAATGCCCTAATGATGTTTTTGATAGTTTTAATGATGCTTTAAACAAATATATATATGATAATATTCCTGTTCAGCATATCACGGGATATGAAACTTTTTATGGATATAATTTTATCGTAAATGGTGATGTTTTAATTCCTCGTGTTGAAACTGAAGAATTGGTTGAAAACATTTTATACGAATATGATGATTTATTTGACGGTAAGGTTGATGTCGTGGATATCGGATGCGGAAGTGGATGTATTGGAATTACATTAGCTCTTGAGGAGCCAAATATGAATGTCACTTTAACGGACATATCATTTGAAGCTTTAGAAGTAGCTAAAAAAAATGCGCTTAATCTAGGGGCTAATGTTCGTTTCCTTCAAGGAGATATGTTAGAACCAGTAAAGAAAGAAAAGTTTGATATTTTAGTGTCAAATCCACCTTATATTCCTGATAATGAGGATGTTTGTAGCTTAGTAAAGGATAATGAACCATGGGTTGCCTTATTTGGTGGTGAGGATGGATTAAAGTTTTATCGCATTATTTTAAGCCAAGCTCATGAAATATTAAAGGAAAAAAGCATCATTGCTTTTGAACACGCGTATGATAAAGGCGAAGCGATGGTGAATTTAGCAAAAAAATATTTTCCAAATGCTAATGTTAAATTAATTAAAGATATTTTCGGTAAGGATCGTATGACAATCATTATTAATGGGGGGAAGTAAAATGAGAATTGCATTAATCGCTCATGATAAGAAAAAAGATGAAATGGTTAAATTCGTATATAAATATCAAGATATTTTAGCAAAACATAATATTTTTACTACTGGGACAACTGGATTAAGGATTATGGAAAATACGAATTTAAAGGTTAATAGATTAAAAAGTGGACCACTTGGTGGAGATCAAGAAATTGGGGCAATGGTGGCCAATGAGCAATTAGATATGGTAATCTTTTTAAGAGATCCTTTAACTGCTCAAGCTCATGAGCCAGATATCAATGCGTTATTACGTTTATGTGATGTTTATCAAATTCCTTTAGCGACAAATACTAAAACAGCAGAGTATTTTATTAAGGAGATTTAATTTATGAGAATTAAAGATGGACAAGTGATAATATTTCCTACCGATACTGTTTATGGTATGGGAGCTAAGGTAACTGATGATGCCGCATTAGAAAGAATGATGCATATAAAAAGAAGATCATCTAATAAAACCTTTGCAGTTTTGTGCGATAGTATGGCACAAATTGAAGAGCTAGCCTATGTGGATGAAAGAGCAAGAATTATCATTGATAATTTTATGCCTGGAGCATTAACATTAATTCTTAAATCTAAATTAAGCCATCGAAATCTTGCAATTAAAGATACAATTGGTGTTCGCATTCCTAATCATGAATTTACATTAAAGCTTTTAAGGGAAAATGGGCCGTTAGCCACAACAAGTGTAAATATCAGTAAAGAGATGCCTCTAAATGATTATGAATCAATTGTCTTTAGGTTTAATGATATGGTTGATTATATTTATGATGATCCGTACAAAAAAGAATATAGTAATATCTCTTCGACCGTTGTTGATTTGACAAAGGATGAGATGGTTGTATTAAGAGAAGGACAAATTAAGATTGATGATATTATAAGCATTTTGGAAAAAAATGTATAATTTTTATCACCTCTGTAAATATTAATTACAGGGGTGATTTTTTTATGAAAAAGATAATTTTAATTTTATTTTTAGTTTTTTTATTTTATCAAATAAATAAAGAGGAGGATTTTTACATCAGAATATTAGCTAATAGTAATAATGAATATGATTTAAGAATTAAGAAGGATGTAGCAAATACATTATCGGATGTTTTAGATAGTTATCATTTAGAGGATTGTAATTATGATGAAATTGTTGATACGTTAACCGATAATTTAGATGATATTAGTTATCATTTAAACAAAATTACTGAAGTCAAGGTCGAGATTAAAAAGCATAATATGGGTGATAAAACATATAATGGTAAGGTAATTAAAGGGAAAGTGAAAATGACTCTACTCGTCACAATTGGTGAAGGAAAAGGTGATAATTGGTGGGGATGCTTATATCCAGATTTCATGTCTAGAGGATCTGATGAAAAATTAACATATAAATGGTGGATATTGGGGGATTAAATAATGGAAATTGTTGAAATTAAGGGGTTATTCTTAGATAAGGCAAAGGAATTTTTAGAAAGTGTTGAGTCTTTAAAGACTATAGATTTAGATGTTTTAAATGAAGGGGTTGCGCTAGTTGATTTAGATGAAATCATAGGCGTAATTTCTTATGAAAAGTTTAAAAAATATGGTTTAATTAGATATTTTGTTTTTAAAAGAAAAATAGTTGATGAGTATATTTTAGATATTTTTAATAAAATATCGGAGTTAGCGATTAAAAGAGATGTCAAATATCTTTTTTTGCTTGTATCAAATGGAGATGTTTATGATTTATTTAAAGAATTAGGATTCACCCAATTTGATAGTAGTAACCTTTTTATTGAGGAAGATAATATATCAAAAACAAAATATGAAAATTCAATAGTAATGATTAAGGAAATAGGAGGCTCGTTTTGTTGACTTTTATGTAATAAAAGGTTATAATAATGTAGATAAAAATCATTATGTCTATAGGACATTAAAAAAAGGAGAGTTCATATGCAACAATTAAATGCAAGCATCCATCCTAAAAAGGATAGACCAATTAAAATATTACAATTTGGAGAAGGAAACTTCTTAAGAGCCTTCGTTGACTGGATTATTCAAACAATGAATGATAAAGAGGTATTCAATGGTTCAGTAGCTGTTGTACAACCTGTTTCATTCGGACGTGTTAAGGAAATGAAAGAACAAGATGGTTTATATACATTATTCTTACAAGGATTATTAGATGGTAAGGTTATCGAACAACATCAAATTATCGATGTTATTGATGATTTAATCAATCCATATGAAGAGTATGACAAGTATTTATCATACGCTAAGAGCGATGATTTAGAGTTTGTTATTTCTAATACTACTGAGGCTGGTATTGTGTTAGATAAAGAAGATACAGATTTATCTAAAACACCAAATAGCTATCCGGGAAAACTTTTAGCATTCTTAAAAGCACGTTATGATCATTTTAATGGAGATATGAATAAAGGATTACATATCATCCCATGTGAGTTAATTGATTATAATGGTAAGCATTTGAAAGAAATTATGATTGAATTAGCTAACATCATTGGATTAGATAAAGATTTCATTAACTGGTTAGAAAATGCTAATACATATTCTAATACATTAGTTGATAGAATCGTTCCAGGTTATCCAAGAAATGAAGCTAATGAATTAATGGAAAAAATCGGATATAGTGATCATTCAATGGTTAAGGGAGAAATCTTCCACTTATGGGTTATTGAAGGTCCAAAGGGATTAAAAGATGTATTCCCTGCAGATAAGGCTGGATTAAATGTATTATTTGTTGATAATTTCAAACCTTATAAAGAAAGAAAAGTTAAGATTCTAAATGGTTCACATACTTGTATGGTACCAGTAGCATATTTAAGTGGAATCGATACAGTTAGAGAAACTGTTGAGGATCCAAGATTAGGTAAGTTTGTTAGAGATTTCATTTATGGTGAAGTTGTTCCTACAATTAAATTACCACGTGAAGAAATGGTATTCTTTGCTGATTCAGTATTAGAAAGATATGCAAACCCTTTTGTTAGACATGAATTAATGAGCATTGCTTTAAACTCAATGACTAAATTCATGACTCGTGTATTACCAACTATTTTAGACAATGTTAATACATTAAACGTCTTCCCTAAACATTCATTCTTCAGTTTAGCATCTTGGATGGTATTCTATAAGGGTGAAAGAAATGGTGAAAAAATTGCTTTAGCTGATAACCCTGAATTCTTAGAAATGTGGGCTAAATTATGGGCTGAATACGATAACACTAAAGAGGGAGTTAACAAGATTGTTACTCATGTAATGGGAATGAAGGATCATTGGGGTGTTGATATGAACACTATTGATGGTGCAAATGCATATGTAACAGACGTTGTATATGATATTTTAACTATAGGAATGGAAGCAACATTTAACAAAAATTTTCAATAGGTGATTAAGATGAATAATTTTTTAGTAATTGATAAAAACGATAATGTAATGGTTGCCTTGATGGATTTAAAGGCTGGAGAGGTTGTAAACGGAGTTACATTATTAAATGATGTTCCTCGTGCACACAAGATTGCTCTTGTCGACATCAAAAAAGGTGAAAATATTATTAAATATAACGCCGCAATTGGACATGCTAAAGAGGACATTAAGGCTGGAACGCATGTTCATGTTCATAACATTGTAACAAATTTATCAGATAAGATTTCATATTCTTATACTCCTAAATTTGAAAATGTTGAAAGCCATATAGTTAGTAAAACAGTTAATGTTTTTAAAAGAAAGAATGGCGAGATTGGAATTCGTAATGAATTATGGGTAATTCCAACTGTTGGTTGTGTAACTGCTCAAGCAAAAGCTATTGTTAAGAAATTCCAAAATGAAAATGACTTGAGTATGATTGATGGTGTATTTACATTTGCCCATCCTTATGGATGTTCACAAATGGGTGATGACCATGAAAATACTAAGAAAAGTCTTCAAAACATTGTTAAGCATCCAAATGCTGGCGGAGTTTTAGTTCTAGGTTTAGGATGTGAAAACAATCAAGTTGCTGCTTTTAAAGAAACATTAGGAGAATATGATGAATCAAGAATTAAATTCCTAATCATTCAAGAAGTAGCTGATGAGATTAGTGAAGGAGTAAAAATTCTTTCTTCTTTACTAGAAGAGATGAAGAATGATGTAAGAGAAGAAATGCCAATCTCTTGTTTAAAGGTAGGTTTAGAATGTGGTGGATCTGATGGATTTAGTGGAATCACTGCAAACCCATTAATTGGTAAATTCTCTGATTATCTAATTTTAAATGGTGGAACAAGTGTTTTAACAGAGGTTCCTGAAATGTTTGGTGCGGAAACAATTTTAATGAGACGAGCTAAAGATGAAGAAACATATCATAAGATTGTTGGATTGATCAATGATTTTAAAGATTATTATAAGAAACATGATCAAGTTATTTATGAAAATCCGTCACCAGGAAATAAAAAAGGTGGAATTACTACTCTTGAGGATAAATCTCTTGGATGTACTCAAAAGGCTGGTAGCAGCAATGTAATTGATGTCTTAAAACAAACTGATTTAATTAAGAATAAGGGATTAAATCTAATTAGTGCTCCAGGAAATGATTTAGTTGCTACAACAGTATTAGGAATGGCTGGATGTCATTTAGTACTATTTTCAACAGGTAGAGGTACACCATTTGGTGGATTTATTCCAACTGTAAAGATTTCAACAAATTCTGATTTAGCAGGAAGAAAGCCAAATTGGATTGACTTTGATGCTGGTAGATTAGTTGGTCAAAAAACAATGGATGAATTAGCCATTGAATTTGTTGATTTTATCGTTGAAATTGTAAATGGAAAGAAAACTAGAAATGAAATTAATGATTTCCGTGAAATCGCTATTTTCAAATCAGGAGTTACTTTATAATTAAGGAGAAAAAAATATGCAAAAATTTATGGACAAGGATTTTTTATTAACTACAGAAACAGCTAAAAAATTATATCATGAATATGCAGAAAATATGCCAATTATTGACTATCACTGCCACTTACAACCAAAAGAAATTTATGAGGATAAAAAATTTAGAAATTTAGCTGAAGTTTGGTTAGGTGCTGGAGATCGTTATGGAGATCACTATAAATGGAGAGCTTTACGTGCTAGAGGATACGAGGAAGATTCAATCTCTGGACCAGATGATGATTATAAGAAATATTATCAATTTGTTGAATCTATGCCATATTTTGTTGGTAATCCATTATACCATTGGAGTCATTTAGAAATGCAAAGATACTTTGGTATCTATGATGTTATTAATCCAAAAAATGCTCAAAAGATTTGGGATAGTGCCAACAAAACATTAGAAACATTAACTGCACGTGAAATGATGTATAAGTTTAATGTTAAAACTGTATGCACAACAGATGATCCAGTTGATTCATTAGAGTGGCATGCAAAAATGAATGCAGATAAAACTTTAAAAACAACTGTTAGACCTGCATTCCGTCCTGACAAAGCAATCAATGTTGAACTAGATTGGTTTGGTTCATGGGTTAACCAATTAGCTAAAGTTGTTGGTTATGAAATTACATCTTTAGATTTATTGACTAAAGCATTAGCAGAACGTATTGCTTTCTTTGATAAGATGGGTTCTAAGTTATCAGATCATGCTCTTGATGTTGTATGCTATGCACCAGCAACATATGAAGAGTGTAATGAAATTTTCTTAAAAGGAATGAAAAATGAACCAATTTCTGTAGAAGAACAAGATAAATATAAAGGATATGTACTATTATTCTTAGGAAGAGAATATAACAAATATGGTTGGGTACAACAATATCATATTGGGGCATTAAGAAATAATTCTAAGAGTATGCTTAAGAAAATTGGACCAGACACTGGATATGATGCAATTGAAGACCAAAACTATATGGCTAAATTATCACAATTACTTGGTGCATTAGATGAAACTAATGAGTTACCTAAAACAATTTTATATTGTTTAAATCCTCGTGATAACTATGCATTAACAGTATTATCTGGATGCTTCCAAAAAGAAGGAGTTAAGGGACGTGTACAAGTAGGTACTGCTTGGTGGTTCCTAGATCAACAAGATGGTATGAGACAAAACTTAGAAACATTAATGCAAGTTGGTCTAGTTTCTCAATCAGTTGGTATGTTAACTGATTCTCGTTCATTCTTAGCTTATCCAAGACATGAATATTATCGTCGTATTTTATGCCAAATGTTAGGTAACCTTGTAGAATCTGGACAATATCCTGCTGAAGAAATTGAAACTTTAGGTAAGATTGTTCAAGATGTATGTTACAATAATGCAAAGGAATTCTTCGGTTTCTAATATGAAAATATTTATGGCGGGCGACTCTACTATGCAATTTAACGACTACTCAACATTCCCCCAGGTTGGATGGGCGCAAGTGTTCGTTGAATTTGTAAAAAGAGATGTTGCAGTTAGAAATTATGCTAAAAATGGTAGAAGTACAAAAAGCTTTATCGAAGAAGGAAGACTTGATGAAATTATGGAATTAATATCCGAAGGTGATTTCCTATTTGTTCAATTTGGTCATAATGATCAAAAGATTCAAGACCCTAGTAGATATACCAATGCCTTTGGAACTTATCAAGAGAACTTAAAAAAATTTATAGATGCTGCTAGAAGCAAAAAAGCGATACCTGTGCTATTATCAAGTGTTTATAGACGAACATTTATTGATGGTGTATTAGCAGATAATGTACATTTTGATTATCCGGAAGCTATGAGGCAATTATGTGAAAAGGAAAATGTACTATATATTGATGTGTGTGAAGAAACAAGAAAGATTTTAGCTCAATTAGGCGATGAAAAATCAAAGAAATTATATATGAATTTTGATGCATCGGAGCATCCATTATATGCTAAAGAAACTAACGATAATACTCATTTGAGGTATGATGGTGGATTTATGGTTTCAAAAATTGTTGCTGAAGCATTAAAAAAAGCTGGAGAACCATATAGCAATGTATTGTGTGCTCCAATTAAAGCCAATGATATTTTTGTTGGTGGAAGAATGTAAAGAATAAAGGTTGAAGAGTTATCTTCAACCTTTTATTTTCCAGTCGTTAAAAATGTTGTCTAATGTGTATTTATCTGCTTCTTCTTTGGATAAGATTTTAGAAAATTCAACTATTTTATCCAAATTGAGTCCTTGTGGATTATATATTGCGAACCTACATGTTTTATCGCGATTTGTATTGTTCCATTTGTTAAAAATATCATCATGAATAATGTCTTTTTCAAATGTACAATTAATAAAAGTAGATGCACCATAGTCTCTCCATGGCCTTGCTAAATAAAATGATTTGTTGTGGGAAATCGCATTAAAAGAGCAATTATTAAAAGTAAAACCATATTTTTGCTCTTTTTCAGTTGATGGTGCAGAAATATATCCGTGTTCATTGATGCATGTGATTTCGCAATTATCAAAAACTGAATTTCCACATCCAAAAATAAAATCTACATCGCCAAATATATGACAATTCTCGAAATAATGTCTTGCTAAAATTGGTGTTTTTATTTCCTTATCTAATAATAAGCCGTTATAGCGATTTTTAAGATCATTTGGCAGAGGACCTAAAAAAATAGTATCTTGTCCACCAATAATATCACAGTTTTTAAATGAAACCTTATCTCCCATAACATGTAAAGCAACAGCTTGATGATATTTTGAACTATCAGTGCAACTGTTTTCGATAGTAATATTTTCAAAATGAACATTATTTCCTAGTATTTGGACAGTATATGTTCTGAATGTATTAAATTCTTTTCCATCTTGATGAATTTTTTTGGAGAAGTCATTAAAAGAAATTAAAGTATTTTCTTTACAAGCCCCTTTGATTGTGATATTATCATTGCAGATGCATATTTTTTCAAAATATATGCCCTCATCTAGAATGATGGTTGTTGGAAAATTATCATTGATTAATGATAGCGCTTGTGATAAACTAGTAATTGTTCCAGTTTTTGAAACATATAGTGTATTCATAGGTATACCTCCAGTGTTTTGAAAATATTATAGCATAAAATAAAGCATTTGTCTTTTTTTATTGTAAACATGAGGTGGTTTTATTGTCAAAAAGAAAATATATGATGATTGATTTAATCATGCTAGCAGTTTTGGGTGTCTTTGTTGAAAGTGTTGCCTTGCTTGTTAGTGGTAATTCATTGTTTTCATTGCAAATTACAATTGTATTGATTGCTCTTTATAGATGGGGAGCAGTCGGTATAGTTACAGCTGTGCCTATGGCACTAGCAAGATATTTGATTTTTGTCGCTAGAGACATAATTGAATGGAATGAGTTACTAACCTTATGGACTTATTTATTCGGTAGTATTGGACTTTTATGTACCTTGCCACTCAAAAAAAATAAAAAAAATACTAAAAAAGGCTTTGTTTTTATTTTTTTATATTGTATAATAGCATATGTAGGGCAGGCTATTGCTCGGAGTGTCGTTGTTGCGCTCTTTGAAAACGATTTCTTAGATCAATTATTAGTCTTTTTAGGGTTTGGAAATATTCTTGCTACGATTGTTACAATGATAGTATTTACTATCTTTGACAATAATGGTGGTATATTAGTTGAACCTATAAGTTATATCGTTGAGCAAAGAGAAGAAGCGATAAGAATTAACAAAGAACTTCACAAAGGATTTAATTGTGAAATTAAAGATCCAAATGAGGTTGAGGAAGTCCAATTAGTGGAACAAGAAGAAAAAAATAGTGAAGGAAGTGAACAATGATGGAATTACATCGCGGTCAGTTATTAGGAATGACTAAAGAAGAAATTCTTGAAGAAATGGAACGAACTAAATGGAAGAAAAATTTAAAAACTATTGTTAAGGATTGGAGATTGTATGTCTTACTTTTACCAATGGTTGTATTCTTTTTCTTATTTAGATATTTACCAATGGTAGGTATTTTAATTGGATTCCGTGATCAAGGTGAGGTTGCTAAACAAAGCGCATGGGACATTTTCTATCGTTTTGATTTCGTAGGATTCGAGCGTGTTAAGGAATTAATATTTGGTGCTCAATCATTCTATTTCTGGAGAGCATTTAGAAATACGTTCGTTTTAAGTTTATATGGTTTAATTTTTGGTTTCCCTATGCCAATTATCTTAGCATTATTATTTAGTGAAATCAAAAATAATTTATATCGTAGTGTATCTCAAATTATTACATATTTACCTAAATTCATCTCAACAGTAGTTATTTCATCAATGGTTTTAAAGATGTTATCAGTTGGTCTAGAGGGTCAATATAGTGATGGTGTTTTAACAAGATTATTAGAAGCTATAGGAGCAATCAAGGATTCAGATAAATCGATTGTTCAACAACCTCAATATTTTAGAGCTGTATATCAAATTTCAGGTATTTGGGAAGGTACAGGTTATGGATCAATCGTATACTTTGCTGCCATAATGAGTATTTCACCAACAAACTATGAAGCTGCACGTATCGATGGTGCTAATAAATTACAACAAATTAGACATATTACTTTACCAGGAGTTGCTCCAACATTAACTATTATGTTAATTTTACGTATTGGAGATATCTTAAACGTTGGTTATGAAAAGGTTATCTTATTAGTTGGTGATACTGGTTCTGACCAAAATCCAATCATGGAAACTGCGCAGGTAATCAGTACATACGTTTATTACTCAACAACAGGTGCAACTGGTGGTGCTGCTGTAGGTGCAGAAAACCGTGCTGCTATTGCCGATTTGTTTAATGCGTTAATTGCCATGTGCCTAGTATTAGGATCTAACTTTATTAGTAGACGTGTTTCAAATACATCATTATTCTAGGAGGTTTGCAAAATGAAACGTTTAGATACATCGGAAATTATTTTTAAGGTATTATCATATACTTTAGTTACTTTATTCGTTGTTGCTACTTTATATCCATTTATTTATACAATTTCAATTGCAATTAGTGGATATGATGCAGTAATTTCAGGAAGCATTGTTTTATTACCAAAAGATATTCAATTTGCTGCAATCAGTGATATTGTTAATAGAGCTGACTTTTGGCAAGCTTATGCAAATACAATCTTCATGACATTCTATGGAACAATCTTTAGTATGTTCGTATCAATTTGTGGAGCATATGCATTATCAAAAGATAAATTAGTTGGAAAGAAAACATGGAACTTTTTATTAGTATTTACAATGTGGTTCACTGCAGGTATGATTCCTTCATTATTAAACTATAAAGCATTAGGTGTTGATAATCGTTGGGGTATCGTATTCTGTTTAGGTATGAATGCATTTAACATTATCTTATTAAGAAACTACTTTAGTGGAATTCCTCATGAAATTGAAGAAGCTGCTATCGTTGATGGTGCAAATGAATTCCAAGTTTTAACTAAAATCTACATTCCAATGTCAAAAGCATCAATTGCAACAGTTACATTATTCTACGCTATTAGTAGATGGAATGGATATTTCTGGGCTAGATTATTATTAATAGACCAAAAGGATAAACCATTGATGGTATTCCTAAGAGAAGAGTATGTTGGACTAGATGATGTAACAACTACAGAATATTTCCTAGATTCTTATATTTACGCAATGATTCTATTGTCTATTATCCCTATTATGATTGTTTACCCTTATTTACAAAAGTTCTTCCAAAAAGGTGTAAATGTCGGTGGGGTTAAAGAATAAAAAAACAAAAAAAGGAGAGAAAAAAATGAAAAAAGTATTTGGTTTATTACTTGCTTCAGCTGCTGCTTTATCTGTTGCCGCATGTGGTAAAGATAAAACAACAACTAAGGCAACAACTAAGACTACTGCTAGCGGTGGACAAACAACAGTTACAACTGCTGGTGGGCAAACAACAGCTGGTGGGCAAACAACAACTACAACAGCTGGTGTACAATTAACAGAGTATGAAAAAGTTGCATTGAACGCATCATTAGGATTAGCAGTTCAATATAATGCAACAGACTCAATTACTCACTTAAGTGCTGACCCTGTTACAATTCCAGGAATCGGTGCTAATGGAGCAGATGTTACATTAGCAAAAGGTGATTTACTTCCTGTATGGAAAGAATTACAATACTATGCTGGTGCATCATTTGTTGACAAACAAGCTGGAAAGAAAACAGCTGATAACTTCCCATATCATCGAGATTTAGGATTTGAGGGTGTTGATTTAATCAATGGTAACGTTAGTAAGATTATTGAAGAAGGTTTAAAAACAGGTGGAAAAATTTTAAACTTAGCTGAATATATGGATTTTGCTAATATCGAAAATAGTAGATTACCTTACCTACAAAAATTCCTAATGGAAAACCCTACTGTATTTGACTCAGTAATGTCTGAAAATGGTGCAATTTACTATGCTCCATACTTCGATGGTATGAACGAGTTAGAAAACATGATTTTATTAAATCATCAATGGGTTAGAAACCTATTAGATGGTGATGCTGCTGGTGAAGCTAACAAATTAGCTGCAAGCAAATATACTGCAACTGAACCAGAAACAAATAGTTATTCAGTTGATGTTTATGTAAATGGTGCATTAACTACTTATACAAAATCTTATACTAAAAACATTATTACAGCTCAAAATGCTACAGATTTAAGTGGTGCTGCGTTATTAAGCGCTTTAAAAGCTCATATCGATACTACTTATGCTGATGCATTTACTAAAGGAATTTATACTAAGAGATCTGATGTATTCGTTTCTTCAAATGCTGGATACGATGTTGATGAATTAGTTGCTTTAATGCGTGTTGTTAAAACTAACCCTAAATTAGCTACTGGTGATACAACTAAAGAATCAGTAGAAGTTTTATTCCCAAGATCAGGTGAAGGTAACCGTTGCTTCAACTTACAAAAATTTATGCAAGTTTGGGGAATTCGTGGTGTTGAATCTAGATGCCAATTCATGTACTTAGATGGTCAAGGAAACTTATGCGATGTTCGTACTGAAGAAGCATATGCCGATGCAATTGAAAACATGAACAAACTTTACCAAGAAGGACTAATCGTTCAAAATTTCACATCAGGATTTGGTGGAGCAGTAAAAGGTGAATGGCGTGCTAATTTAATGAAAACTAATAGTGGTTTCATGACTTATGATTATAATGGTACAACTACAGCTAAAGCTAAATCAGGTGTAGATGAAACAGGAAAAACTACTTATTATACAGATCAAGAATATTTCAATGCAGTTTTACCTCCACTTTGCAAGTGGAATGATGGTAATGAAACAACTAACTACTATCATTTCTCTGAATCTTCTCGTGGTGTAAAAACTGATGGATGGTGTATTACAACTAACGTAGTTAATGATGAAGCTAAATTAACTGCTGCTTTACGTTTAGTTGACTTCTTATATTCTCCAAAAGGTAACGAATTATTCTGCTATGGTGTTGATGGTATGTATAACTTCAACCCAGATGGTGTAGAAGGTACTGACTATGAAGTATATAAAGGACAAAAAATTCCTGCATTTACTGATGCTATCCTAGACGCTATTGCTAAATCTGGTAAAGATAATTTCGTATGGTGGCGTACATTCTGTGGTAACACAACTAACGTTGGTTATGTTCGTGAATTAGGTGTTGAATATCAAACATTAACTGATGCTGGTAAAGCAAGTATCAATATGGTTAATGATGCTGTTGAACATGGAAACTTCATCATCTCTAAGACTTCTTATACAGTTGCTGAAGATCCATTCTTCTACTTATTACCAACTCAAATGCCATTAACAGCTGCAGAAAATACTGCTAATGCTACTGCTGAAGCATTTACTAAAGTATTTACAACTGGTTCAAGTCATGGATATTCTGATTATTTCATGAACGGATTCGGTAGCGGTGAATTATTTACTAGAGAACAATATTTAGCTGCTGCAAAAACTAATATTACTGATATCGTATTAGTTAACTACAAGAAAGCTTGGCAACGTATTTTAGATAATCAAGCTTAAAAAATATTCGATAAGGAATGTTCGTGGGGGACTTCCCCCACGAATAAACCTTATATATAAAGGTGGTTTATTATGGAAAACAAACATGATGTTAAATTTAGTGAAATTTTAAGAAAAAATGTATTTAAAATTCTAATTACTCTATTTTTAATTTGTGCTCTTGCTTCATTTGTTTACTCATTGGGATTTATGGTTAAACACTTTGTTGATACTCAAGATTCTGGTTGGCGTTATACTGTTTATGGTCAAGGAGCTAATGAGACAATTTATGATCAATATATTGATTTTGATACAAAAACGACAAACTATTATGATTTTTATATGCCAACACAATCTGTAAATAGATTCTTATTGGTTTCTGCTGTTATTTCAATTATTTTAATTGGAATTTGTAAATTTACAGGTTCTACAAGAAGAAGAAAGTTCTATATTAGTAACTTTGTTACATGTGGACTTGTTGGTGTTGTTGGGATTGTATTTGCGCTTATTTCTATAACTAAGATTACTTCAGTTAAAGATAACTATTACAATTATGTATTAAATGGTGTTGTTGAACCTTCTAAAGAAAAATTGTTAAATGGTGAAACTGTTCCTGATCTTGAATTATTCTCTGGATCAGCTGGGCCATTCTATGTATGTATTGATGGAACATTGTCTTTAAATGCAAGCAAAAATGGAACAAAATGGTATACTCCAGAAGGAAAAGAAGTAGCAACATATAATTTCATGGGATTAAAGCCTTTAAGAGTAAAAATAGAGTACACTTCAGTTTTAAATACATATTATAATACAACTAAACCAGAAGAAGCAAAAGAAAAAGCAGAAGTTATTGCTAAAATTCAAGCTGGTGACTATGATTACGTTCATGAAATTGGTCCAGTAATTACTGTTGGATACGTTATTAATGGATGTACAATTGCTGTTTCATTTGCAATCTTATGCGCAACAGGAATTAAGTTTATTTCTCAATTAAAAAAGAAATCGGAGGTAGAGTCAAATGAATGATGAAAAAGTAGTAGTATTGGAAGAACAAAATATCAACATTGAAGACGCCGATAATTTAGAGATTGATGATATTAAAGTCCAAATGATGCGTTATCAAGCTAATAAACTATCTTATGGAATTGGGTTTTTAGCGTTAATTTCAACATTATTCTATTTATTCCCAATTTTAAATGCTGCAGACAAGTTTTTAAATAATCAAAGCGATATAGCTTTCTTAATTGCAGTAAAAATTTTGGCTAACATCTTTATCTTCTTGATGACATTCTTGTCAGTTGAAAAGATGAAAGCATATAGTGTTAGTTTTTCAATTTTAATGATTGTTTTTGGTGGGTTAAATATTGTAAGAATTTTTATCTTCCCACTAATGTTTTATACAAAAGATTATATTACAGGTGGTAAATTTACTTACTTAGTTATAGTATTAATTATTAGTGCCGCTCTATATATTTTCAGTGGTGTTGTATCTTACATTAAATCAACTATGCTAAAGAAGTATTTAAAACGCATAGGTGAATTAAAGTAGAAGGGAGTATATAAATATGGCAGATGTAAGTATTAAAAACTTAAACAAAGTATATCCAAATGGTGTTCAAGCTGTATTTGATTTCAATCTTGAAATCAAACATGGAGAATTCATTGTATTAGTAGGTCCTTCTGGATGCGGTAAATCTACTACATTAAGAATGATTGCTGGTCTTGAAGATATTTCTTCAGGAGAATTAATCATTGGAGATCAATTATGTAATAATGTTTCTCCTAAAGATCGTGACATTGCAATGGTTTTCCAAAACTATGCCTTATATGCGCATATGTCAGTTTATCATAACATGGCTTTTAGTTTAACTTTAAGAAAAGAAGACCCAAAAATCATTCACAAACGTGTTATGCAAGCTGCAGAAATTTTAGGGCTAGTTCCTTATTTAAATCGTAAACCTAGACAATTATCTGGTGGACAACGTCAACGTGTTGCCGTAGGACGTGCAATCGTTCGTCAACCTAAATTATTCTTACTAGACGAACCACTTTCAAACCTTGATGCTAAATTACGTGCTTCAATGCGTATGGAATTAAAAGCATTACATCAAAGATTAGGTGCTACAATGATTTATGTAACACATGACCAAATCGAAGCCTTAACACTTGCTGATAGAATCGTTGTTATGAAGGACGGTTATATTAAACAAGTAGCTTCACCAAAAGAAATTTTCGATTATCCTGATAATAGATTCGTTGCTGAATTCATCGGAACTCCTCCAATGAACTTCTATCGTGGATATTTATCAAGAGATGGATATTTTGTAATTGGTAATGAAAGAGTTAAGTTAGAAAAAGAACAATTTATGATGTTAGCAGATTTAGGATATGTTGATAGAACTATTGATATGGCTTCTCGTCCTGAATATGTATATGTTGATGATGCTCATCTAGAACAATATAGAAACTCTAAAGTTGCTATTGATGTTGATTATGAAGAACTTTTAGGATCTGTAAAGAATATTTATGGATCATTTGAAGGTGAAAAGATCATCATTAAAGTAGATAGTAGAGTTGAAGCAAGAACTACTCAAATCACTGAATGTGCATTTGATATGTCAAAGGTTCATTTCTTTGATATTGATACTGAAGAAAGAATCTATAGAAGATAGTGGGGTGAGGAAATGGAAGAAGTAAAAAGATTTTTAAAGAGAAACATTGATAACATTATTTTAGTTATTATGTGTATTCCAGGATGCTGGTGGATTTCACAAATCGGAAGTTATAATGCGGCATTAGCTAAATGTAGTAATGGATTAGCTTCAATGTGTATGTTCTTTATCATTTTATTATCAGCTGTGTTAGTATTTTCCTCATTTAGTTATAAAATTAAAAGAACTATCACAGGATTTATAATTTGTGCTGTTGTAACATTATTAATTATTGTTCCAATCGTAGGTATCTATGTGATGATTGATGGTGAAAAAATTGAAACACTACAAGGTTGGGGAAATGGTAAACTAAGCATGATGATTCAATTCATTTCACTTGAGGTTGTTGCTTTAGCAGGATTAGTTGGACAATTCTTCAGAATTGACAGAACAAAGAGAGATTTAGACTAAAAATGGCTAAGAAGGATTATGAATTTGATCCATATAAAGTGGATAAACTTTCAGCAATCCCACCATGGCTTAAAATATTAGCATTAAAATACTGGGCAGCAGGTGTAACCTGCTACCTTGTTTTTATGGGATTGAATTTATTCTTTGCAGATTTTCTAGATAGAGCTGCTGCTTTCTGTATAGTATTTGCTTTAATTAATGATTGGATTGTAAATACTATTATTAGAATGATGAGTAGTCCAAAAAGTAACACAGAGGTATTTTCATTTGTTACTGGTATATCAGTTGTTAGCCTTATTTTAAACATTATTTATAGTGTAGTTTGCTATGTTGCTATGTTTTCATTAGCATATGGATTGAGCCTAATTCTACCATTTAACATATATTTTGAAGAGCCATTTGTGTTTGGATTATTCTATATAATTGTTGATGGAATGTTCTTAGTAATTAAGTATTATGTAACAAAATTGCTTAAACATATTCAGTCAAATAAAAAACAAAAAGAATTATAATAGGTGGTGTTATTATGAAATTTGATATCATTTTAAGAACTGCCCGCAGTATTACTGTTGAATTAGATAATAAATATCCTTATTTTAATAAGGATATTTTTGACGTTTACTTGGATGATAAATTATACTACGAAGGTATTAATACAAACGTATTTTCAGTTTATAATTTATTACCAAATAAGGAATATTCTTTAAAAGTTGTGTGCGGGAATGAAGAAAAAGCAGAAAAATTTACGACACTTGATGAGTATGTTACATTAAATGTTAAAAAGTTTAATGCAAAAGGTGACGGAAAAACTGATGATACAATGGCTATTCAATGTGCTATTTATGCATGTCCTAAAAATGGTAGAGTATATATTCCAAAAGGAACATATTATGTTAAACCATTATTTTTAAGAAGCAATATTACTATTGAATTAGCTAAAGATGCTGTTATTTTAGGTAATACTGATAGAAATAATTATCCAATTTTACCGGGTGTTACTTTATTAACTGACGAATCTGATGACTATAATTTGGGATCTTGGGAAGGAAATCCTTTAGATACTTTTGCAAGTATAATTACAGGTATAAATGTTGAAAATGTAAATATTATAGGTGAAGGTATTATTGATTGTAACGCTCAAAATGGAGATTGGTGGGTTAATCCAAAAGTTCGTAATATTGCATATAGACCAAGAGGTGTGTTCTTAAATCATTGTAATAACGTTACTTTACAAGGAGTAACTGTATGCAATACACCTGCATGGAATTTACATCCATATTTCAGTAATAATATTAGATTTATTGATTTAAAGATTATTTCTCCAAAAGATTCTCCAAATACTGATGGATGTGATCCAGAATCATGTAAAAATGTTGATATCATTGGTGTTCATTTCTCTGTTGGAGATGACTGTATTGCAATTAAATCTGGAAAAATATATATGGGTGCTAAATACAAGACTCCATCGGAGAATTTTAATATTCGAAACTGCTCAATGAACTTTGGACATGGTGCTCTGACACTTGGAAGTGAGATGAGTGGAGGAATTAAAAACATTAATGTATCTCGTTGTATTTTTAATAAGACTGACCGTGGTTTAAGAATTAAAACTAGACGTGGTAGAGGAAAAGATGCTATTATTGATGGAATTAAATTTGAAAATATTTTAATGGATAATGTTTTATCTGCTTTAGTTGTTAATATGTATTATTTTTGTGATCCAGATGGACACTCTGAAATGGTTTATTCTAAAGAAAAATGGCCTGTTAACCATTTAACACCATATATTGGTAAATTTATTTTCAAAGATATTGAAGCTAGAAATTGTGAAGTCGCAGCAGGAGCATTCTGGGGACTACCAGAGCAACCAATTAAGAGAATTGAACTAGAAAATGTTAAATTCACATTTAAGGAAAATGCTCAAAGTGGACGTCCAGCTATGATGGATTTTGTACCTGAGGTTTGTAAACAAGGATTATTCTTTAATAATGTTGAAGAAGTTATTTTAAACAATGTTACAATGGAAGATCAAGATGGCGATATGGTTATTTTAAACAACGTATCTAAATTTGAAGAGAATTAGATTTATACTTCTGAAGAAAGCGTATAATATAGCTTTTTTCGGAAGTTTTTTTCATAAATATACATTTAAATTATATGTAATTGTGGTATAATAAATAGTAATGGAGGGTTTTTTATATGAAGATTTCAATTGCATGTGATCATGGAGGCTTTTTATTAAAAGAAACTGTTAAAAAATGGCTAACTGATAATAATTATGAAGTGTTAGATTTTGGATGTGATAGCCTAGATTCAATTGATTATCCAGATTATGGTGTAAAGGCCGCTCGTGCTGTTAAAAACCATGAATGTGATAAAGGAATTGTAATATGCACAACAGGAATTGGAATGAGCATTGTTGCAAATAAGGTAAGAGGGATTAGATGTGCTCTAGTTTCAGATTTGGTAAGTGCAGAAATGACAAGATTACATAATGATACAAATATGTTAGCTTTAGGAGCAAAAATTGTATCTGAAGAATTAGCTTTAAATATTATTAAAGTATGGCTTGAAACTGAATTTGAAGGTGGAAGGCATATTAGAAGAGTAGAAAAAATTTCTAAAATAGAGGTGGAAGAAAATGAGTAATGTAGTTATTTTGAATCATCCGTTGGTTAACCATAAGTTAACATTTATTAGATCAAAGGATACTAATACTAAGGATTTTAGAGAAAATGTTGGTGAAATTGGTGGATTGATGGCTTATGAGATTAGTCGTGATTTTAAAACTAAAAAATTGGAGATTGAAACACCAATTTGTAAAACTACATCTGAGGTTCTAGAAAAGAAGGTTGTAATTGTTCCGATTTTAAGAGCTGGATTGGGAATGGTAGAAGGAATTCATAATATGATTCCTAATGCAAAAATTGGACATATTGGATTATATCGTGATGAGGAAACGTTAGAGCCTAAAGAATATTATGCAAAATTCCCTGAGGATATTAAAGAATCTGTTGTATTATTGGTTGATCCAATGCTTGCTACTGGAGGATCTGCCTCTGCGGCAATCACAATGCTAAAAAAACGTGGCATTAAAGACATCAAATATGTTGGTCTTGTTGGTTGTCCAGAAGGAATTAAACGTCTACAAAAAGATCATCCAGATGTAAATATTTATCTTGCAGCTTGCGATGAAAAACTTAATGAGAAGGGATATATTGTTCCTGGATTAGGTGATTGTGGCGATAGATTATTTGGTACTAAATAATGAAACCATTTAAAATGTATATCATGGTAACCCAATTTATAATTGAATTAATAATTTTGATTCTTTTAGGATATTTTATCGGTAATAAAATTGACCCAAAAGGGCTTTTGCCGGGAATTTTAGCCGCTATTGGTGCGATGATGGGGATTATTTGGTTTATTATTAATGTTATTAAATTAGGTGAAAAGAATGAATGAAAAAGAGTCATTTGAAAGATATGTTCCGGATAATAAAATAACATTTAAGGCTGTTCCAGTTATTTGGATTATAACAATAATAGTTGGAATTACATTAATGTTTTTTAACAAGGATTGGGCATTTACATATGTCTTAGGAGCTGCAACTAGCATGCTTGGGCTGAGCATGATGATTAAAGCCGCTAATCGTTGTAAACCTGAATATTTAAAACAAACAATGGTTAAAAATTATTTTATCAGATATGCAATGTATGCCATAGTCATTGGGTTTACATATTTTAGTTTTGAGTTAAGTGCTTTGCTATTTTTAGCATTAGGATTAACATCTGTTAAAATAGTTCTTATGATATTTATACTTTTACATAAAGGAGAGAAGGTGTAATTCACATGAATATCGCTGTTCTGTTTAATATGACAGAATATTTAAACAATTGTGTTAGCGATCAAATCATTGCATCCTTTGTTGTAATTTTTCTACTATGCATAGCGTGTATTTTATTAGGAAAAAAAATTGATAAATTAAATCCAACTGATAAAATACCAAAGATTATAACATTTTTAGAACTTATCACTACATTGATTAACAACTTTGTAAGATTTGTTATAGGAGAAAAAAGATGGAAGTCGTTTGCACCATACATCCTAACAGTGGCAATTTATTTAACATTTGCTAATCTAATGGGATTAACAGGTGTATTTGTACCACCAACATCAAGTTGGAATGTTACGTTAGGATTAGCCTTGATTACGTTTTTCTTGATTCATTCAACAGGAATTCGTTCAACGGGCTTGAAAAAATATATAAAATCTTATTTCTCACCAATATTTTTATTGTTTCCAGTAAATTTAATTGGAGAGGTTGCTTTCCCAGTATCATTATCGTTGCGTTTATTCGGAAATATTCTTTCTGGATGCGTAATATCGATTATGGTTTATGGGTTAGCTGCTCAAGCAGGATGGTTGGGATTTCTGTTCCTACTAGCAACACCATTCATGCATATGATTTTTGATGTATTCTTTGGAATTATTCAAGTAGTTGTATTTGTATTATTATCTACAATCTTTATAGGACAAAAGATTGATGAAACAGAATTAGATTATTAGGAGGAAATTTAAAATGTTTAATTTAAGTTTATTTAGTGAAATGTTACTTGCTGCAAATAACTATTTTCAAGGTGCATTTGCATGTTTAGGTGCTGGTATCGCAATGATTGCTGGTATGGGTCAAGGTATTGGTCAAGGTTCAGCAGCAGGTGATGCAGCCGCAGCTGTAGGTCGTCAACCAGAAGCATTCGGAAAAATCTTAGTTACAATGATTGTTGGTCAAGCCGTTGCAGAAACTACAGGTATTTATTCATTAATTATAGCATTTATGTTAATCGGAAAAGCTGTATAGGAGGCATTTATATGCAAGAAATTTTGAAAGAAATTTCAGAATTTATTAATAACGGGTTAAGCTTTTTAGGGTTAAAGGAATTTACTTTAGAAGCAGTTTTAGGCCAAGCAACACAGGTTGTTATGCAAATTATTGCAACTATTATATTATTTATATTTGTTAAGGTTTTCTTATGGAGTAAGATTACGGCTTTGATTGAAGAAAGACAGGAGATTATCAATAAGAACTTAAATGAAGCTCAACAACTTAATCAAGAAGCTTTAGCTCAAAAGACATTAGCGGATGAAGAATATAAAGTCGCTAAAGAAGAAGCAAGAAAAATTATTGCGGAAGCTAATAAATTTGGTAGTGAAGAGCGCGATAGAATAGTAAATGATGCAAAAGAAGAAGCTAAACGTCGTTTATTAATGAATCAAAAGGAAATAGAAATTGAAGTTGAAAATGCAAGAGAAAATATTAAAAATGCGATCGTTGATATTGCAATGCTTGTTGCTGAAAAAATCATAAAACATGAAATCAGTCAAGAGGACTATGAAAAGGTTGTTTATGATTTTATCGAGGAAGTTGGTTCTAAATGATAGAAAGAGAGTATTCTAAGGCTCTTTATGATTTAGCTGAAAATGTCAACGATATAAAGGAGGAATTTAATACTTTTATTATCTTGAATGATGATGAATTAAGTAGTGTATTAAATTCACCAAAAATTAAAAAAGAGGATAAGAAGGCCCTTTTACGTAGTGTATTAAAGGGGTTTAATGAAGTTTTTATTGATTTTTTATGTGTGTTGATTGATAACAATCGTTTCAATATTATTAAAAATATTAATAAGGATTTCAATGACTTAATTCTAGAGGAAAATGGTATTGTAAAGGTTATGGTATCAACAAGCAAGAAATTGTCAGATGCTGAATTAAATGAGCTTTCTGATTATTTGTGTAAAAAGTTAAATAAAAAAATTATTTTAAATGAAATAATTGATGAAGAATTAATTGGTGGAATTAGAATTTTATATAATGGTGAATGTATTGATTATACATTTAAAAACATTATGAATAAAATGCAATCCATATTATAGGTAGGTGGATTTATGAGCAAAATTAATGTATCAGAAATTTCTTCTTTAATTAAAGAACAAATTAAGGCCTATAAAAATGATATAAAAACAGAAAACATTGGTACTGTTATCAAGGTTGGTGATGGTATTGCAACTGTTTATGGTTTAGACAATGCAATGGAAAGTGAATTACTAGAATTCCCTAATAATGTCTACGGTATGGTGTTAAACCTTGAAAAGGATTCTGTTGGTGTAATTTTATTAGGTGATTATCTAAAAATTAAGGAAGGCGATCTTGTTAAATGTACAGGTCGTATTCTAGAGGTTCCAGTAGGAGAACAGTTTATAGGAAGAGTTATTAATCCTCTTGGTCAACCACTTGATGGAAAGGGAGCAATTAAGGCTGATAAATATCGTCCAATTGAAGTAAAAGCTTCAGGAGTTATGGATCGTAAAAGTGTATTTGAGCCATTACAGACTGGAATTAAGGTTCTAGATGCTCTAGTACCGATTGGTCGTGGGCAAAGAGAATTAATTATTGGTGATCGTCAAACTGGTAAAACAAGTATTGCGATTGATACTATTATTAATCAAAAGGGTAAAGATGTAATTTGTATCTATGTTGCAATTGGACAAAAAGAATCTTCAGTTGCTTCATTGGTTGATCAATTATATAAATATGATGCAATGGATTATACAATTGTTGTTAGCGCATCAGCATCAAAACCAGGACCATTACAATACCTTGCGCCATATGCTGGTGTTACCATGGGTGAAGAATTTATGTATAATGGAAAGCATGTTTTAATCGTTTATGATGATTTGTCTAAACATGCTGTAGCTTATCGTGAATTAGCTCTATTATTACATCGTCCACCGGGACGTGAAGCCTTCCCAGGAGATGTATTCTATTTGCATTCACGTCTACTTGAACGTGCTGCAAAGCTAAGTGACAGCTTAGGTGGAGGAAGTATAACTGCTTTACCAATTATCGAAACACAAGCTGGAGATATTAGTGCATATATTCCAACAAACGTAATTTCTATTACTGATGGACAAATATTCCTACAATCAGATTTATTTTATTCTGGTGTAAGACCTGCGATTAATCCAGGATTATCAGTAAGTCGTGTTGGAGGTAGTGCACAAACTAAAGCAATTAAAAAAGTATCAGGTACTCTTAGATTAGACTTAGCATCATTTAGAGAATTAGAGTCATTCACGCAATTTGGATCTGATCTTGATGCGGCAACTAATGCTAAGCTTGAAAGAGGTCGTAGAACAGTAGAAATTTTAAAACAAGGACTACATGTTGTATTACCTTTATATAAAGAGGTAGTAATATTATATGCCTTAACAAAGGGATTTTTGGATGATATTCCAATGAATGAATTATTAAGTTTTGAACAAGAAGTTTATAATTATTTAGATACAAGCGATGAAGGAAAAAATATAGCAAATATCATTATGGAAACTAAACAATTACCAGATAATAGCTTATTAGATAATTGTTTAATTTCCGTTAAGAAAAGATTTATTTAGCGGGTGATTTTATGGAGTCCTTAAGAGATATTAAGAACCGTAAAATTGCGACTGAGAAAACTGCTCAAATTACAAAAGCTATGAACATGGTTTCGGCTTCTAAATTGCGCCGTACAGAAAAGATTTATAAACAATATCGCGATTATTTAGAACGTATTGCTAATTGTGTAGCAAACATTGCTTCTAATGCGACATGTGATCATCCAATGCTTGTGCAAAGGGAGATTAAAAAAGTTGCATATATAATGATTACATCCGACCGTGGTTTAGCAGCAAGCTATAATTCTAATGTTTATAAAAGAATTACAGAAGAAATAAGCAAATGTCCAACTGATTATGTAATTGGAGCAATCGGAAGAAAGGGATACACGTATTGTATGAAAAATGGGTATAATCTTACTTCTGATGAAGCAATTTTAGTAAGGGATGATTTACAATTTGCTGATATAATGCCATTATCATCACAATTAATAAATGATTATAAGGCTGGGTTAATTGATAAAATTGTTGTATGCTATAATCACTATGTTAATACATTGACACAAGAGGTTGTACTTAAAACAATATTACCAGTTGAAAAACCAGAAATAAAAGAAAAAATGGTTGACTATGAATATGATCAAGGTGTTGAAAGGACTCTAGATTTAGTTTTACCTATGTATGTTGAAAATGTACTATATGGCTTGATACTAGATGCTAAGACGAGTGAGCATGCATCAAGAATGACTGCAATGAAAAATGCGACTGACAATGCAACTGATGTTATTAGTCAATTACAATTAATTTATAATCGTGCAAGGCAAGCATCAATAACAAAAGAATTAACAGACATTATTGGTGGAGCTAACGCAGTATAGGAGGGAAAGCAATGAATGTAGGTAAAATAGTTCAAGTAATGGGCGCAATTGTTGACTGCTCATTTGATAAAGAAGTTCCTGCACTTTACAATGCCCTTACCGTAAAACAATCAAAGGAAGAAAACAATGGTATTGAAATAAATCTTGTTTTAGAGGTAGCATTACACCTTGGTGATAATGTTGTACGTTGTATTTCAATGGACTCAACAGATGGTTTAAGAAGAGGGATGCCTGTTGTTGATACTAAAGAATACATTAGTGTTCCAGTTGGTGAAAAAACATTAGGAAGAATGTTTAACGTATTAGGTAATACAATTGATGGAAAGGGCGAAGTTGAATCTAAAAAGATGCCAATTCATCGTAGTGCCCCAACATTAGAGGATTTATCTAAGGATGTTGAAATTCTTGAAACTGGAATCAAGGTTGTTGACCTATTAGCCCCTTATATCAAGGGAGGTAAAATCGGTCTATTCGGTGGAGCCGGTGTAGGAAAAACAGTTCTTATTCAGGAACTAATTCACAATGTTGCTCAACAACACGGAGGTATTTCAGTTTTTGCTGGTGTTGGTGAGCGTACAAGAGAAGGTAATGACCTTTATAATGAAATGAAAGAATCGGGGGTTATTGATAAAACAGCTATGGTGTTTGGTCAAATGAATGAGCCACCAGGAGCAAGAATGCGTGTTGCGTTAAGTGGATTAACAATGGCAGAACACTTCCGCGATGAAGAACATCAGGATGTTTTATTATTCATTGATAACATCTTCCGTTTTACACAAGCAGGATCTGAGGTTTCGGCTTTATTAGGACGTATGCCATCAGCTGTTGGTTACCAACCAACTCTTGCAACAGAAATGGGACAATTACAAGAAAGAATCACTTCGACAAAGGATGGTTCAATTACTTCAATTCAAGCTGTATATGTTCCTGCGGATGACTATACTGATCCGGCACCTGCCACAACATTTGCGCACTTGGATGCCACAACGAACTTAAGCCGTAAGATTTCTGAGGATGGAATATATCCAGCCGTGGATCCTCTTGCTTCAACATCTCGTGCATTGGCACCAGAAATTGTTGGAAGTGAGCATTATGAGGTTGCTACAAAGGTCCAAAGAACAATTCAAAGATATAACGAATTATTAGATATTATCGCCATCTTAGGTATGGATGAATTAAGTGAAGAGGATAAACTATTAGTTCAAAGAGCTCGTAGAATTCGTTTGTTTCTTTCTCAGAATTTTCATGTTGCGGAACAATTTACTGGTATGCCAGGATCATATGTTCCAGTTAAGGAAACAATTCGTGGATTTAAAGAAATTCTAGAAGGAAAGCATGACAATGTTCCTGAGGATTGCTTCAGATTAACTGGTACAATTGATGATGTCTTAGAAAAAGCTAAGAAAATGGGTGCATAATTATGAAGGTTGTTGTTTCAACCCATCAAGGAATTTTATATAATGAGGAAGTACAATATATTGTTGTAAAAAACACTGATGGTGAATTTGCTATTTTAAACAATCATATTCCAATTGTTTCAGTCATTAAAGAAGGATACATTAAGTTGGTTGATGAAAAACAAACATTATATGTTGTTATTATTAATGGTATTTTAGAGTTTAAAAATAATGAAGCCAATATCCTTGCTCAAGAAGCTCAGGTTGGTGAAGATTATGATAAAGCTAAAAAGTATCTTGAACAGATAATCAAGGATCGCTTAAATGATAATCGAAAGAAAAATATCGACTATACAAAGACGGAAAATGATTTAAAAAAGAATATTCATGCTTCAAAAGCCGGAAATTTATAGGAGTAGTAATCTACTCCTTTTTGTTTTATAATAGTAATAGAGGTGTTTACTGATGAATGAAACAGTTTATTTTTTAATACTAGTATTATTTATTCCAGTTTTTTTCACGATATTTCGTGCTTTAGAAATTGAGAAATACTTTAAAAAGGGGAAAATTTTAGAAATTAGAATGGCATACATTCTATTCAGTTTGATTTTTGCGAAGCTTTCAGCTGATGTTATTAGTACAATTTTTTATTTATTTTAAAAATATGTATTAATATTTTATTTTTTCAAATACTAATCTTGAGGTGATTAGTAATGAAAGATAAAATGATAAATTTTTTGAAGGAACGAAAAGAGTTATTTATTTTTGTAGGTATCGTTATGTTAATTTTCGCGACAGTTATTACGATTGCAGAATTAACAAGCAATGATGTATCTGAGGTTGGTAAGACAACGGCTACAACTAATAATCCAACACAGACTTCCTCTAGACCAACAAGCAGTTCTACAAAAACGAATATTAAAGAGACAATGATGAGACCTTTAGCTGGCGATCAGTTTGTGATTAATAGATATTTTTTTGATTTAGCAGATGTAGCTAATTTAGAAGATTCTGTAATTAAAACGGGAAATGTCTATGAAAATAGTCGTGGAGTTAGCTATGGTTTAGAAAGCAATGAAGCCTTTAATGTAATAGCTGTTTTTAGTGGAAATGTTACATTTGTTGATAATGATGAATTATTGGGTGGTATTGTTGAAATTACACATGAAAATGGCTTAATTAGTCGTTATTCTAGTTTGAGCCAGATAAATGTCATTGTTGGTGATCAAGTAGATATAAGCGAAACGATTGGTGTTAGCGGTGAATATGAATATGATTTAGACGCAAAAAATCATGTACATTTACAACTTATTTATAATGGTAAATTTATCAATTCTCTAAATTGTTATGGAAAGACGCTTGAAGAGATTATTGCAAGTATGTAATAATTCTTAGATTTTTACATAACTATTTATAGAGGGGATAATATGGATCATTTAGTTACAGATAGAGTTAAAAAATCAGCTGAGGTTATTTTAGCTGGACAGCTTACCGTTAGAGAGGTTGCTACAATTGTTGGATATTCAAAGAGTACTGTGCATAAGGATTTAACTGAAAGATTACCTAAAATTGATCCTTTGTTGTATAATGAGGTTTCCAATTTATTAAAATATAACAAAAAAATCCGCCATATCAGAGGCGGACTATCCACAAAATTAAAATATGCTACACATCCACATCAACACTAATCTCACCTTGATAGGTTATTTCAGCTTTTCCAAGGGTGATGTCAGATAGTTTATCTAGGATAGATTCATCATTTATTGCAAAGATGTAGGTTATTATATCCGAATAAATGATATCAAGAAGATTTGTTTTTTCTTTTAACAGATTTTCAACTATGGTATGATAGCTATATGTTGATTTCAGTTGGTATTGTTTTAGAATGCGAATTTCAATAAAATTCGCTTTTTTTATTGCGTCACTTACTGATTTGCTATATGCTCTTACTAATCCACCAGCTCCAAGCTTGATTCCTCCAAAATAACGGGTAGTGATGGCTAAGGTGTTTGTGATGTTGTTTTTCTTTAAAACCTCAAGCATTGGGATTCCTGCGGTCTTACTTGGCTCGCCATCATCACTTGATCGCATTATTTCTCCATGAGTTCCAATAATTAGGGCTACGCAATTGTGATTGGCATCCCAATGCCTTTTTTTGATATCCGCAATATGCTTGTTTGCCTCATCGATATCATTAACTCGAAATAAATGGGTAATAAATCTCGATTTTTCAATTATAATTTCATTCACAAATTCGTGTTTCACTATTTTCATATAACCACCAAATTAATTATATCATAGTTAATTTAAAAAATGTTTTCTTTATTAAAATTTTATAATTTGTTATACTTATATTGGAGGTGATACTAAATGGACTATCAAAAGGCATTAGAAGTACTTAGAATATTTAAAAATCATGGCTATGAGGCATATATTGTTGGTGGCTTTTTGCGTGATCGTCTTTTAGGTATTAGCTCTAATGATATTGATATTACAACTAATGCTAAGCCTGATGAAATAAAGATATTATTTGAATATGTAGCTGTTGGTGAACGATTTGGTACCATCATTATTAAATATGGTGGATGTTTTTTTGAAACTACTACTTTTAGAAGCGAAGGAGAATATGCTGATTCTAGACATCCTTTAGATGTTAAATATGTTGATGATATAAGGCTAGATTTAGAAAGAAGAGACTTTAGTGTTAATGCTTTAATAATGGATTATGAAGAGAAGTTATATGACTATCATAATGGAATTAGTGATTTAAATAATAAGCTAGTTAAATGTATTGGTGACCCAATTAAAAGATTTAATGAGGATGCTCTTCGTGTTTTACGTGCTTTTAGTTTAGTTTCCAAAAAAGGTTTTACAATTGAGCATAGTACTTTTGAGGCAATAAAGACTTCCAATAGAGGCTTGTTAAATATTTCTAGTGAAAGAATTGATACTGAATTAAAGAAAATCTTTGATGGGGATAATAAGTTAGAGGCTATTAGCTTGATAGTCAAAACCAATACACATTTATATTTGAAGGATTTAAGCGAAGGATTCGTATATATTATTAATAATAATATAAATTCAAGTCTTCAAGAGTTCTATGCTTTAAGTTTTTATTTAAATGGTAAAATAAGCGATTTTTACCATTTTAGCAGAAAAGATAGGGAAATAATTGATAAAAGCATAAAAAGCTTAAAAAACGAGAATATTTTATCTAAAAGATGGATGTTTGATAATGGATTAGAGATTTCTAAACTTGCTTGTTTTTTATATAACACTTTTATTGAAAAATTGGATTATGACATATCTATAAAATATCAGGAGTTAAAAATAAAATCCCTGAAGGATTTGGAAATTAATGGTTATGATCTTTTAAATCTTGGATATCAAGAAAAGGAAATAAAAGAAAAATTTGATATAATAATTGATAAAATACTAGATGGAAGTTTAAATAATTGTTATAATGATATAGTGAAATATTTGAAAGGATGATGGATGTGGAATTTGATGCAATTGTAGATTCAATAAATCAAGGTGAGGGATTTTCTAATATAACCGTAAAAGATGAAACGCTAAAGGATATTAATATCAAGGTTTCATTAGAACAATTAGAGAATATTGTGGTTGGAAATTGTTATCACATAAAATGTGAACCAAAGGTTTATAAAGAGAAGGATGTTTTTGTTTTAAATGACATCATATCAGTATTCGAGTACTATAATTATTTAGAATTGGCCAAGGTTTTAAATAAGTTTTATCCAAGTGCTCCTGTTAATGTAGAAGGAACTCATAAATATGTTATTGATGCAATAAATAGTATTAAAAATGAAAATATATCAAGAATTACAAAGGAAATATATGAAACCTATAAAAATGAATTTGTGATATATCCAGCGGCTACTAAATTTCATCATGCATATGTTGGTGGATTAATGTATCATACTAAAACGATGCTTGAGGTTGCTAGTAAGTTGTTAGAGATTTATTCATACATGAACAAGGATTTAGTTTTTGCAGGTATTATTTTACACGATATATTAAAGGTAAAAGAATTTAATTCTCCGATTCATCCAAATTATAGTGTTGAGGGACAATTAATTGGCCATTTGGTATTATCTGCTTTGGAAATAGAAAAGGCGTCAATAAAGCTAAATATTGACTCAGAAGAGGTATTATTATTGAAACACATTGTTTTATCTCATCATGGTCAATTTGAATATGGATCTCCTAAAAAACCAATGATTAAAGAAGCAGTGCTTGTATCTTTAATTGACAATATGGATTCTAAATTAACAATGCTAGGTGAACAATTAGCTGAAACGCCAGCTAATGAATTTAGCCAACAGGTTAATGTGCTTGAAAGAACTCGTATCTTCAATCATAATATCAAATAAAAAAAGGTGTTTGATTTTTCAAACACCTTTATTATTTTATAAGTGACTATTAAATTAATGTATTGTCGATTACAGTACCATTGTATCTTGTATATGAGAATGTTTCCCACCATTTTTGTGCATATTCATCATTTGTATTAGTGAATAAGTTATATTGTTGAATCTTGATAATTTCTTCGATTTTAGCTTCAATTTCAGCACTTGTAGAAATTTCAAATTCAGCTAATAATTTATCTCTTAAGATATAACCCATAGCATCTGATAAATAGTTATCATAAACTGGAGTTTTAAAGAAAGTTCCTAATGCATTGGCAACAGTTGATGTTAAGCTTGTGTTACCTTCATCAGCTTCACGAACATATACTTCGATTTGGTTAGCAGTAGCTTTGTCATGATCGTTGTATAATGTGTTATCGATATCGAACTCTTCAGGATCAGTATATGGGCTATCTTCAGTTTTATCATATGGATATAGTTTATGATGCTCATCATCATCTGGGTTATCTGCTTCAGTAAATTCAGCAGATTCAGGAAGTTCTCCTTCAGTTACATATAAAGCTTTAATACCATCTTCAGTAATAATTAATTTGTCTACTTCAGCAACTTCTTTAGTATCTAAGTCACCAGCACCAGTAATTGTTTTTGCGATAAATTCTGGGTTGTATTTGTCTTCGTCAATCAATGATTTAGCATAATCATTATAGAATTTAACTAATTGATCAGCAAGGATTTCATCAACAGTAGAAGGGTCAACGACAGTTTGTGAACTTCCAGCAGAAACAAAGATTCCTAATTGCTTGAATTCGGCCCATAGGAATGAAGCTTTTTCAGCAGAAGAAGTGAATCTATAATCAGGTGGAAGAGTTGTTAATTTGCTAACTCTTGTAGCGTTTGTATATTCAGAAGCGATTGTAGATAAAGCAGTTGATTTTGCACTTGAACTAAAGTATTGGAATTCATCATAAATTCTATTAATTAGTTTAACAGCTGCAGTTTTAACTTCAGCTGCACGTGCAGCATCCATATCTTCAAATTTATCAGCAACACCATCTTCATCATCATCAACATAGATTGTTAATGTTTGGAATGTTAAAGAAATGAATTGATCATAATTGTAAGCAGCTAGGCTTTCAAATTTATTATAAATATTTTCATATGCATCTTCGATGTTATCTTTTGTGTATAATTCATCTAGTCTGTTCATAATATACATATTGAAGATTGCATCTTTTCTATTAGTTGCGCCAAAGTATAATTGCATAAATGCAGATTTACCAATTGAAGCACTTAATCCGTATGCTGCATATCCATCAGCAGCGAAGTTGTTCATAATAACTTCGAATGATTCTTCATATTCTTCCATTTCATCATCAGTGATTTGGCTTTGATATTTAACTTTTAAAGCTTCTTTAGTTAAGAAGTTTTGTACTACAGAAGCACCACTCTTCTTTTCCATAATTGCGAAGAAGTCATCTACAGAAATTTTTGTAGTTTCTCCATCAACTTTAACTGATGCAACATAATTTTTTGATGTTTCTTTAGTTGTTTTATAATCTGAATTTTGAGATGAATATAAGATTTCTAGAAGTGGGTCATAAATAACAACTTTTACATCTTCCATTTTTTCATTTACTTTTTCAGTAATATATGAGCTAGTAAAGATGCTATCAAATACTTTTGTCCACATTGAATCTTCATTTTCTTTATCCCATGCTTCATCATAGACATTTTCAACATTTAATGCACTAGCAGTTTCTAAGAAGAAAGCTTTAACTTCTTCATCTTTGTATGTACCATCTGCATTTTTGTACACTTTGATTTGATCATAGAAGTATTCTTTTAAATCTTGATATAAAGTGTAGATTGCATCTGCAGATTGATTTTCACTAACAGCTGTAACATATTTAGCTAAAGTATCAATTGCTTCAAATGATAAGCTTAGGCAGTCCTTTAATTTGAAAGCTAAGAAATATCCGTTTGCAGCAGAAGTTGATGAATAAGTATAAGGAGTTACATCCTTCTTATTGTCATATAAAGTATTGTATAAGTATGATCTAATTGTTGTATCATTTTCTAAATCTTCATATGTATAGTTAACTTTTGCTGTTTGACTAGTGATTTCTTCTTTGAATTGAGCATAAGTAGTTTGTTTTTCACTATCATCTAATAAATCATTTCCAATTGAATAAATATAAGCATAGATGTCATTGATTTTAGTTTTTTCAGCTTCAGTTAATGATGCTTTATCTTTTAAGAATAAATCAAAATCAATTAAGTTTCCATCTTTATCTTTTAAATTAATTTGGTCACGATAAGAGTACATATAGTTGTATAATCTTACATATTCAAATAAAACTTCAGCTTTATTTAATGGTGTAACACCTTCAGCATTTGTACTGAAGTTTTTATATACATCTTCATAATCTAATCCAGATTGTGAAGCAAGTGGTTCTACACGATATAATTTATCTTTTACAAATTTAATTCTTAATTCTTTAAGTACAGCTGTAACTTCAGCAGAAGTAGAGAATTTAACAACGATTGCTGAAATATCTCCTTTATTTTTAAGTTCGCTATTATAGCTTGAACCAATGTTGTCATTTGAAATGTAGTAATCACTTTCAACATCTTCAACCTCTTCAAGTAAGATATCTTTGGCGTATTGTTCTTTAGCTAAATCTAAGTAATATTGCTCAAGAATTGTAGCTTGGAAAATTCCTTCAGCTTCAACAACATCAACACCAGCTAATTTAAGGTTGTTATAGAATGTTTTTTCAAGTTGAGCTTTTTCTTTACTCTTCATTTCATCAATTTCATCTTGTTCATCTGTTTGATACACAGCTAAATTAATCATTTCAACTAAACGGTCATAATACTTACTTGAACTACCGTTTTGGTCAATATCAGTTTTTATAGCTGAGTATTCACTAGCAAATGCGATTTTTTCAATCTCTTCAACTAGTGTTGTAGTACCTTGGTATCTTAGACGATCATATACCTCTTTTTGGCTAATAGTTTTTTTCTTACCATTGATTGTAATGCTTGCATATTCAGTTTTGCTTAAGCTACCATATGGTGTGCTTTTTGGCTTTGAACATGAGCTAATCACTAATACAATCGCTAGGACAAGAATCATAATTAGCGCTGCAGGCAAAATCTTCGTTAGAAAACCTTTTTTTGTCATGTTAGTCACTCCTTATTTCTTTTTTATTATTTTAATAATAACCATAGCTTTTATAATAATAACCATAGCATTAATTATGATACCATTAAATCAAAATAATTGCAACATATATTTTAATAAATATACATTACAAAAGATTATTTTAGGCGCATATAATCCACCTAATTGATCCTTTAACGTATTATATATTGAGCATTAGAAGGAGGGGATTACGTATGGCACAAGGTGGAAATAATGAATATGGTTATGCTTTAGTTTTAGTATTATTTATTCTTTTAGTCATTATCGGCTCTTGCTGGTTTTTCTAATTAGCAATAAAGGTGGGATTGTCCCCACTTTTTATTTATGCTAAAATATAATCGGTGATATGAATGAGAATTATTGTTTTAGCAAGCGGCTCAAAGGGTAATGCAACATATATTGAAAGTGGCAAAACTAAGATATTGATAGATGCTGGTATTTCCTTTAAACAACTAAAAAATAGGCTTTTAAGTAATGGGATTGAGTTATCAAATCTTGATGGTGTATTGATCACCCATGAGCATACTGATCATACGTCTGGTTTAGGTGTTTTGCTTGGCAATATTAATACTAATGTTTATATCAATGAGCGTTGTCATTTAGGATGTTCATCAAGTGTATTTGATATGCTAAGAAATAAAAATATTGTTTATTTTAACGAGCGAGAAGAATTTGAAATAGGTAATTTACATATCCTACCAATAAAGCTTTATCATGATTCAAGTGATTGTTTTGGATTTGTTATAACGGAGGATGAAAAAAAATTGGTTTATATTACTGATACAGGATATATTCATCATAAAGATTTGGCTTTAATTAGTAATGCCCAAATGTATGTGATGGAATCTAATCATGATCCGGAAATGCTGATGAATTCTAATCGAACATTGGAATTGAAACAAAGAGTCCTTGGAGATAAAGGCCATTTATCAAATCAAGATTGTGCATCGATGTTGTGCTATAGCATTGGTCCTAAAACCAAAACAATTGTGTTAGCTCATATTTCTGAGGAATGCAATTGTATTGAAAAGATAAAAGAAACGATAAAGGAAGTTTTTACTGATTTTATGGTCAATATTGATGACTATGATATTAATTATGCAATGCAACATGAGCCTAGTAAAATATTTGAGGTGTAGAAAATGAAAATAAATATTATTTCGGTTGGTAAAATAAAAGAAAAATGGCTTATTGAAGGCATTGAGATGTATAAGAAGCGCATTAGTCATTATTCAAATATTGAGTTAATAATTGTTAATGATGAGTCTAATGATATTGATGAGAAGCGTGTAAAAAAATTAGAGGGTGAAAGAATTCTTGCGAAACTTCCTCCAAATTCATATAATGTAGTTTTAGATTTAAAGGGTGAAATGCTTTCAAGTGAAGGATTGGCTCAAAAAATTATCGATATTACAAATTATTCATCTTCAACCATCAATTTTATAATTGGAGGGTCTTTAGGATTGGATTCTGAAGTAATAAAAAAAGCTGATTACAAAATATCATTTTCAAAAATGACATTTCCACATCAGCTAATGAAGCTTATTTTATTAGAACAAATTTATCGAGCTTTTAAGATTAACAATAACGAATCATATCATAAATAATTAATAACGGTCTAATATTAGACTGTTTTTTTTATCAAATAGTTTTAGGATTAATTCACTAACATCAATACTTTCATCGTAATAACAATCGATATTGTTTTTTGGACATATTGGGTCAATTATATTGGCTTTAATTGGACATAATTTTAGGAATTCTTTAGCATTTACAACTCTTCCCATAATATATGGAATTCCTTTTTCCTTATTATAATATTCTGGATGGAAATATTCATCTATTCCATTAGAACTAATTGTATACCCTAAACCATCTTTGCTTTTAGAAAGCTTTAGATTATCAATTTTAATTATATTATCTAATTTTTTAAAGTCTTTTTTTAAATATATTTCACCAATATTTTTATTATAGATTTCTTTAATATCATTAATATTTGCATCAATCATTTCCATGTCAAACATTTTATTATAAATTATAGTGTTGAATCCAAGCTTTTCGTAAAATGAAAAGATATCAGGGCTTAATAGGCAAAATGGATCATTAGATTCATATAAATATCTTTTGAAAATGGCTTTAAATAACCCTTTTTTACGATATTTATAGTTCGTAGAAGCAGCTACAATATATGGAATTTTTATTTCTTTTTTTAAAAATAATGTTTTATATTGTAGATAAAATGCGCTAACAATTTTACGATCTTTTCTCATATAATAAACGTTGTTAATGCTAAAATCATCAAAAAAATAATTGATATAATCTGGGCTATCATCAAAATTGGACTTATAAAGATTTATTAACTCCTCTTTAATCGAATTATCATAGATAGTATAAAATTCGTCATTTATTTCAATTGTCATGTTTTTTAATCTTTCAGTATTTAAAATGGATAATAGATTATTTTGGGAAATATTTTTAATGATTACAGGTATATCATTTTTATCACAATAGTAAAAGATATATTTTAATTCATCATTAAAATTATTATTATCAATATAAAATGTTAAATCATTTTCCATATTCTGAATCATTATAATCACCTTTCGAATTCTTTATTATAAACTAATTGCTTTAAATGATATACAACTAAGTATAATAATACGCCTATAATGGAATGAATTGATGGTAAGCAATTTAAAGATATTCTATTAAATATATAGTAAAAGCTGAGGATAAATATAATATGTTAGATAGAGGATTGCAAAATATAGAATAAATGTATTTTTTTTGCAAAAAGCTTTAATATTATCCTATGTATTTGAGATTTGAAATATCCCCTTTATTCATTATAATCATCTAAAAGTAATTATATAATGATAAATAAGAATTGTAAATTACAAAAAAAGACATTTCTTTTGAAGCATTATTGTTAAATATAATTTTATTTATGTTAAAATAAGGGAGGTGATTGATTTATGGAATTTAAACCTGTTGAATTAAATTCGAAAAAAGAAATAGAAGAATATTTAAAGTATTTAAATAATTATATGTGCGATTATAATTTTTTATGTTTATATATGTGGCGTAATTATTATCATTACCAATATGCGATTTATGATGATTATTTATTTATAAAGGTGTTCTACAAGGGTAAAACTTACTATCAAGTTCCAATTGGTCCTGATGTAATAGAAGGTGTTAGAATCTTATTAAATGAGTTTAAGAACGTTGAGCTTATTTGTGTTGGAGAAGAGGATTTAGAACTACTTGATAAGAAATACATTATTGAATATACAACTAAAGAAAAATGGTATGATTATTTATATGATCATGATGGCTTAGCGCTATTAAATGGGAAAAAATATAAACAAAAGAGAAATCATGTAAATGGCTTTAAATCAATGTATTCTTATGATATTTTTGATATCCACAATATTGATAGAGAAAGATTAAAGCAGTTTGTAATCAATATTTCAACAGATGAAAATGAAACTGCTGTTTATGATAAAATTGCAACTTTAGATGTAATAGATAATATTGATTCTTTAGGGACAGTAGGCCGTGTTTTGGTGGTTAATAATCATATCATTGCATTTTCTATTGGAATAATTTATAATAATACATTATATGTAAGTATTGAAAAAGCGGATAAAAATTATCATGGGGCCTATGAAATGATTAATAATATTATGGCTATAAGCAATGATGTTAAATATATCAATCGCGAGGATGATTTAGGCGATGAGGGATTAAGGAGATCGAAAAAATCATATAATCCAATTGAAATAATTAAGAAATACAAAGTTAAAATTGAGGTGTAGATTATGAAAATAGCTCTTGTATCCTTAGGATGTGTTAAAAATCTAGTTGATTCAGAAATGGTTTTGGGATTATTAAAAAAATCCAAAGGAAAAATTATTAATGATGTAGAAAAAGCGGATGTAATAATTGTTAATACATGTGGATTTATTGAGAGTGCTAAGCAAGAATCAATTAATACTATTCTAGAAATGACGGATTATAATAAAAAACTAATCGTTATGGGATGCTTAGTTGAGCGCTATTATGATGGTTTAGTTAAGGAAATTCCGGAGGTTGATTTATTTATTCGCATAAAGGATTATCCGAAAATTGATGAAATCTTAGATAATTTCTTAGGGTTAGATGTTAAAACTAAGTTAAATATGCATGATCGTTTATTGTCAACTCCAAAACATTTAGCCTATTTAAGGATTAGTGATGGGTGCAATAACAAGTGCCACTATTGTGCTATTCCACTTATTAGAGGAGAATATGTTAGCCGACCTTTTGAGGATATCATTTTAGAGGCTAAAGAATTAGCAAAAAAGGGTGTAAAGGAATTAGTATTGATTAGCCAAGATACGACTCGTTATGGAACGGATTTAGCTAATGGAGAAAGTATTGTATCATTGCTTAAGGAACTGGATAAAATTGAAGGATTTGAATTCATTAGATTCTTATATTTATATCCAAATGATGTGACTGATGAATTAATTGAATGTGTTAAAAATAGTAAAAATATTACTCCATATTTTGATGTTCCAATTCAACATGCATCAGATAAAATGCTTGCGAATATGAATCGTAGAGGAACAAATGAAGATATGAAATTCTTGTTTAAAAAAATTAGAGAATCTATTCCTCATGCGGTTTTACGCACAACCTTAATCATTGGTTATCCAACCGAAGATGATAATGATCATGAGATTTTAAAGGATTTTATCAAGGAGGTTCGATTTGATAAATTAGGAGCTTTTACATATTCTCGTGAAGAGGACACTGTAAGCTATGATATGCCACAGGTAGATAGTGAAATTGCTCAAAAAAGATATGAAGAGATTTTAAATATTCAAGAAGAATTATCTTTAGAAAAAGGACAAGAAAGAATTGGACAAATTCATAAAGTTATCATTGAGGATTTTGAAGGATACTATTATTTAGGAAGAAGCTATGCTTTTGCGCCTGATGATATAGATGGTTATATTTTTGTAGAAAGTGATGAGGAACTTTCTGTTGGGGATATAGTTCATTGTGAAATTTTTGATGCCGATAGTTACAATCTATTTGGAAGAAAAATTTCTTAGGACTTGCATATCATTAACTATAATGATATAATTTTTTTGATATTTAAAGATTTTGAATAGAAGAGTAAATATGATGGTTATTTATAGAGAATTAGCGATGGTGGAAGGCTAATATTAAGCTCATATTGAAGATGGTCTAGGAATTGCTGTGTTGATATGTAAGCACGGACGGGAATGCCCGTTATAGCTTTTGAGGCTGTTATTTACAGCGAATAAAGGTGGTACCACGAGATAACTCGTCCTTTAACTAGGATGAGTTTTTTTATTAGGAGGAATGTAATTATGAGAAATAAGGAAACAATTTGTGTACAAGGTGCATATGAGCCAAAGGTTGGAGAGCCACGCGTTGCGCCAATTGTACAATCTACGACATTTTATTATGAAACATTGGATCAAATGGCTGATTTATTTGACTTAAAGGCTGATGGTTTTTTTTATACAAGATTAGCAAATCCGACTGTGGATTATTTAGAGAAGAAGGTAGCTTTATTAGAGGATGGTAGTGGAGCAATGGCATGTTCATCAGGAATGGCTGCTACAACTTTAGCAATTTTAAATGTTTGCAATGCTGGAGATAATATTGTTTGCAGTAATGCTATTTATGGTGGAAGCTACAATTTATTTTCAGTAACCTTAAAGAAATACGGAATTGAAACAAAGTTTATTAATCCAGATGCTCCAGCTTGTGAAATTGAGGCGTTAATTGATGATAACACAAAGGTTATTTTTGGAGAAACAGTTGCTAATCCAAATATTATTGTTTTAGACTTTGAAAAGTTCAGCAACATTGCTAAAAAATATGGAATTTTATTTTTTGTTGATAATACATTAAGCTCACCAGTTTTATGCCAACCTAAAAAATATGGGGCAAATATTATTCTTCATTCATCAAGTAAATATCTTGATGGTCATGCAGTTGCTCTTGGTGGAGTTGTTGTTGATTGTGGAAACTTTGAATTTAAGGGTAATAAGCGTTATCCGGAATTCAATACACCTGATGAAAGCTATCATGGATTAGTATATGCTGATTTAGGGTCAACAGCTTTTATCACTAAAGCACGTGCACAAATGATGAGAGACATGGGGGCAATGATGGCTCCACAAAATGCCTTCTTGACTAATTTAGGGATGGAAACATTACATTTAAGAATGAAAAAGCATGCGGAAAACGCTGCAGTTATTGCCCGTTTCCTTAAGGATAATCCTTTAGTTGAATGGGTTAAGCATCCATCATTAAAAGAAGATCCATATTATGAATTAGGCCAAAAATATCTTCCAAATGGTTCAACAGGAATGATGTCATTTGGTTTAAAGGGTGGTTTGGATGTTACTAAGAAATTTATTTCAAATTTAAAATTAATTGCCAACGTAACTCATGTTGCTGATGTTAGAACAAGCTTGTTAAATCCTGCTTCGACTACTCATCGTCAGCTACCAGAAAGTGCTTTAATTGAAGCAGGGATTACTCCTAATTTAATTAGACTTTCCGTTGGTATTGAATCAGCAGATGATATCATTGCTGATATAAAAAATGCTTTAAGCAATTTATAAGGAGGGATTGATATGCCAATAGTTATTCCTAAGGATATACCGGCATATGATATATTAGATGGAGAAAACATTTTTGTCATGTCTAATTTAAGAGCGCAAACTCAAGATATTAGACCAATTGAAATTGCTATCGTCAATCTGATGCCAACTAAAATTGAAACTGAAACACAATTATTAAGATTATTAGCAAATAGTCCGTTACAGGTTAATCCTACTCTTGTAAAAACGGAAACATATTTAAGTAAAAATACAAGCGAGAATCATTTGAACCGCTTTTATACAACATTTGATAAAATCAAGGATAAAAAGTTTGATGGTATGATTATTACTGGTGCTCCAGTTGAAACTATGAAATTTGAGGATGTTTCATATTGGGATGAATTAACAAAGATTATGGATTATGCTGAGACAAATGTTACATCCACAATCTTTATTTGTTGGGCAGCTCAAGCCGCAATGTATCATTATTATGGTATTGATAAAGAATTGTTAGATGATAAATTATTTGGTGTTTTTGAACATAAAAAGCTAATCAAATTTGAAAAGCTTTTAAATGGAGTAGATGATGTATTCTATATTCCTCATTCAAGACATACAAAAATTAGCGATGAGAAAATTTTAAAGAATCCGTTACTTGTACCATTATGTGGTAGTAAGGATGCTGGAATTTCTGTTATTAAAACGCATGATAATAAAAAATTCTTCTTTACTGGGCATATGGAATATGATAAGTTCACATTAAAGACAGAATATGAAAGAGATTTGGAGAAAAAACTAAAAATCAACAAACCAGTTAATTATTTTACTGATGATAAATGTGATGATGTCAATGTTCTATGGCGTAGCACCGCTAATATTATTTTTACTAATTGGCTTAATTATTATGTTTATCAGGTTACACCTTATGATAATAAATAGTTTGTCGTGAAAAATTTAACAAATTACTTGCATAAAGTATTTTCTAGTGGTAAAATGACAATGTAAACTTTAGGAGTGGTATAAATGAAACACGTTCACAATTACTATTATTACTTTAGTTGCTAGGATTTGCTACCATATTATAATGGCCAAGTCCTTTTTAAAGTTAGATAATAGGAGTTGTGCTTAAAGATTTAATAAATTAAATTTAGCCTTAAGCGCAATGCTTAAGGTTTTTTATTTCAGGAGGATATCAAAAATGATTATTAAGATGTTAGAAAAGGCAACAAGCGAAGAGTGCCAAAAGGTTAAGGAATTATTAATTAAGAAAAATTTTCAAGTAAAGGATATTTCAGGAGATACTTGCTGTGTATTTGGTGTAGTTGGTGATACATCATCAGTTGATACAAATGATATTTATGCTTTATCAGGTGTATCTAATGTAACAAGAATTCAAGTGCCATTTAAAAAAGCAAGTCGTACATTTAAGCATGAGGATACAATTGTCAATGTCGGCGATGCTAAAATTGGTGAAGGAACATTTACTGTTATTGCTGGTCCTTGTTCAGTAGAGTCAAAGGAACAAATCGTTGGAATCGCAAAGGATGTAAAAGCTAGTGGAGCACTTTTATTAAGAGGAGGGGCATTTAAGCCTCGTACTTCTCCATATTCATTCCAAGGATTAGAACTTGAAGGATTAGAGTTATTAAAAGAAGCAAGAAAAGAAACTGGACTACCAATTGTAACAGAGATTATGAGTGTTGATTTAATTGATACATTTGTTAAAGATGTTGATGTTATTCAAGTTGGAGCTCGTAATATGCAAAACTTTGCTTTATTGAAAGCTTTAGGTAAAGTTAATAAGCCTATTTTATTAAAAAGAGGCTTATCAGCAACAATTGAAGAATGGTTGATGAGTGCTGAATATATCATGGCTGGTGGAAATGAGAATGTCATCTTATGTGAAAGAGGAATTCGTACATTTGAAAAATATACAAGAAATACTTTAGATTTATCAGCGGTTTTAGCTGTTAAAGAATTATCACATTTACCAGTTATTGTTGACCCATCACACTCTGCAGGTAAGTGGCAAATGGTTGAAAAGCTTTCATTAGCTGCTGCAGCTGTTGGGGCTGATGGAATTATTGTTGAAGTACATAATGATCCAGAACATGCATTATGCGATGGTAACCAATCTATTAAACCAAAGAAGTTTGCTGAAATGATGGCTAAAATTGAAGCTATTACTGATGTATTAGGAAAAAAACTTAGATAATGAAAATATTAATTGTAGGATTAGGAATGATTGGGGCTAGTTATGCAAAGGCTTTGACTGATAAAGGCTATGAGGTTTATGGTGTAACTAGAACACAAGAATCAATAAATAAGGCAAAGGATTGGAAAATCATTAAAGATGGGGGAATAGATGCTTCAAAGTTTATCCCGCTAGTAGATTTAATTGTTATTGGATTGTATCCAAAGGATATCGTTGATTTTATAAATAAATACAATCATCTATTTAAAGAAAATCAGGTGATTACTGATGTGGCTGGTGTTAAAAACCATATTGAAGAAATTCAAGCAATTTCTAAATGTGAATTCATTGGATCACATCCAATGGCTGGAAGTGAGAAATCTGGTATTGATGCGATTAAACCAGAGATATTTAGGGGGGCAAATTTCTTAATCACACCACGTAATAATAGCGAAAGAGCCATCTCGATGGTTAGCGAGATTGCTAATGCTATGGGATTTGGTAAGATAACTATTATGACTCCCGAATATCATGATGAGGTTATATCATTTACGTCACAATTAACGCATGCTATTGCGGTTAGCTTAGTTAATAGTGATACAGATGAAAATACGCCAAGCCATACTGGTGATAGTTATCGTGAATTAACACGTATAGCAATGATCAACGAAAGGTTATGGAGCGAATTATTTTTAAGTAATAAGAATAATTTAATTAAGCAAATTGATAAGTTTACAGAACAATTAGAATTATTAAAAAATACCTTAGTCAATGATGATAAGGAGCAATTAGAGAAACTAATGATTTCATCATGTGAGAAAAGAAAGAGGTTTTTAAAATGAGAGAGTTAACAGTTGAACTATCAAATAATTCATATGATATTTTTATTAATAACAACATTATTGATAATGCTGGAAGTTATATTAAAAATATCTATAAGAACAAAGAGGTTTATATTTTAACTGATGTTCGTGTTAAAGAGTTATATTTAGATCGTTTAATTAAAGGATTAGAAGGGTTTAATGTTCATAGCGTCGTTATTGAAGGTTATGAAAAGGCTAAATCAATTAAGGTTTATGAGGAGGTTTGTAATGAACTTATCTCCTTGGGAATTAAAAGAAACCATCTATTAATTGCTTTAGGTGGAGGAGTTATTGGTGATTTATGCGGATTTATTAGTGCTACCTTATATCGAGGTATTCCTTTTGTCCAGATTCCAACATCGCTTTTAGCACAAATGGATAGTTCGATTGGTGGGAAGGTTGGTATTAATCTAGAGATTGGGAAAAATCTTTTAGGTGCTTTTAATCAACCAAAACTTGTTTTAGTTGATCCGCTTGTTTTAAATACCTTACCAAAGAAGGAATTTGCTAGTGGCATGGGTGAATTGATTAAGCATGCATTTATTGGCAATCCTCAAATTCTTGATATGCTTGATGGTACAATCAATGAGGATATCGTTTGCGAATCATTAAAGGTTAAAAAGCGTGTTGTGGAAAATGATGAGTTTGATATGGGCGAAAGAATGATTTTAAACTTTGGTCATACATTTGGTCACGCTATTGAGAAAAAAGCTGGCTATGGTTTTTATACTCATGGTGAGGCAGTAGCGTTAGGAATGCTAATGGCAATTAGACTTGGTATAAAATTAGGAATTACTAAACCTTATATCTATGATAAATTAAAAGAAGTATTAGTTAAATATGATATGGCAAATGATGATTTAGATTTAAAGGAATATATGTATTTGTTGAAATATGATAAGAAAAATATTGCAGGGACTCTTCATTTTATTTTATTAGAGGATATGGGTAAGCCAATTATTTATAAGGTTAAGGATACGGAGGTTGAAGAGTTATGCAAGTAGAGATTAAGCCAACATGCTTAAAAGGTAGTGTTGTTGTACCTCCATCAAAATCATACTCACATCGTGGAATCATTGCATCATCGTTATCTTGTGGAAAGTCAAAGGTTAGTAATGTTATTTTTTCAAATGATATAAAAGCAACTATTGGTGGAATGTCTGCACTTGGGGCAAATATTCAAATTGATGGTAATAGTTTAAATATAATTGGAAGTCCAGTTTTAAGAAAAAATGATGTTATCAATTGTGAGGAATCAGGCTCAACTGTGCGATTTTTGATTCCTATCGCATTATGCAATGAAGCAGAGGTAACATTTGTTGGAAAAAACAATTTAGTGTATCGTCCTTTAAAACCATATTTAGATATTTGTGATGAACAAGGATTAAAATATACGAAATTTGAAAATGAGTTACCAATTAAATTTGATGGTAAGCTAAAGAGCGGAACTTATAATATTCCTGGTGATATTAGTTCACAATTCATTACTGGACTTTTATATGCTCTGCCTTTATTAGATGGAGATTCAGTGATTAATATTACAACACCACTTGAGTCAAAAGGATATATTGATTTAACATTAGATATTTTAGATAAATATCAAATTAAAATAGTAAATGATAATTATCAAAAGTTTTATATTGCTGGTAATCAAAACTATCAACCATTTGATTATTATGTTGAGGGTGATTATTCACAAGCGGCATTTTATTTGGTTGCGGGAATAATTGGTGAGGGATTGACTCTTAAGGGAATGAATGAGAAATCCTTCCAAGGTGACATGGCAATCATTGACTTTATTAGAAAAATGGGTGGCCGTGTTGAATTTGTTGGTGATGATTTAGTTTGTTATAAATCAAAAACTCATGGAGCCGTCATTGATCTATCACAAGCACCGGATCTAGGGCCAATAATTACTGTTTTAGCTGCTTTAAGCGAAGGTGAAACGAGAATTATTAATGCATCGAGGTTAAGAATTAAGGAATCAGATCGAATCCTTTCAATTACTACCGAGCTTCGTAAGCTTGGAGCTAATATTGAAATGCTAGAGGATGGAATGATTATTAATGGGATTGAGAATTTTGGTTCATCTGATAAGCTTTCATCATGGAATGATCATCGTATTGCGATGAGCTTAGCAGTTGCGTCTATTAGATGTAATGATACAATAAAAATTGACGGTATGGAATCAATTAACAAATCATATCCAGATTTTATTAAGGATTTTAATAGCCTTGGAGGACAAATAAAATGCTAACAGAAATTAGAAAACAAATTGATGCTATTGATAAAGAAATCGCTGATTTATTTAGTAAGAGAATGGATCTTGTTAAGCAAGTTATTGCTTATAAAAAGGAAAATAATTTGCCTATTTTAGATCAAAATCGTGAGAATCAAATGATTTTAAATAATAAGGCAAATGTTAAAGAAGAATACCAAGATTACTATATAAAGTTATTAATTACTCTAATGAGTGTTTCTAAGGAGCTTCAAAATGAGCTTAAGTAAGTATGGACTAATTGGAGAGCATTTATCTCATAGCTATTCTGCAATCATTCATAATCGTTTTTTTAAGATTCATAATATTGATGCGAATTATGAGTTAATTGAGGTTAGTGAGGATGGTCTAAAGGATTTAGTTGATTCCTTAAGAAGAGGAGAGTATCAAGGCTTTAATGTTACAATTCCTTATAAAGTAAAGGTCATGCAATATTTAGATGAGGTTTCTAGCGAAGCTTTAAAAGTTGGAGCTGTTAATACAATTGCCTATAAGGATGGTAAGGTAATTGGTTATAATACCGATTATTATGGTTTTTTAGATACTATTAAAAGACATAATATCGATTGTAAAAATAAAAATGCTTATATTTTAGGTAATGGTGGAGCATGTAAAGCATGCTTCTCGGTATTAGATGATTTGGGAGCAAATGTAAATATTGTTTCAAGAAGTAGTCATATGAGCTATGGTGAGTTAGAACAATTAAACGATATTTATTTAATGGTAAATACAACTCCTGTAGGAATGTTTCCTAATGTAGATAATATGCCTGTTAAAGAAGAAGTGAAGGATAAGGCAAAATATATTATCGATATCATTTATAATCCGATTAAAACCAAATTAATTGATGGTAAGGAGCAAGGTTATAATGGTTTATATATGCTCGTTTCACAGGCAATCAAGGCATTGGAGATTTGGTTGGATATTAGAATCGATGATAAGGAAGATATATATCAATATTTGAAGGAAGTGATTTAATGAACACCTTTGGAAGAATGTATAAAACATCAATTTATGGTGAATCTCATGGAGATAGTATTGGGGTTGTAATTGATGGAATGAAACCAGGAATCAAGGTTGATGAAGATGCTTTAATGGCTCTAATAGAGCGTAGGAAACCGGGTGGTATTGGGACAACAAAGCGCGTTGAATCTGATATTCCTCATATAACATCAGGTGTATTTAATGGCTTTACTACTGGTTTTCCTATTCATATTTCATTTGAAAATAATAATACAATAAACAAGGATTATTCAAATTTATTAACACATCCAAGGCCATCACATGCGGATTATGCAGCCAATGTAAAATTTAATGGTTTCCAAGATTATCGTGGTGGTGGACATTTTTCAGGAAGATTAACCCTAGGACTTGTGGCTAGTGGATATTTTGCATCATTATTAACACCATTTAAGGTTTCATCAAAATTAATTCAAATTGGTGAAAAAAAGGTTACTGATAATTTTAATGTAGATGAGTATTTAAAGGAAATTGTTTCTAATGGTGATTCGGTTGGTGGTATCATTGAAATTACGGTATCTAATATGATTGCGGGAGTTGGTGAGCCATATTTTGATTCTGTTGAATCAGTTTTAAGCCATTTGTTATTTTCAGTACCAGCGGTTAAGGGTGTTGAATTTGGTGCAGGTTTTAATGGTGTTAATATGCTAGGTAGTGAATTTAATGATTGTATTATTGATGCTAATGGTAAGACTAAAACAAATAATAATGGTGGAATCAATGGTGGTATTTCTAATGGAAATGATTTGGTAATTCGTGTTATGATGAAACCAACACCAAGTATTTATAAAGGTCAAGAAACTTTTAATTTCAAAACTAATCAGATCGAAGAGTTAGTAATTCGTGGTAGACATGATGCTTGTATTGCAAGACGAGCTATGGTTGTTTTAGAGTCAGTATGTCATATGGGATTAGCTGATCTATATTTAACATATAAAGCATATAAGTAATAAATAAAATGGCTTACCAAAGCCATTTTTAATCTTTATATGTTTTTTTATTTACGTTTTTAATTTAGTTTATCAAATAATTTTTAATTATTTTTGTCAAATCTATTTTAAAAAAATGACTTTGTGATATAATAGAAGAGGATTTTTAAGGGAGTGAATATATGATTGTTATTTTTGCGTTATTTTTATATTATTTGGGGATTAAATATTTTGCAAAAGATAATAAGAAAATAACTTTAGTTAAAATTGGATTAATTGTTACAGCAATAATTGTTTTAACTGATGCATCATATATCGCAAGTAAAGGATTTGTTTCTTATTTTAAGAGCAATGGATGGCAGGTTTTATTAGCTTTTATTGTATATATGATTTTTGTTATGTTTGACAAGAATTTTATAAGAAAAAATAATTTTAATCGAAAATCAAAAAGAAAGATTAAAACTGTTATTAATACAAACAAGTTAAAAGTAAAGTATCTTATTGGAATAACAATAATTGAGATAATATTGTTTGGCTTATGTCTTGCGAATATGATTTTAGATTATTATAATATTAGTAATGTTCCACTATTTGCATTAGGTGCAGGTATTGTATTTAGTATTTTTACAATTGTTGTTTTATTTAAAAATTCTTGTGAAAAATTTATCTTAGTTATTGATTTGAATAAATCGTTTAGCGTTTATAGTAAAGATATTTCAAATGTTGCGAAATTTGATTATTCTTTGTGTATTGGTGATTTATATCGTTATTATATTATTGAAAAACTTCCAAACATTTATTTTAAAACAGATAAAAAGGAAGTACATTATGTGTTCTATTTGAAAAGCGAAAATTTAGATTATTTTGATATTAATAATTTAGATATGACTAAAGAAAATGATGATAATTATAAAGAGTATATTGATAAGCTTAAGATGAAAAATCGTGTTAAGCTAGTTGTAAAATAGAAAATAAATATTAAGTAAAGGTGAGAGTATGTACAAGATTACACAAAAAAAACAATTGAATGATGATGTATATCAAATGACAGTATTAGCTCCAAGAGTTGCGAAAAGAGCTTTAGCAGGTCACTTTGTTGTTATCAGAATTGATGAGGTTGGAGAAAGAATACCACTTACAATTTCATATGCGAACAAGGAGACTGGTGAGGTTGAATTAGTCATTCAATCTGTTGGTCATTCAACAAGAAAACTAAAGGAATATAATGAAGGGGACTATATTAAAGATATTATGGGTCCACTTGGAAAGCCAACAGTAATTCATTCTGATCGTAAAAATATTTTAGGTATTGCTGGTGGAGTTGGTGCAGCGCCTATTCTTCCACAATTAATTGCTTATAAGGAAACTGGAGCTAAGGTTACTTTAATTACTGGTGGTAGAACAGATAAACATTTAATTTTAATGGATCGTTTAAGCGCAACATGTGATGAGGTTTATCCTTGTACAAATGATGGTTCAGTTGGTCATAAAGGATTTGTTACAGATGTCTTAAAGGATATGCTTGCTAAAGATCCTCATCAATTTGATGAAGTAATTGCTATTGGTCCAGCTGTTATGATGAAGGCAGTTGTGGAAATTACAAAGCAATATAATGTTCCAACAAGTGTATCATTAAACCCAATTATGATTGATGGTACAGGTATGTGCGGTGAGTGCCGTGTTTCTGTTGGTGGAGAAACAAAATTTGCGTGTGTTGATGGTCCGGATTTTGATGGATTAAAGGTTGATTTTGATGAATTAATGAGACGCCAAAGAATCTTCAAAAAGGAAGAAGAGCATGCATGCAGAATGGAACAAGAGGTGAAGAAAAATGCTTAATAAAACTTTACAACAAGAATTAGATCCAAATTATCGTAATAAGTGCTTTGAAGAGGTATCATTAGGATACACTAAAGAAGAAGCTATGAAAGAAGCAAGCCGTTGCTTAAGCTGTAAAAATGAGCCTTGTAGACAAGGATGTCCGGTTAACGTTCCAATTAAGGAGTTTATTAGTCAAATTAAAAATGATAATGTAGATGAAGCCTATAATGTAATAGCTAGAGAGCATTTATTCCCATCAATTTGTGGTCGTGTATGTCCACAAGAGCGTCAATGTGAATCAAAGTGTGTTAGAGGTATTAAGGGTGAAGCTGTATCAATTGGTTTATTAGAGCGTTTTGTTGGTGATCATGCTAAAAGAAATACTGAATATAACATTACAAAAAATGGGCATAAGGTTGCTGTTGTTGGGTCAGGTCCTGCTGGAATTTCATGTGCCGTTGATTTAGCATTAGCTGGTTTTGATGTTACAATTTTTGAGGCTTTACATGAGTTAGGTGGAGTATTAGCTTATGGTATTCCAGAATTCAGATTACCAAAGAGCTTATTAAAAGAAAACTTTGATATTTTAAATAAATTAGGCGTTAAGGTTGAAACAAATGTTGTTATTGGTAAGTCAGCAACGATTGATGATTTAAAACTTGAAGGTTTTGATGCTCAATTCATCGCAACAGGTGCTGGTCTTCCACGTCCTATGGGAATTCCTGGTGAAAACTTTAACGGTGTAATGTATGCTAATGGTTTTTTAACAAGAGTTAACTTAATGAAGGGGTATAAATTCCCTGAATATGATACTCCAATTTCCGTTCCAAAAAATGTAGCCGTTGTTGGTGCTGGTAATGTAGCAATGGATGCAGCTAGAACTGCAAAGCGTCTAGGTGCTGAAAATGTATATATCGTTTACCGCCGTGGTGAAGAAGAAATACCTGCTCGTTTAGCTGAGGTACACCATGCTAAAGAAGAAGGTATTATTTTCAAATTATTAACTAATCCAGTAGAAGTAATTGGTGAAGATTTTAATACAGTTGGTTTAAAATGTGAGATTATGGAGTTAGGTGAACCAGATGAGTCTGGTAGACGTTCGCCTATTGGAACAGGAAAGTATATTACTTTAGATGTTGAAATGGTTATCCCAGCAATTGGTCAAACTTCAAACCCAACAGTATTTGAGGGTGGAGAAAAAATTGAGCGTAGTCGCCGAGGAACAATTGTTGTAAATAATGAAACACAAGAGACTTCATTAGAAAATGTTTATGCTGGTGGAGATATCGTTACGGGAGCAGCAACAGTTATTCTTGCGATGGGTAGTGGACGTCTTGCGGCTAAGGCTATCAAAGAAAAATTATTAAAATAAGTTAAATCAAGGATGTATATTGTAAAATATGCATCTTTTTTTGTTTTTTATGTATTGCCAAGTATGTTGTTCTATGCTATAATCTCTCGTGGAATGGTCCGGTGGTGTAGTGGTTAACATGCCAGTCTGTCACACTGGAGATCGCGGGTTCAAGTCCCGTCCGGACCGCCATTTCGGGAAATAGCTCAGCTTGGTAGAGCGCTTGGTTTGGGACCAAGATGTCGCAGGTTCGAATCCTGTTTTCCCGACCATTATTGGATTATTGGCTGATACTTTTGTATCAGTTTTTTTATTATAAAAAATATTTTTTTAAAACTTGGTTTTAAACCAATTTTTGTGTTAAAATTAATACAAAGATTGGAGTGAAGAATTATGGAGCTTAAAATAATTAGGGGTAGTGTTGTTTATGCTGATTGTGATGCTATTGTTAATGCTGCTAATGATGGATTAAGAGAAGGTGGAGGCGTTTGTGGGGCTATATTTTCTAAAGCTAGAGGACGATTAACTGAAGAATGTAAAGCTATTGGTGGTTGTAAGACTGGCCATGCGGTTATGACTAATGGATATGGCTTAACGGCGCGACATATTATTCATGCGGTAGGGCCTATATACCATTCAGATAATGATGCACCATTATTATCTAGTGCCTATTATAATAGCTTAGTTTTAGCTGATACAAATGATTTAAAAAGTATTGCTTTTTGTTCAATTTCAACAGGAATATATGGGTATCCATTAGATAAGGCAGCCGTTATTGCTTTAAACACAATTTTAAATTTTAAACCTAAAAGTTTAGCGGAATGCTATATTTATTGTTTTGATGACAAGGAATATGATGTGTATTTAAATGCTTTAAAAGAGATTAAAGGAGAATAATTGGATTTTCTTTATCGTGAAGAAATAATAAACAGCAAGTTTTAAGCTTGCTGTTTATTATTTTCTAATTGTTGAATAAAGCTTTTTCCGCTTGCGTCACTAGGCATTCTAAAATCTCCTCTTGGTGATAGGCTTAATTCAGTGATTTTTGGTCCATCTGGTGAACATGATCTTTTGAATTGATTATTGAAAAATCTTCTTATAAAATGAATAAACCATTTTCTAATTGTTTCTTCATCATACTCATTTTTGAAGGTTTCTTTTGTGATAAAGAAGACCTTATTTACATCAAGCTTGTGATATATAAAATGATATAAGAAGAAATCATGTAATACATATGGGCCAATAACATCTTCGGTTATTTGAACAATTTTTCCTTCTTCAGGTGGAAGAAGTTCAGGAGAAATTGGGGTATCAAGAATATCTAAAAGAATGTCTTTGATTTCTGGATATACATCAGATAGATGATAAGTCATCTCTTTAATCAATGTCTTTGGAATAGAACAGTTTAAGTTATACATTGACATTTGATCTCCATTATATGTTGACCACCCTAAGGCAATTTCACTTAAATCACCAGTTCCAATTACAATTCCTTTTACCTTATTAGAGTAATCCATTAGGACTTGCGTTCTTTCTCTTGCTTGCGAGTTTTCAAAAGCGATGCTTTGGTCTTCTTTGGAAATGTTTAAATCTAATAAGTGCTGATCTACAGATTTTTTGATATCAATTGTTTGAAGATGAACTTTTAAGTTTTCACACATTAAGGTTGCATTATCTTTGGTTCTGCTTGTTGTTCCGAAGCATGGAAGGGTTATGGCGTGGATGTTTTTTCTAGGTAACTTCATGTTGTCAAAGGCTTTCACACATGCAAGAAGGGCAATTGTTGAATCTAATCCACCCGAAACACCGATTACGATGTCTTTACAACCTATTTGTATTAATCTTCTTTCTAAGGCTTTTGCTTGCATTAGATGAATTTTTAAAATTTCATTTTTGGAATTGTTAGGGCTTATAAATGGATATTTTTGATATTCTCTAGTTAATGTATTATTCATAATTCCGCATGAAAAATCAATTATTTGATAAGATGTTTTATTTCTTTCGTAATTATAATTTAATCTTCTTTCGATAATTATTCGATCGATATCGATTTCTGAATAAATCTCCGATTCATCAAATAATGTGCTTTCTTTTAAAATACCATCGGGTTCACAAATAATGTTGTGACCTGAAAATAATAAATCAGCTGATGATTCATTATATGAAGAAGAAGCATAAATATATCCGATTTTGCTTCGATAACTTGTTGTTTTTACTAGTTCACGTCTAATATTTTCTTTACCTACAGTTTCATTACTACTTGATAAATTACAAATGATGGTTGCGCCTAATTGTGATAATATGCTGCTTCTTGGAATATTTACCCACATGTCTTCACATATTTCAACACCAATGACTTCATTTGTGTATTTGCTGTTTCTAAATAATAGGTTATTTGAGAAAGGGTATAGGTTGTCATTGATTTGAATTTGGGCAATATAGTTTAGATTAAATTCCTCGAAATAACGTTTTTCATAAAATTCGTTGTAATTTGGAATATTTGTTTTAGGGACAACCCCGAGAATTTGTCCTTTAAAGGCACAAATGGCACAATTATATAGTTTATCTTGAAAGGTTAAGGGAGCACCAAAGGTGTAAAATGCTTCGACATCCCTGGTTTTAATCATTATTTCATCAATCGCTTTTTGAACATTTTTTAAAAGTGAATCGGATAAAAGCATATCACAACAAGAATAAGATGATAATGCTAATTCTGGTAAAACAATTATTTTGGCATTATTTTTATATGCCTTATTGATTTGTTCGATTATTTTGTTTTTATTATGATCTACATCACTAATTTTGCATTGAAAATTACTAGCGCATACTTTAATAAATCCGTTATTTTTTTCCTGAACTTCAATTTTTCTTGAATATAATCGAGGGGTACTTTCTAATTCAATTTCATTTTTTCCTAAATTCTCATAACATTCATCGGACATGATGACTAAATCGGAATAACCGTTTTTGGTAATAAAGATTGGCTTGCCATATAGGTGACAATATTTGGATATTTCATTGGTATTTCTTAATTCTTTGATTGGAATTATTTTTTTCATTTTAAACACCTCTGACATTATTATAGCACAATTATGCTATACTATACAAAAATATTAAGCTTTTTAACTATTTGTTATAAAACTACTTTTTTAAAAAAAGTAGACATACATTTTGTTATTTGATATAATAGATTAGTAAAAATGGAGGTTTTATTATGGTAAGAACAAGATTTGCTCCAAGCCCAACGGGGTTTATGCATGTAGGAAATTTAAGATCTGCTTTATATGCTTATTTATTTGCTAAGCAAAATAAAGGTACATTTATTTTAAGAATTGAAGATACTGACCTTGAAAGGTATGTTGAAGGGGCAGTAGACGTTATATATGAAACTCTTAAGCAATCAAAAATCAAGGTTGATGAGGGGCCAAATGAAGGTGGAAACTATGGCCCATATGTTCAAAGTGAGAGAAAGAATGTTTATTTAGAATATGCTTTAAAATTAGTTGAAACCGGTCATGCTTATTATTGTTTCTGTGATAAAGAAAGATTAGAAAGTATTAAGACTGATAATGGGATTAAGCGTTATGACAAGCATTGTTTAAACCTATCAAAGGAAGAAATTGAGGAAAAATTAAAAAATCATGTTCCATATGTTATCAGACAAAATATGCCAACTGAAGGATATTCAGAATTTACAGATATGGTTTTTGGCCATGTTTCAATTCCTAATAATGAACTTGAAGATCAAATTTTAATTAAATCTGATGGAATGCCAACATATAATTTTGCTAATGTTATTGATGATCATTTAATGGGAATTACTCATGTTATTCGTGGAAACGAGTATTTAAGTAGTACACCTAAATATAATTTGTTATATGAAGCGTTTGGTTGGGAAGTACCTAAGTATATGCATCTTACTCCAATCATGAAGGATGAAACAAGAAAGCTTTCAAAAAGACATGGTGATGCTAACTTTGATGATTTTATCAATAAGGGTTATCTACCAGAAGCCATAATTAATTATATTGCCCTTGTTGGATGGAGTCCTAAAGGATCTACGCAAGAAAAATTTACAATGGAAGAATTGATTGAACATTTCAGTGTTGAAGGATTGTCAAAATCGCCTGGTATTTTTGATGAAAACAAGATGCGTTGGTTAAATGGTGAATATATTAAAGAACTAAGCTTTGATGATTTTATGAAATATGCTACTCCTTATTTTGAAAAGTCATCAATTAAAGGTCTATATAGTTATGAAAAGTTTGGAAAACTACTTCAACCTAGAATTGAAATTTTCAGTGAAATCATTGAAAAAGTGGCATTTATTAACGATTTCCATCAAATTCCAAATGAGTTATATTTCAATAAAAAATTAAAAATTGATGAAGAAAAAGCAATTAAGGTTTTAGAAGAATGTATTCCTGCTTTAGCTAATATTGAATTTACAGAGGATAATCTACATGAGGTAATTACTAATGTAGCAACAAAACTTGAATATAAGAGTGGTGTTGTATATACTGTATTACGTATTGCTTTAAGTGCAACTCAAGTAACTCCTGGTGGATCAGTTGAGATTGCGGACATTTTAGGTAAAGAAGAATCAATGAGAAGATTAGAACTAGCATTAAGCTGGTTAAAATAAGGATGTGTGATTATGAAAGCAAGTAGAATGCTTATTTCAACTTTAAAGGAAGCACCAAATGAGGCACAAATTCCAAGTCATATTTTGCTATTAAGAGCAGGTATGATTAGAAAATTAGTGGCGGGAGTTTATAACTATCTTCCACTTGGATTAAAGGTATTAAATAAGATTGAAAATATTATCAGAGAAGAGATGGATAGAAGTGGTGCTTTAGAAATTCTTTCATCTGCTGTTCAACCAAAGGAATTATGGGAAGAATCAGGACGTTGGTATAAATATGGCCCTGAGCTAATGCGCTTTAAGGATCGTCATGATCGTGAGTTCTGCTTAGGACCAACGCATGAGGAAATTTTTACTGATTTAGCCAAAAATCTTGTAAAGTCATATAAAACATTACCAGTTAACTTATATCAAATTCAAACAAAATATCGTGATGAATTAAGACCTAGATTTGGATTAATGCGTGGTCGTGAATTCATCATGAAGGATTCATATAGCTTTGATTTAGATGAGGCTGGTTTAGAAGAATCATATAAAATTATGTATGATACTTATAAGAGAATTTTTGATCGTTTAGGAATTAACTACAAGATAGTTTTAGCAGATACTGGTGCTATTGGAGGTAATGGATCTCATCAATTTATGGCATTAAGTGAAGTTGGAGAATCAAATATTGTATATTGTGATGATTGTCATTATGCAGCAGATGAGGAGAAAGCTATTGCTGTAGCAGAGATTGCAGAGGATGAAGCGTTATTAGAATTAGCAAGTGTCGATACTCCAAAACAAAAAACAATTGAAGAAGTATCTTCATTCTTAAATATTAGTCCGAAAAAGGTTGTTAAGGCGGTATGTTATCGTGAGACTACAAATAATGAAACAGTTATTGTTTTAGTTCGTGGTGATCGTGAGGTAAACGAGATTAAAGTAATCAATGCACTAAATACTGCTGAGGCATTCTTCAGAATGGCTACTGATGAGGAAATCATTGAAATTGGTTGTATACCGGGATTTATCGGTCCTGTTGGAATTAATGCAAAGATACTTATGGATCAAGAGGTTGCGTTAATGAAAAACATGGTTACAGGTGCTAATGCTAAAGATAAGCATTTAGTAAATGTCAATGTTGGACGTGATTTCAATGCCACAGTTATTGATTGTCGTAATGCCGTTGCCGGTGATAGATGTCCAGTTTGCGGTAAAGAGATGAAGGTTGAGCGTGGTATTGAGGTTGGTCAAATCTTTAAGCTTCAAACAAAATATTCAAGCGCAATGGATTGTACATATATCAATCAAGATGGAAAAAATGTTCCAATGGTAATGGGATGTTATGGTATTGGTGTTACTAGAACAATGTCATCTATTATTGAGCAATATCATGATGAATTTGGAATTAAATGGCCAATGAACATTGCTCCATATCATGCAGTTATTGTTCCAATCAATTACAATGATGTTGAGCAAAGCAAATTAGCTAATAATATTTATAGTCAATTACTGGGAACAAAGGTTGAAGTTATTTTAGATGATCGTGATGCTAAGCCAGGATTTAAATTTAAAGATTGGGAATTAATTGGTATTCCTTATATGATTATATGTGGCCGTCGTTCTGTGGAAGGAATAGTTGAACTTAAAAATCGTATGACTAACGAAAAGGTTGAGGTAACCTTTGAAGAAGCTGTTAAAGTAGTAAAAGAAGCTGTAAATAATATTTAATCGTTAAAGGCCTATATGTACATATAGGCTTTTTTAGAAAAAAGGTGGATTTATGGATCAATTAAATAAAATGATTAATAAAAGAAAAAAGGTTAAAGGAATTATAATGGGAATTATAATTTTAATAAGCTTGTTTTTATTGGTATTTGGGATTATTATTTTGGCATATAATTATGATAAGTATACGATGATAGCTGGTATTCTTTTCATCTTTTTTGCGATAATGTTTGGGGCGTTTGCCTATATTATATGGAAATATGTGGATTGTAATAAACTATATAATGATAATAAATATAAGAATATAAACAATAAAGTTGTTAATTATGGAATCAGCCAAGATGACATAAATGATAAGGTATTAGAACTTAAGAAACAAATTGATGAAATAAAGAAAAAAAATAATATTTAATGCTTGCTTTTTAATTACTAGAGGACTATAATCTAATTTGTTGAGAAGAAGGTGGAGCATATGATTTTCTTTGAATCTATGAGCGGAAGTTCAGAAGTTTTATTAGCATTATCTCTAATTTTAGTTAGTGGTATGGTTTTAGGTAAAATTGCGGAGATGTTAAAAATTCCAGCAATTACTGGTTATATTGTTGCAGGAGTTATATTAGGTTCTAGTGTTACAGGAGTTATTAATGATGATTTAATTGCATCATTTAAAATTATTTCTAATGTGGCTTTAGGATTTATAGCTTTTACAATTGGTGAAGAATTATGGTTGCCAAAGCTTAAAAAGAGTGGGAAAACGATTATAATTATCACATTAGCGCAAGCACTTACAACCGTTATAGTGGTGTTGATTACATTGTTAGTATTCCAACAAGAATTATGGTTAGCTTTAATTTTAGCGGCTATTGCGACTGCTACTGCACCAGCACCAATTATGATGATTGTGAAGAAGTATCGATCTAAAGGTCCTGTTACGGATACATTAATTCCAGTGGTTGGAATCGATGATGCTATCGGTATTGTTGTCTTTGGTGTTTGCTTATCAGTCGGTAAATCATTAGCAGGTAGCGGTGATTTAACAGTGGAAAGTGCGCTATTAGAACCTTTAAAAGAACTAGTATTATCAATTGTTGTTGGAAGTGCAATTGGGTTAGTATTTGGCGTTATTATGCGATTAATTAATAAATATGATTATAAAGATCGTAGTGAAGGTTTTTTGGTCGCAAGCATTATTGCCGTATTGTTTAGCGTTGCAATTGCTGATTATTGGCATTTATCAAGTATCTTAACACCAATGCTTGTTGGTTTAATATTTACAAATATGGTTAATAAGGATACATATAAAACAAGTAGTAAATCTTTAGATGCATTTACTCCTCCAATTATGGTTATTTTCTTCACTCTTGCAGGTGCAGAATTAAAGTTAGAAGTATTATTAAGTGCGGGAGCAATTGGAATATTATATGTTATTGGTCGTTCAATTGGAAAAATGTCTGGTGCTTTCCTAGGTTCTTGTATGGTTGGAGCTGATCCGATGATTAAAAAATATTTAGGACCAGCATTATTACCGCAAGGTGGAGTTGAAATTGGATTAGTTATGGTTGCTGTTTCAGCTTTACCAGCTGAAGAAGGATTGTTAATTCAAACAGTAGTTTTAGCGGCAATTTTAGTGTATGAAATTGTTGGACCAGTATTGACAAAGATTGTATTAACTAAGGCTGGCGAAATTGAAGCTGGTTCATCACCTAGACTTTTAGTTCATGATATTATGGATGAAATAAAGGCTAAAGAAAAACAAACAAAAGAATAAAAAATAGTGCTTTAGAAAACTAAAGCACTATTTTTTTATAACAATAAGTTTTTCTTGATTTTTAAATTTATCATATAAATCATATTTAATATCTTTAAATTCTTCAAGTACAGCATTGTATTCTTCAATTCCACCCTCGTGCTTGGTGTAAGCACAAACAATTAAAATTCCACCATCTTCTAATAGGTTATAGCATTTTTTAATAGCCTTACTTGAGGTGTAATCTTGAGTTTTGATTTTTTTATTACTACCTGGAAGAAATCCTAAATTGAAAACAGCTAGATTAGCTTTTTCTACGTATTGATCAATATTATTAAAATCATCTAAATATAAACTAACATTATTGATATAATACATTTTTTCTTTGGTTCTTTTGATGGCTAATTCTTGAATATCAAAGGAATATACATGTTTGAAGTGTTCAGATAAGAAGATAGTGTCGTGCCCATTTCCGCATGTGGCGTCGATGGCAATCTCTCCTTTATTTTTTTTGATGATTTTATGATATTTTTTTACAACTTTTGAGTATTTCATGGGAACCGGATCATACATTGGCTTAAATAATCGGTTACATTTTAATAGCCTTTTAAACGTTAACCATGATGCATAGAAGAAATTGAATCTTGTATAGGCCTCCTTAGCATATTGGGAACAAGTAGGCCTATGACGACATTTCTTATCCATTCCTGGAGATACCTTTTTTTGATAAAAATCAATTAATTTAAGCATTAGCTTTCTCATAAAATCACTTCCATATATATCTTAACATAATTTTTTAAAAATACCATAAAATAAATGCAAGGTGAGATGATGGCATATTATTTATTATTGTTAATATTGTTTGTTAATGTTGGGATGGAAGTAAAAAATATTAAAGATGAAACATCATTTGGATTAAATATATTTGGGTTTAAGTTTAATTTAGATAAAATTTTTTATAATAATGTTAAGCCACAAGGATTTAAACTAGAAAGTGTTAAAAAATCTCTTGATAATGCTGTTTTATGGAAAAATTCTTTTTTTAAAATATTAACAAAAACTAAGATAAAAAGCTTGCATATTAGGAGTTACTATTTGATTGATGGTAATATTAGTGATGCTTTTAAATATGTGATGAATATGAATTATATAAATGCAATAAAGAACACTTTAAGGTATTATTGTTATAGTATTAAGAATGAGAATTATGAGAACATATTTACCAATGATAAAGAATTTGATATTGATTTTAGATGTATATTTAAAATCTCTTTTGGGAATATTATTATCATAGGTTTGATGATTTTGATTAAATATATTGGAGGTAAAAATGGAAAGCCAAGTAGAAGGAATGCTTAGGATGTCTTTGGAAAATATTAAAAATTTAATTGATGTGAATACCGTTGTCGGTAATCCCATCATAACAAACAGTCAAACGGTGATTCCGATATCTAAGGTAAAGGTGGGATTTGCGAGTGGTGGAACGGATTTTAAAGCTGTAAAAAATGAAGCTAATCCCTTTGGTGGTGGAACTGGTGGGGCAATCAATATCATTCCTGTTGCTTTTTTAGTTCTAACCGAAGATGATGTTAAGGTTTTGCATTTAGCAAACAATACCCATATTTATGAGAAAATAATTGATAAAATTCCTAATGTTTCTAAGAACAAAGAAAGTCAGTGAGCTTTCTTTTTGTATTTATGCTGATAGTTTTATTGTTCAGATGCTCTTTTTGTTTACAACAAAAACATTTTGTAGTATAATTAAAAGGGTGGTTTTATATGGTTGACCAAAAAAAGGTTGAACAATATTTTGATGTTTTAAATGAAGCATGTGTATATTTGTTTGAAAATTGTAAATATGATTATATGACTTCTTTATTGGCTATAACTGATAGCATCTTTAATGGAGATATCACCTTTGATTTAGATAACAATTTGGTGGATGGATTTGTTCATATTATGAAGAAATTAGATCAAGGGTATAATCAAGAAGAGGTTAGGAAGGCGTTACAGTTTTTAATTTTAAATGCTTTAAAGGAAACGAAAAATATTAATACAATTACTCCAGATACAATCGCTTTTATTTTTAATTATTTTGTGGACAAGATTTTTAAGGATAAAGAGATTACAATCTTAGATCCACTTGTTGGTAGTGCTAATCTATTAGCTGCTATCGGAAATAATCACCAAAATTGTCAATTATATGGAATTGATGATGATGAATTGATGATAAAACTGGCAAGTATGATGAGTAATATGGTTAATCTAGATATGACATTTTATAATCAGGATACCTTTATGGTTAGAGTTTCTAATGTTGACTTGATTGTTAGTGATGTAATAAATGATGTAGATTTTACTTATAAGTTTATAAATCATTACAAAAATGTTTTAAAAGACAATGGTTATATGATTTTATTAATTAATAATGAATTTTTTAACACAGATTCAGAATTAAAGAATGAAATCAATCAAGAAATGTCAATGCTTGGTCTTATTGAATTACCAAACGAATTCTTTGTTGGAACAAAAAAAAGTATCGTTTTGATGAAGAAAACATCAAAAAGAGTTAAGGAGTTTTTATTAGCGACTATGCCTAGTGTTAAGGATATGGGAGCTTTAAATGATTTTTTATCGCAAATAGAACAATGGTTTAAAAAGGAGAGTATTTAGTATGTTAAAAATCATGGCAGTAAACGCAGGTAGTTCTTCTGTAAAGTTTCAATTATTAGAAATGCCTGAGGAAGCAGTAATTGCTTCAGGAGTTGTAGAAAGAATTGGTATTAATGATTCTATTTACACAATTAAATACAATGGACAAAAAAAGGAAATCATTACTGATATCAAAACTCATGCAGATGCAGTTGAAATGATTTTAAATGACTTAATTGAATTAAAGATTTTAAATTCTTTAGATGAAATTAAAGGTGTTGGAAATCGTGTTGTACAAGGTGGAGAATTCTTTAAGAGTTCTGTATTGTTAAATGAAGAATATATTGAAAAGATTTCTGAATTAGGTAAATTAGCTCCATTACACAACCCAGCAAATGTTGTTGGTATGAGAGCTTTCCAAAAGGCATTACCTGGTGTTCCTCAAGTTGCAGTATTTGATACTACATTCCATCAAACAATGGCTAAAGAAGTATATTTATATGCCCTACCTTATGAATGGTATGAAAAATATGGTGTAAGAAAATATGGTGCTCATGGAACAAGTCATCGTTATGTATCAGAAAGAATGGCTCATTTAATTGGTAAAGATATCAATGATTCAAAAATCATTGTATTACATATTGGAAATGGGGCATCAATTTCTGCAGTTAAAAATGGTAAATGTGTTGATACATCAATGGGTCTAACACCACTTGGAGGAATTCCAATGGGAACACGTTGTGGAGATATCGATCCAGCTATCTTAGAATTTATGGTTAACCAAGAAGGATATAATATTAAAGATTTAACTAACATTTTAAATAAAAAATCAGGTTACCTTGGTGTTTCTGGTGTTGGTAGTGATGCTCGTGATTTAACTAAAGGTATGAATGAAGGAAATGAAAGATGTAAATATGCATTTGACGTACAAGCAAAGCGTATTGTAGATTTCATCGCTCAATATTATGTATATATGGGTGGTTGTGATGCAATTGCATTTACAGCTGGTGTTGGAGAGAACGTTAAACATTTAAGAAAGAATATAATTGATAGATTAAGTTGCTTAGGTGTTAAATTAGATGAAGAAAGAAATGATACTTTCTCTGATGAAAGAAGAATTTCTGCAGATGATTCAAGTATTGAAGTATGGATTTGCCCAACAAACGAAGAGGTTATGATTGCAAGAGATACTGTTGAATTCGCTGGATTATTAAAGTAAGATAAAGAAGGGGCGTGCCCCTTTTTTTGACAACTATTTTAACTGAAAGGAGTGTATGATATGAAGGAATATCTTAAAAGAAAAGGAAGTATACTTGGTATTTATGTTTTATGCTTTTGCGTTTTAGAAATATCCGTTTTTATGATGAATTTTGGAGCTTTACCTGAGTATATTTTATTTGATATTTCATATTTGTTATTAGTATGCTCAATTCTTTTACTTGGTGGAGTTAAAACGCAGATTGGAATATCAATTTTCCTCCTTTTTATCCAGGTTTTAGTTTGTTTTGTCAATGCCAATATGATTAAGGTTACGGGTGAAATATGGAGCTGGGATATGCTAAGCCTTTTATCAGAAGCTGCGGAAGTTTTAGGAAGAAACTTTATTGTTAATTACACATGCTTGATTTTGTTTATAGCAATTAGTGGATTAGGTGTGTATGCTATGATAATGGTATATTTAAGGTCTAAAAATAAAAATCATAAGGTTGAAACTAATCAAATAGTAACGATTAAGACATCAGTATTGTTATCATTTTTCTTAATTAGTTTATTATGTAATGCTGTTTCTAAGAATGCTTTAAATGTTTATTCAAAAACTTTAAATACGGGAAATGATTTATATTTATATGAAACTTTATATATTAAACAAGAGGCTTATCGTAAATTTGGAACTTTAGGTTATTATGTATTAGATGCTCAAAAGACTTTCTTTAATAATTCAACTAAATCAAAGGAAGCAACAGTAAAGAAAATTGATGATTATTTTGCTAAAGCGACTGATGAGGTTAATTTTATAACGGGAACATCAGAAGGTAATAATGTTATATTAATTTTATATGAAACTGGTGAGTGGGTAGGAATAAATAAGGATGTAACACCTAACTTATATAGCTTACTTACAGGGGTTAATGACAAATATGGAAATGAATTAAAAGGAGGAATTCTATTTGATAATTACTATGCAAAGAGTCAAACTAATATCAGTGAAGCTCAAATGTTATTTGGAAGTTATCCATTAAAGGGAATTCTAAATTTTGATTATGAAAAAAATGCCTATCCATTTACATTGCCAAATATGTTTAAAACAGCTTATCCTGAATCAACAGCTGTATCATATCATAACAACTATGGGAATTATTATGATCGTGAAAATTCACATTTGCATTACGGATTTGATAAACATGTATCCGCATCAGAAATGAATTTAAGTGAAGGTAATTCAACATGGATTAATATGGATAGTGAAATGTTTGAATCTTGTTTAATAAATGGTGGAAAATATACAGGCTGTGAAGCAATTGTGCCTGAAAACACAGAAGAACCATTTTTACGCTATCTAGCAACATTTTCTACTCATGGTCCTTTTGATGAAAGAAGCGAGTATTATGGTAAAGGATATTATGCTTTTATTGATAAATATCTAGAGGATAACAATTATACAACAACTACTCTTCATGGTGATGAAATTGATTTTACTGGTGTTAAGTATGAAAGTGAAAATAGCATGGAAAATGCAAAAACATATGCTGAATATTTAAGAACATATTTAGCTGCTACTCATGATTTTGATCGTGGAATTGGTTTGTTAATTGATGAATTAAGAGATAGAGATTTGTTAGAAGATACAACAATTATGATTGCGGCTGATCACTATGCTTATTATCATTGGCTATCATGTTTTACAAAGGGATATCCTGAAGGTGATATGGAAATATCGGATGTTTATAACGTTCCAGCATTTATTTTTGATACAAAGCTTTATAGTAAGTTAAATAGTTATGAAAATGGTAAATTACCAAATGGATATAATGTTTACAATAAAGAATATATGGGAGATAGCATATTGACCTATGATAAATTTGTTACTAATATTGACATTACACCAACTTTATTAAATATATTAGGCATAGATTACAATGAAAGACATTATAGTGGATATAGCGCTTTTAGTGAAAATGAGTCAATGATAATTTCTCGTTGGGGTGGATATTTTAACAATTTGTTCTATTCCAATGATGGTATAACCGTTCTTGGACTTCCAGAGCAATATTATGAATATGAAGAGATGGAAGAATTAGTTGAACTTGAAGGTATGACAATTTCTGAGTATCAAAAAATAAAAGAGCAGGTTGATATATTTAGAGTTAGAGCTAGTGATTTCTTAATTAGAATTGATATGATTAACAATGTTTATAGGACTGATTATTTTAAAAAGGATGAGTAGAAAATACTCATCTTTTTTTAATGCAATTTCATTTGCTTTTTTGTATATATTTTTGAGGTGTTTATTATGAAAAAATATATATTTATTATTTTATTATTGTTTATTTATAAGGCAAAAGCAATCGATGTCATTGTTTTTGAAAAAACGGAAATTGATGTTTTAATAAATAGTGATATTAATGATTATTTGCCTAAGGCATTTTGTATAATTAATGGAGAAAAAATTACCGATGGGATTTATTATGAATATGGTTTAGATGGGACAAGCATTTCCACCATAAATACATCAAGAGCTGGTAGATATCGTTTGGTTTGTCGTGCTACATATAACGAATTATCATGCAAGGCTGATGTTTATTTTAATGTTATTGATAATGAAGCACCGGAGGTTGATATTAGTGATTTAACTTTTGCGATTGGCAGTAGTTTTGATTTAAATGATTATATAAAGATTAATGATGATGAAACATTAAAAATAATTGGCAATTATGATAACTGCAGGCTTGGTAGTTACTATATGCAATATGTGATTACTGATAGCTACGGCAATCAGACGATAAAATATGGGTATATTCATATTGTGGATGTTATTAGCCCAAATATCATTTGTGATGATTTATATATCAATGTTAATTGTGATTATGACTTGTATGAGGGTTTAATTGTTAGTGATGATTGTGATAAAGATTTGTATATTGAAATTAGTTATGATGATTTTGATCCGTATTCTTTAGGAGTTTATATATTAACCTACACTGTATATGATGATTATGGAAATAATAGTAGTATCGATAGACTGGTTTATGTATCTGATCGAAAGTCTCCTAGTATTGTTTTAGATAGTAATATCATTAATAAATTACCTTATGAAGAGTATGATTATTATAGTAATATTTTGTATGTTGAGGATAATTATTCTGTTATTGATATTGATGATGTTAGAATAAGCTATGATGAGGTGGAGGAAGGATCATTTTATGTCATTTATGAGGCATATGATGAATTTGAGAATTATGTGGAGGTTAAGTGTTTAGTTAATAATATTGATGATATACCACCGATTATTGAAGGAGAAGGTAAAAAGATATTATTAGGAGATAGTTTTGATCCGTTTATGTATGTCAGTGCTTATGATAATATCGAGGATGATATTACTGAAAGAATATATATTATCGATTCTAATTATAAAAATGCCATTGGCAATTATTATGTAACCTATGAGGTCTATGATTTAAGTGGCAATTATTGTCGAAAAACCCTTTATTTTGAGGTTTATAAGGAATCTTATAATATTATTCCAACATTTCCAGATAACGTTATAATTGAAGAGAAAAAGGAGATAAAGCAATATAAAAAGAAAAAAGACTATAGCACATATGTTGGATTAGGTATTGTTATAGCATTTATCTCATATAGTGCTATAAAATACTTTAAGAATAAGCATTAATTGTATTTTTATTTTATTAAAAATGATATAATAAAAAATAGAGGTGATAAGCATGCTAGGATTTTTTTATTCACAAAGTGAATATTCTTTATTAGATAATACGATTTTTCTTGAGGATTTAGTAAAGAAATCTAAGGAGTATGGGTATAACTTTGTAGCATTAGCTGATAATAGTATGTATGGAACCTTCAAGTTTTTTAAATTATGTTATGAAAATGATATTAAACCTGTTATCGGACTTAAAGCTTTTATCGAATCAGATATTGATTTAAAGACGGAAATTTTATTATACGCGAAAAATAATGAAGGCTATAAGAATCTATTAAAGATTTCAACGATTATTAACACTAGTAAGGATGGCTTTATTACCTTTAGTGAGTTAGCACCTTTAAAAAAGAATATCATTGCGATTAGTAGTGGTGAAAATAACATCATCAATAAATATATTATGCTTGGTCAATATAGTGAAGCGCTTAATCAAGCACGTTTGTATAAAAATTATTTTGAGGATTTCTATTTAGGGCTACAGCTTCAAAATATTTCCGGGGAAGAATCTGCTAATTATTTGATGGACATTTCTTCGAAGGAGGGAATTGTTTTATTACCAATAAGTAAGACAAGCTATTTAAACAAAGAGGATTATCTTATATATGAGTATCTTAAAAAGATTGATAACAAGAAAGCGCCGATTGGTAATTTTTATTTAAAGAAAAAAGAGGAATTGATTAAAGAATTCGAAAACTATCCATTTGTTTTTGCTAACCTTGATGAAGTAATAAATAATATTGATGTTCGTATAACTAAGGTCAAAAATTCTTTTCCAAAGTTTAGTACACCAGATAATATAAGTTCAAATGAGTATTTAAAGAATTTAGCATATCTTGGTCTAAAGAAACGATTGAATAATGATTTTAAAAAACTATCAATTTATCAAAAAAGGCTTAATTATGAGCTTTCTGTGATAGATAAAATGGGGTTTTCAGATTTCTTTTTAATTGTTTATGATTTTGTGAAATATGCTAAAAAGAAGGGTTATAATGTAGGTCCTGGTAGAGGAAGTGCTGCGGGATCTTTGGTTTCTTATTGTGTAGGGATTACCAATGTTGATCCGATTAAGTATAATTTATTATTCGAAAGATTTTTAAATCCGGAAAGAATTACAATGCCGGATATTGACGTTGATTTTCCTGATGATAAGCGTGAGGATGTCATCAAATATGTTGGAGAAAAATATGGGAATATGCATGTATGCCATATTTCTACATTTGGGAGATATCAGGCTAGAATGAGCATTAGAGATGTTGCGCGTGTTATGGAAATGCCTAACTATCGAGTAGATGAGGTTTTGAAATATATTGACTCATCACTATCGATTAAAGAAAATTGGAAGAATGAAAGTTTGATTTTATTATCAGGCGATGAGCAGATTAACAACTTGTTAACAATTGCTTCAAAAATTGAGGGGTTACCAAAGCATACCTCAACACATGCAGCAGGTCTTATTTTAAGTAGTGATCCTTTAACGGAAAATGTAGCATTGGATAATGGATTAAATGGACTATATCAGTCGCAATTAGAGGCAACGGATTTAGAGGCCTTGGGATTGTTAAAAATTGATTTTCTTGGGTTAAAGAATTTAACAATCATTAGAAATGTTTGTGATTTGATTAAAGATATAGATATTAATAAAATACCTTTAGATGATAGTTTGACTTATGAATTATTGTCAAATGCACAAACTAATGGTGTGTTTCAATTGGAATCAGAGGGAATTAAAAAGGTTTTATTAAAATTGAAACCATCAAATATTGAAGATGTAATTGCTGTTTTAGCTTTGTATCGTCCGGGGCCAATGGATCAAATTGATGACTATATTAGGCGAAAAAATGGTGAGAGTTTTCAATATTTACATGATGATTTAAAGCCAATTTTAGAGAGTACATATGGTATTATTGTTTATCAAGAGCAAATTATGCAGATTGCTAGTGTGTTTGCTGGATATAGTTTGGGTGAGGCGGATATTTTAAGAAGAGCAGTAAGCAAAAAGAAGCATGATGTGTTAGAAAATGAGCGTCTACGTTTTGTAAATGGGGCACTTAAAAAGGGCTATAAGGAATCAGTTGGTAATTTGATTTACGATTATATTGTTAAATTTGCTAATTATGGATTTAATCGTAATCATAGTGTTCCTTATGCAATCATTAGCTATCAAATGGCTTATTTGAAGGCTAGATATAAAAAAGAATTCATGTCCGTTTTATTAACGGGAGTTATTGGAAGTCAGAAGCAAACAGAAATTTATATTAATGAATGTTTGTCAAGTAATATCAAAGTTTATCCGCCAAACATCAATTATAGTACCAACGAATATAAGGTTAATAGAGGAATTCTATTTCCACTTAGTGTGATAAAAAATATTGGAATTCAAACATCTAAAAAAATAATTGATGAACGAGAAAATGGTTTATTTACTTCATTTTATGATTTTAAGAGGCGTGTGGATTTGCCTGAATCAATTTATGAGATTTTAATATATTCTGGAGCTTTTGACTGCTTTAAAATAACTAAAAAGGAAATGATTGAAAATATCAGTGTTAATCAAAGTGATATTACCAAATATATGGATGGTATAATTAAACCAGATTATCAGGAATATCCTTTATTACAATTGATGAGTTTTGAGAAAGAAGCTATTGGTTTTAACCTTAACTATACAATTTTGACTATTTATAAGGATTTCATGAGAATAAACAAAATATTGAGTATTGGTGAGGCGGTTAAATTAAAAGCTAATACTAATGCAAGAGTAATAGGAGTTATTAAAAATATCAAGGAAATTAACACAAAATCTAAGGAACAAATGGCGTTTTTAACGATTTCTGATGGATGTACAGATAATGAATGCGTTTTATTTCCGAAATTTTATAAAAACTTGAAAAATTTATTATATTATGATATAATATGCGTGTTTGAAATTTCAACTCAAACAAGAGATGGTAAAATTCAATTTGAAATATTGAATATTAAAGGAGTATGATTAGATGCGCATAGCAGTTTTAACTAGTGGTGGAGATGCTCCTGGAATGAATGCAGCTGTCAGAGCTGTTGTAAGATGTGCAACATTTCATGGCTACGAACCTTACATTGTTTATCAAGGGTATCGTGGATTGATAGAGGGTAAAATTGAGAAAGCTCCAAGATTTAGTGATTGTATTAATAGTGGAGGTACATTAATACGTACATCAAGATTACCTGAGTTTAAGGAAATTGAGGTTCGTCAAATTGCCTTAGATAAATTAAGAGAACATGGAATAGATGCATTGTTTGTGATTGGTGGAGATGGTTCTTATCAAGGGGCTTTAAAGCTTTCAGAGATGGGAATGCCATGTTTCACAATCCCAGGAACTATTGATAATGATATTGCGTCTACAGATTTTACAATTGGTTTTGATACAGCTCTAAATACAATTTTAGATGCTGTGGATAAATTGAGAGATACATCAGGATCTCATCAGAGATGTAGCGTAATTGAAGTAATGGGACGCCGTTGTGGTGATTTAGCAATTTTTGCGGGTATTTCTGGTGGTGCGGAAATCGTTATTACTAGAGAAACTGGATTTAACAAGCAAGAGGTGTTAGATACTCTTAAGGATGCTCATGAAAAGGGTAAGCAACATGCAATTGTGATTATTACAGAAGGAATTACAGATGTGCATGCCCTAGCAAAAGAAATTAACGAATATAGTGGCTTTGGTTGTCGAGCTACAGTATTAGGTCATGTTCAAAGAGGTGGATCACCTACTGGAATTGACAGAGTTTTAGCTAGTTCTTTAGGAACATATGCAGTTGATTTATTTGCAAGTGGTTTAAAGAATAAAGCCGTTGGTTATGTAAATGGACAACTAGTAAATTATGATATCGATGAAGCATTAAAAATGCCTCGTAAGGTATCTGAATTATATAAGATTATGAAAAAATTATAAGGAGAAAAGAAATGAAAAAAACAAAAATTATTTGTACAATTGGTCCTGCTTCAGAAGCTCCTGAAACAATGGAAAAATTAATTAAACTTGGAATGAATGTTGTAAGAATGAACTTCTCTCATGGTGGATATGATGAGCAAGGATTCCGTATTAAAACAACTCGTGAATTAAATGCAAAATTAGGAACAAACGTTGCGTTAATGTTAGATACTAAAGGTCCTGAAATTAGAACACATCTTTTCGGTGGTAAGGGTGAAAAAGTTGAAATCAAAAAAGGTTCTACTGTTCGTATTTCAATGACTGAGGTTGATGGAAATGCAAGTAAATTCTCAGTTACATATGCTGGATTATATGATGATGTTAATGTTGGTGGAACTATCTTAGTTGATGATGGATATCTTGAATTAGAAATCGTTGAAAAAGATGAAGCTAATAGAGAATTAGTATGTGTTGCCAAAAATACTCACAAAATCAAAGACAAACGTGGAATCAATGTACCTAATGTTAAATTAAACATGCCATTTATTTCACCTAAGGATAGATCAGATATCCAATTTGCGGCTGATCAAGATTTAGATTTTATCGCTGCTTCATTTGTTAGACGTCCTTCTGATGTATTAGAAATTAGAGAAATCTTAGCTGAAAAGGGAAATACAAACATCCAAATCATTTCTAAGATTGAAAACCAAGAAGGTGTTGATAACTTAGATGAAATCATTGAAGTTTCTGATGGTATCATGGTTGCTCGTGGAGATTTAGGTGTTGAAATTCCTGCATGGGAAGTTCCTTCAATCCAAAAAGAAATCATTCAAAAATGTCAACAACAAGGAAAAATCGTTGTAGTTGCTACTCAAATGTTAGAGTCTATGCAAAATAATCCAAGACCAACAAGAGCAGAAGTTAACGACGTTGCTAACGCTGTTTTAGATGGTGCAGACTCAACAATGTTAAGTGGAGAATCTGCTGGTGGAGATTATCCAGTTGAAGCAGTTGGATATATGGTTAATATCAACAACAGAATGGGTGATGATATTGATTATGATTTATTGTTTGATAATGCTTTAGATGGTGTTATTGAAAGAGATTTCAATTCAGCATTCGCTATGAGCGCAAGCAAAATGGCTTTAGAATTTGGTGCTGCTGCAGTAATCACTGTTGGATGCACTTGCTTAGCTAAAGAGGTTTCAAGATTTAGATGTGCTGCTCCAATCGTTGCTGCTGTTAAAGATTCTCAAAAGGCTAGATCTTTAGCAATGAGATTTGGTGTTTACCCAATTGTTGGTGGAGAAGAAGAAGCTCTTAACTATGTAAAAGAAAACTTTGATGTTGTTGCTGGTGATGATTTCGTTATCGTTGTAACTAAGGACAGCATGAAAGTTGTTCAACTTTAATTAAAACTGATTTAAATACCAAACCATTGGGTTTGGTATTTTTTTAAATTGTATTTGTTGATATATTTTTTATTGACATTATTTTAAATCATTGTATAATGATTTTGTATGAAAAGGGGGCATTTTTATGATTAGAATAGTAACAGATTCTAGTTCAGATTATATTATTGAAGATGCTAATAAACTTAATTTTGAGATCGTTCCATTAAATATTAGATTTAATGAGGATTCATATATTGATGTTGTTGAATTATCAAAGGATGAGTTTTATAAAAAGCTTACAACGCTTGATATTACTCCACAAACATCACAACCTTCACCAGAATCATTTGTAAAGTTGTTTACTGAAGCAAAGGAAAACGGTGATGAAGTAATATGTCTTTTAATATCTTCGAAGCTTAGTGGGACATTACAAAGTGCAACTTTAGCTAAGCAAATGGTTGATTATGAAAAAATACATATTTTTGATACAAAGCAAACAACAATTGGATTAAGAATTTTAGTTAAAGAAGCGGTTAGATTACGTGATGAAAATCATTCTTCTAGTGAAATTATTGAAGCCATCAAGGCTTTATCTCAAAGAGTAATGATTCGTATTTCACCAGATACATTAGATTATCTACATAAGGGTGGAAGATTATCATCTAAGGAAAGATTTTTAGGAAATTTACTAAAGATTAAACCGATTATTGAGCTTAATGATGGAGTTGTAAAGATTTTTGGTAAGAGCCGTGGTGTTAAAGGTGCTTGTGAAAAAATGGTAGAGGATATTTTATCATGTGGATTTGATCCAGAATATGGCATTTATGGAGCATTTTCAACTGAATTAAAGAACACTGATATTTTAGGAAATGTTTTAAAAAATAAGGCTGATTTAGATATCGATGAATTATGCCAAATTGGACCAGTAGTTGGAACTCATCTTGGACCAGGGTCTTTTGGTTTAGTTTATGTAAGAAAATAATTTGACAATTTGATGATATGAAGGTATAATTATTTCAAAGCGATGAAGAAGAGGAGTACATAAGAAAATCCTTTTAGAGAGAAGATGGTTGGTGAAAATCTTTAGGAGCTTTTTTGGAAGGTAGCTTTGGAGCTGGGTGTTGAACTTATAGTAGGCATTCTCGGTTTACTCACCGTTATTGGAGTTTAAGTGCAAGGTATTTATATCTTGAATTTAGGTGGTACCACGGAAATTATTCGTCCTATGCTTTAAAGCTAGGGCTTTTTTTTATAAGGAGGTTTTTAAAATGATTAAGGGAACTAAATTATTTATTAATGCATTAAAAAAAGAAAACGTTGATAAGATTTTTGGCTATCCAGGTGGATATGCAATTGACATCTTTGATGAACTTTACAAGGATAATTCAATTGAGGTTATTTTACCTCGTCATGAACAAGCATTAATTCATGAAGCAGAAGGATATGCAAAAAGTACTGGTAAGGTTGGAGTATGCTTAGTTACATCAGGACCAGGAGCGACTAATCTTGTAACAGGAATCGCTGATGCTAATTTTGATTCAGTTCCATTAGTCTGCTTTACAGGTCAAGTTCCATTAGGATTAATTGGTAATGATGCATTTCAAGAGGTGGATATTATTGGTATTACAAGACCAATTTGTAAATATGGAGTAACAGTTCGTGATCGTAAGGATTTAGGAAGAATTATTAAGAATGCCTTTTATATTGCTAAAACTGGTAAACCAGGTGTAGTTGTTGTTGACTTACCAAAAGATATTATGCTTGAATTAGGAGAAAACGATTATCCAGAAAACGTTGATATAAGGGGATATAAGCCATATGAGAGTGTTCATGTAGGACAAATAAAAAAGGGTATTAGTTTGCTTAAAAAAGCGAAAAAGCCATTATTACTTGCAGGTGGTGGAGTAAACCTAAGTGGGGCAAATGATGAGCTTAGAGAATTTGTAGAGAAATGTAACATTCCTGTTGTTACAACAATTATGGGGCGTGGAGCAATTCCAACAAATCATCCATTATATGTTGGTAATATTGGTATGCATGGTATTTATGCAGCCAATAAGGCTTTAGAGGATTGTGATTTATTATTGTCAATTGGAACGCGTTTTAATGATCGCATCACTGGTAAGACTAGTGAATTTGCGAAGAATGCTAGCATCGTTCACATTGATATTGATGCTTCAGCAATTTCAAGAAATATTAGTGTTGATATTCCGATTGTTGCGGATGCAAAAACAGCTTTATTAAAAATGCTAGAATATGCCTCAAAATGTGATTGTGAGGATTTCTTAGATGAAATTTTAGAGTATAAGAAGAAATATCCACTAGGGATGAAGAGCTCAATTTTAAATCCTGAGAAGATTATTAAGGCAATTAATAATAAGATTCCTAATCGTATTGTTACAACGGATGTTGGGCAACATCAAATGTGGACAACTCAATATTTAGAGGTTTCTAGAAATCATGAGCTATTGTTATCTGGTGGTTTAGGTACAATGGGATTTGGATTTCCAGCAGCTATTGGAGCTAAGATAGCTAATATGGATAAAAATGTTGTTTGTATTACAGGTGATGGTGGTTTCCAAATGAATATTCAAGAGATTGCTACAGCGGTATGTAATGAGATCAATGTTATTGTTTGTATCTTTAATAATACTAATTTAGGAATGGTTAGACAGTGGCAAAAGCTTTTTTATGGTAAACGTTATTCTTCAACTTGTTTAAGAAGAAGAAAATCATGCGGAACAAATTGTCAATATGCTCCAAGCATGTGTCCTCCTTATACTCCTGATTTTGTTAAATTAGCTGAAAGCTATGGAGCGCTTGGAATGCGTGTTACTAATGAAGTTGAAATGAATGAAGCATTTGATCGTGCGTTGTTAGAACAAAAACGTCCGGTTATTATTGAGTTTATGATTGATAGCGATGAATGTGTTTTGCCAATGGTTCCGGGTGGTAAGATGTTAAAAGATGTTATCATGGATTGCTAGGAGGATTATTTATGAAAAAACGTTGGATATCTTTATATGTTGAAAACGAGGTCGGTGTTTTAGCAAAGGTGGCTGGATTGTTTTCTGGTAAGTCATACAATCTTGATAGTCTTACTGTAGGAACAACAGAGGATGTTACGGTATCACGTATGACAATTGGAGCAATTTGTGATGATGCGACATTTGAGCAAATTAAAAAGCAATTAAACAAATTTGTAGAGGTAATTAAGGTAATTGATATTACTGATAAGGATTATTATATGAATGAAATCCTATTTATCAAGCTTAATAACTTAAATGAGGAAGAAAAAACAGAAGCATTTAGAATTGCTTCTGCATATAAGTCTAAAGTTGTAGATTATGGCTTTAATTCAATGTTAATTGAGTCTGTTCAATCAGATAAAAGAAATAATGATTTAATTAAATTAATGAAAACGACATTTAAAAATATTGAGATTGTTCGTGGTGGAAGTGTAGCGATTGAATCAATCAATAAATCAAGTATGCACTAGAGTGCTTCAATATGCTTATAAAGCTTCAATGCTTTTATAAGCTCTTCTTTATCACTATAATGATAGCTATGGTATTGATCGTGAAATTCGGTTTCTTCGCCTTTACCACTAATGATTATAGTGTCATCGGAATTTGTAATTCTAACGGCCATTTCAATGGCCTTTTTTCTATCTAAAATAACTAAATAGTTTTCTTTTTCAACATATGATGTCATGTCTTTGATGATTTCATTGACATCCTCATCCTTAGGATCGTCAGAGGTAAAAATTACGAAATCGGCGATTGTAGTAGCAATGCTTCCCATGATTGGTCTTTTAGACCGATCTTTATTTCCTCCACAGCCAAAGACAATTACTAGATTGTTTTTGGTAAATGATCGAGCTTCACTTAAGAGGTAATATAAGGCATTTGGAGTATGGGCAAAATCAATGATAAAATTGTAGGGTTCGTTTTTTGTTAAATTAAGCATTCGCCCTTTAATTTGGCTAACACGTTCTAATTTTTCTTTTATTTCTAGGATATCTAAGCCGTAATAGATTAATCCACATATAGCTCCTAAGGCATTGTAGACGTTAAAAATACAAGGAAGATTTAGTTTGAAATCAGGATATATAATATCGTTATAGACTAAATCAAAAAGAATGAAGAATTCATTTTTCCTAATATTTTTGGCCATTACATCACTATATGAATCAATGCCAAAGGTCATGATTTTTTGTTTGATTTCCATCATTAGTTTTCGTCCGTAGAAATCATCATTATTAATGATTGCTAGTCCATTGGATTTAATGTTTTTAAAGATTTCTTTTTTTGTTTGATAGTATTGATCCATGCTTTTATGATAATCAAGGTGTTCTTTGGATAGATTGGTAAAAATGATACAATCGAATAATAAATTGCAAATTCTTTTTTCATTGATGGCATGACTTGATAATTCGAGAGCGCAATGCTTAATATTACTGTTGATCATTTTTTTAAATGATTGATTAATAGTCAAAGAATTAGGAGTTGTGTTGTTGGTTTTAATATTTATATTTCTATAACTAATTCCATTAGTTCCAATGTATCCACAGTCATCCATAATACTTTGAAAAATGGTGGCAGTAGTAGTTTTTCCGTCGGTTCCGGTTACACCTAAGAGCTTTAACTTTAAAGATGGATAGTCATACATAGAACTAGCTATATAGGCTAATTCAACCCTTGGATCATCGACAATTATCTGATCTATATCAATGTCATAGTTAATTTTTGTGATTACACAAATTGCCCCATTTTTGATGGCTTCTTTGGTATATTCTAGGCTATTATGGATATCTATAAATAAGGAGTTTGGTTTTTGTTCCTTTGAGTTTAGCATGATTTCGTTTATTTCTAAATCAACGGTTGGATATATTTTATTTAGGTTCATCTATTTCACCTCGAAATTATCTTTTGTAGTTTTAATTTATTAATACATTTGAGGTTGAAAAAGAGGCGTGAAAAAGTTAAAATATAGTTGTATTCATTTTATATAAAATGATTTTTACCTAAACTAAGTAAAAATAGGGGGAATTATCGTGAAATTAATCGTAATATGTAACCCAGGATGTGGTAAGCAAAAGCTTAGCAAACATAAGGATTTAATTGTAAGTACATTAAGCGAGAAGCATGATGTTACCTATGTTGAATCAAAGAGCTTAGAAGATTTAAAAGCATTAGTTTCAGATGCATCTAAGGAATATGAATGTATTGTGATTTGCGGTGGAGATGGAACCTTCCATCATTGTATGAATTCATTAAGGGATTTTAAAGGTTATTTAGGATATATTCCTGCTGGTACAAGTTGTGATATGGGTAAAAATTTAAATACATCAAAAAATGTTAAGAAAGCTTTAAAGGTTATTTTGAATGGGACTACTAAAAAAAGAAAATCACTTCATATTAATGATTTGAAGGTTTCTTATGTTTTAGCTAGTGGAAAGTTTGTCGCAACAAGCTATCAAACTGGTAGAAAATTGAAAAAGTTAGGAAAATTTGTTTATTTATTCAAATGTATTCCCGAGATATTTCGTAGATATAAACTTAATGTTAAGATTGATGGGACACCATATCGAGCAAAAATTGTTTGTATCTTAAATTCTCGTTGTGTCTTTGGTTGCACGTTTAGACACTGTGATAATGAGGTACTAATTATTAGGAAGCATCCACTTTTAACAATGGTAAGAATTCTTTTAACCAAAAAGGTTAAGACTACTAAATGGATGGATGTTATTAGTCTTGATGGTAAGAAATTGGAATTTGATTTTGACACTTGGAGTGTTGATGGTGAGAAGATGATTCTTCCAAAGGAATTTGAATGTAATGGAGTTTATGAGGAATTTGATTTTATTGTAGGGAAGTGATTCAATGGAGTTTAAGCTTAAACAGGATTATTTACCTAAGGGTGATCAAGAAGGAGCAATTGCTCAATTGGTCAAAAACATTAATAATGGTGTGAAAGAGCAGGTCTTATTAGGAGCAACAGGTACTGGTAAGACCTTTACTATTAGTAATGTGATAAGTAAGGTGAATAAACCGTGCTTAGTATTAGCACATAATAAAACTTTAGCTGGACAATTGTATAGTGAATTTAAGCAATTCTTTCCGGAAAATAGGGTAGAATATTTTATAAGCTATTATGACTATTTTCAACCAGAGGCTTATGTTGTTTCTAGTGATACCTATATTGAAAAGGATGCGCAAATCAATGATGAAATTGATGAGATGCGTCATAGTGCTACGGCTTCATTATTAGATCATCGAGATGTAATTGTGATTGCTTCTGTATCTTGTATATATGGTATTGGAGATCCTGAGGATTATAAGAATTCAATGCTTTTTTTAAGAGTTGGCGAAGAGATGCCAAGGGATAGGCTTCTAGCAACCTTGATTGATATGCTTTATGAGCGCCATGATATTGATTTTAAAAGAGGAAGTTTCCGTGTTCGTGGAGATGTTGTGGATATCATTTTAGCAAATGAAAGAAGTAATGGAATTCGTGTAGAGCTGTTTGGGGATGAAATTGATCGTATTTGTCGTTTTGATGTATTAACTGGTGTGGTAATTGAGGATTTAAAGTTTGTGACAATCTATCCGGCAACTCACTTTATCACCAATAAAGATAAACTAGAGGAAACTATTAGAAGAATAAATGAGGAGCTTGAGGAGCGTATTAAATATTTTAAAGATAATAATATGCTTTTAGAGGCTCAAAGGATTGAACAAAGAACACGATATGATATGGAAATGCTTAAAGAAATGGGATCATGTAGTGGAGTTGAGAACTATGCTAGACATCTAGCATTAAGAGCTGAGGGAGAAACACCTTCAACCTTATTAGATTTTTTTGATAAGGATTTCTTATTAGTTATTGATGAATCGCATGTGACGATTCCTCAAATTCGTGGGATGTATAATGGTGATCGTTCACGTAAACAAACATTAGTGGATTATGGATTTCGATTACCTAGTGCTCTAGATAATAGGCCTCTTAAATTTGATGAGTTTGAGAGTAAGATTAATCAGGTTATTTATGTAAGTGCGACACCTGGAGATTATGAGTTAAGAAGAAATAATCCGGTAATTGAACAGATTATTAGACCAACAGGATTATTAGATCCAATTATTGATGTACGTAAAACATTTGGTCAAATTGATGATTTAATCAATGAAATAAATATTCGCATTAGTAGAAATGAGCGTGTTTTAATCACAACATTAACTATTAAAATGAGTGAGGATTTAACATCTTATCTTAAGCAAGCGGGAATTAAGGTTATGTATTTACATTCGGAAATCAAGTCACTAGAAAGATTAGAAATTCTTCGTGATTTAAGGTTAGGAGTATATGATTGTATTGTTGGTATAAATCTATTAAGAGAGGGTCTAGATTTACCAGAGGTAAGCTTAGTCGCCATTCTTGATGCGGATAAGCAGGGATTTTTGCGTAGTTCAAGATCATTAATTCAAACAATTGGTCGTGCGGCACGTAATAGTAATGGTATGGTTATTATGTATGCGGATACGATTAGTGAAGCGATGGATTATGCTATTAGGGAAACGAAGAGACGTCGTGAGATTCAGGAGGAATATAATAGAAAACATAATATTACTCCTACGACAATTGTTAAAAGTATTAGTGAGAAGATTAGCATTAAAGATAAAAGTGAGAAGATTAATAAATATTCGAAAAAGGATAAGCTTAAGCTTATTAGTGAGTTGGAAAAAGAAATGCGTGATGCGGCTAAGCATTTAGATTTTGAGAGGGCATGTGAGTTGAGGGATTTAATTATAGAATTAAAAGCTAATAAAGGTTAAAAAATCCTTTGTTTAGGAGGTTTACATGCAAAGTATTAAAGAGTTATATAAGATTGGAAATGGTCCTTCAAGTTCGCATACAATGGGACCAAGAAAGGCTGCAGAAATGTTTAAAAATAAGTTTTCTTCAGCTGATTATTTTAAGGTAATATTATACGGTTCATTAGCCAGTACAGGTGTTGGACATTTAACTGATTATATCATTAAAAAAGCTTTTGAGCCTATTAAATCAGAGATTATTTTTAATTATCAGGATTTAAAACTAAGACATCCAAATACGATGGATATGATTGCTTATAAGGATAATGTGGAGATTGGACGTGTTCGTGCTTATAGTATTGGTGGCGGTAGTATTCTTCTAGATGGGGATATTAAAACTGAGGATGTTCACATTTATCCTTTAAACTCGTTTAAAGAAATTAAAGAGTATTGTTTTAAAAAGAGTATTAGTATTTCGGATTATGTGATTATGATTGAGGGCGAGGATATTATTCCTTATTTGAAAAATATTTATCGTGTGATGAAAAATTCAATCAGGGAGGGTTTAAGCAAGGAGGGTGTTTTACCTGGTGGCTTAAATGTAGAGCGTAAGGCTCGATATATGCATGATTTTATTTCTACAAATGAGATTCCAACAATGCATGAGCAACGTTTGGTTAGTGCTTATGCCTATGCGGTGAGTGAAGAGAATGCTAGTGGTGGTTTGATAGTTACAGCGCCCACTTGTGGGGCTAGTGGAATTCTTCCGGCTGTTTTAAAATATGCGGAGGAAACTTATGGATATAATGAGGATGAGATTGTGCGTGCTCTAGCAACTGCTGGTTTAATTGGTAATTTAATTAAAAATAATGCGTCTATTTCGGGAGCGGAGTGTGGATGTCAAGCAGAGGTTGGGACAGCTTCTTCAATGGCGGCAGCAGCTTTATCGGAATTACGAGGAATGAGCATTGATAAGATTGAATACGCAAGTGAGATTGCGATGGAGCATAGTTTGGGTTTAACCTGTGACCCAGTTTTAGGATTGGTTCAAATCCCTTGTATTGAAAGGAATGTTGTTGGGGCTATGCGGGCAATTCATGCGTCTAATTTAGCTTATTCATTACTTAAGCCTGGAAAGGTTTCCTTTGATACAGTTGTGGATACAATGTATCAAACAGGATTAGATATGAATAGTTTTTATAAGGAAACGAGTAAGGGTGGTTTGGCTAAAAAATATATAAACAAGGAGTAGTTTATGGAAAATGTATTTACTTCAAAATGTATAGATATCGATTATGAAGGAAATGGTGTTTGTAAGATTGATGGATTTCCGGTGTTTGTACCTGGTTGTTTAACTGATGAGTTAGTGAGATTTGAAATCGTAAAAAAGAATAAAAACTTTGCGAATGGGAAACTCCTAGAAATCCTAGAGCCAAGCCCTTTTAGGGCTGTTTCTAAGTGTTCGAATTATGAAAAATGTGGTGGATGTAGCCTAATGAATTTAGAGTATTCTAAGCAATTAGAATATAAGAAGCATATTGTTAGTGATACTTTAAAAAGAATTGGAAAAATTGATACCGTTATTAATGATTGTATTGGAATGGACAACCCTTATTATTATCGTAATAATGTTCAAGTTCCTTTTTCTTATAATGGTAAAATCATTGCGGGATTTTATGAGAGTAAGACGCATAATGTAGTGGATTCTTCAGAATGTTTTATTTCTAATCAATTAGTTAAAAAAATGATTGATTATATTAAACAATTATTTATTAGATATCGCATTACAATTTATAATGAGTCCAATAAAAAGGGTTCAATTAAGCATGTCGTTTTTAGAAATAATATGAAACAAGATTTTATGGTTATTTTTGTGACCAAGACTCCTTATTTGAATCATGAGAAAGAAATATGCGAGGATTTGATTAAGCGATTTAAAAATGTTAAATCAATTGTTCATAATATAAATGAGGAAGATACTTCAGTGGTTTTAGGGAGAAGTAATCGCATCATTTATGGGGATGGCATTATCCTTGATGTTTTTGAGGGAAATAGGTTTGAAATTGGACCCAATACATTCTATCAAGTAAACTCTATGCAAATGAAGAAATTATATAATAAAGCAATTAGTTATGCTAATATTTCAAGTGATGATGTTATCATTGATGCATATTGTGGAATTGGGACAATAAGCTTACTTGCAGCTAAGCAGGCAAAAAAGGTTTATGGTATTGAGATTGTTAAAGAATCAATTGAAAATGCCAATAAAAATAAAATAGCGAATAATGTTTCAAATGTGGAATTTTATTGTGGACCAGCCGAAAAACTAATTTATGATATTATTAAAAAAGATCATATTGATGCATTAATAGTAGATCCACCAAGAAAAGGCTGTGAATTAAGCTTTTTGGATTGTGTATTAAATAGTAATATTAAGCGAATTGTTTATGTTTCATGTAATGTTAGAACGTTATCAAGAGACCTAAATTATTTATCAAAAAAATATGATGTGATAGAGGTTACACCGGTTGATATGTTTCCGCATACTGTACATGTTGAGAGCGTGGTTCTGTTGACTAAAGTACAAAATTGATAGTGTGAAAATGCTTGAAATATAAGGCTTTTCCGAGGATTTGGAAGTAAATCCAGGTCCTCGGAAAAACATTATATTTCAATAGCTTGGTTAAAAAAGCGATAGGACTTGATAAAGAAATTCTGGTCTTACTGGCAAAGAGGAAACCAGAATATACGAAAAGTAATTGTAAAGGAGTAGTATGAATGGAATATGTGTATTTGATATGCCTTTTGGTTGCAATTGGCATGATGGTTTGGTTAAAGTTATATGATGTCAGGAATAGCGTTTCTCAGTATTTGAGTTTAACAACAATTATTATTTCCTGTTTTGCGTATTATTTTTTAGCAATTTCAAGGACTCTTGAAGAAGCGCTTTTTGCTCAAATTATCGCTTATGTTGGCTGTGTATTTCTTCCAATTTTCTATTTTTTTATAGTTTTAGAAATCTGTCATTTGGAAATAAAGAAAGTCGTAAAAGTTTGCCTTGTATTATGTCAGTGTTGTGTGTTAGGAGGTATCGTTAATGTATTACGATGATTTAAAATTAATTCCTGGTGAAGGAATTGGAAGAATCAAATTTGGAATGAAATTTGATGAAGTAATAAATATTTTAAAAGAAGATGGCATTACATATTCAACAGGTATTGATCCTAACAAAGGGTGTACACCTCAAAAAGAATGGGAGACTATCTATGTTAAGGATTATATGTCATTTTGCTTTGTTGAAAATGTATTATGGCAAATAAATGCCAAAAAGAACTATAAGGGAATGCTAGAAAATGGTGTTCGTATTGGTGATACTATTCAAAATGCAGAAAAAGTGGATTCCGAGTTAGAATATGATGATTGGAATGAGGTTTTTACATCACTTAAGGGCTATTGGTTATATGATACTGTGGAATCAGGAAATAAAATATATATGATGACCATCAATATTTTAGAGTGTATGGACGATGAAGTTTTCTATTCATATGAATGGTTAAAAAAGTACCAATAAAAAATAAAAGCGTAGACTGCTGGTAACAATCTACGCTTAATTAATGGTATGTTATAACATATCATCAACGCAATTTGTATTTTATATTATTTAAATAAAAAAGTCAAGGAAGGAGGCTTACGCATGACCGATGATGAAAAGATAAAAAAATATAGAGTTTCTTATACAAAAGTAACAAATAATTCTACTGTTGATGGCAATGATGAATTTCCTGTTGTTCCATGTTATTTAGATGTAACACCAGATTACTTGTGCCTTTATGGTGATCCAAAGGATTATAATAAAACAAATATGACATGTGTTTGCTTTTATGAATTTGACTCTGAATTTGACGGCATTAATGGATTATTTAATGCAATATATTACGAAAATGAAAAATTACTAGATTTCTATAAGGATAGATTTAAAAATGTAAGAATGGTTGTTGAACCTGATTATTCCCAAATAAGGGATATAGAATTAATAGAAAATAAGTATAGGCAATTTAAAGCTAGAGTTGTTTCACTTTGGTTTATCAACGAAATGAATATTCCGGTAATTCCTAATTTAAATTATGCTGGAGAGTATAGCATGGAATATATGTTAGATGGAATTAAAGAGGCCACAATGATTTCGGTATCACTTAAAGGAATTATGGATAAGGAATGTGAAGAAGAGTTACTCATAAAAGCAATAAAAAATGCCGTAGATAATTTGCCTAATCTTAAGAAAATTATTTGTTTTTCTACAAGTCCTAATGATGATAAAAATTATAGTTATTTTAAATATGCTAAGGATGAAGGAATAGAAGTTGTTATTCCACATAATTCAATGAGATTAAGAAATATGGAATTATCTAGCAAGAATTAGAATTATTACTAGTTGCTAAAATAGTGAGGTATGATTTGATGAAAGAAATAGATGTAGTAAAATTAAAAAAAAGACTTTGAAGACCTAAAAATAGGCACAGAAGGTACAATTGTATATGAGCATGGTGAAGGATGCTTCGAAGTGGAATTTTTTGATGATAAAAATGAAACAATAGGCGTATTTACAATAACTGAAGATTATCTTGAATTACTTGTGGAATTCAAATAATTGTCTTCTATAAATTTAATTATTTTAAGTATGGTAAGTAATATTATTTATGATATGTTTATTTTAGCAATTTCGCAATGATGATGTTCAGCCAGTTGAGTGTGTCACTCTTTTATCTTTAAAAGATATCCACGATTAATTTTAAATTTATTAAAAAAATATTGTTAGGAATAATTTGTTTAATATCGGCAAAATATAAACAGAATTTCATACTTGATTTTGTTGTATAAAATGCCGATATGTGATAAAATAATGCCGAGGTTGGTGATAAGATGAAATATCTATCAGTAAAAGAAATTGCAAATATATGGAATGTTTCTGAAAGAAGTGTAAGAGATTATTGTAATAAAGGAAGAGTAGAAGGCGCAATTTTAGAAGGTAAAACTTGGCGTATTCCTGCAAACGCTACAAAACCAATTAGACAAATTAGACATAGTTTAAAAGAAGTGAATCTTCTTGATATTCTAAAAAGAGAAAAAGAAGGAAAATTAAGTGGTGGTATATATCATAAGATTCAAATTGAAATGACCTATAATTCTAATCATATTGAAGGAAGCAAATTAACTTATGATCAAACAAGATATATTTTTGAAACAAAAACTGTCGGTGAAGATTTTAAAAATATATTGGTTGATGATATTATTGAAACATCTAACCATTTTAGATGTATTGATTTAGCTATAGATGCAGCAAAAACTAAGTTATCAGAATCATTTATTAAACAGCTTCACTATATTTTAAAAAATGGGACTTCTGATTCTTTTAAAACTTGGTTTAAAGTTGGAGATTATAAGATGATTGAAAATGAGGTTGGAGGAATAGAAACAGCAAATCCTTCTTTGGTAAAAAATAAAATGAAGGATTTATTATCATGGTATAATTCACTACCTAATATTACAATTAATGAAATAATTGAATTTCATTATCGTTTCGAAATTATTCATCCTTTTCAAGATGGTAATGGTAGAGTTGGTAGATTAATAATGTTTAAGGAATGTTTAAAGCATAATATAGTTCCTATTCTAATAACCGATGAATATAAATCATTTTATTATAGAGGATTAAAAGAATGGAAGAATGAACCTGGTTACTTAACTGATACTTGTTTAAATGGTCAAGATATATTAAAAAAATATTTAGATTACTATAATATTAAATATTGAAAAAGTCAGTCTAAGAATAGCATGATAGTTAAGAATGTGTATGAAGTTGATATGTTTCTATGGTGATTTTGAATACCAACTGATATATCGTCGAGACAGTAACTTTATTAACCAATACTTAAAATTGATATGTAAAAGATAAAAAAACGTAGTGTGTTCTTTTTTGGTTGACACTACGTTTTTATTTTGCTATAATATTTGTAGAAAAAGAAAAAGATTTGTCGGCTGCAACCAACAAATCTCAAGTGATAGATAACTATCGTCATATAGTATCATATCATTTTCTTTTTAAATTTTCAAGAAAGGAGGATAAGATACTATGGGAATTTTAAATAAAATTGCTAGAAGTGTTGTATATAGTTGTACTGAAAAGCCAACTCATTATGTTCATGTTGATAAACCTAAAACTTTACAGGAATATAGACAAGTGCAATATAATAACTGGTGTAAAGCAAAAGGTGTTTATAATGGATCTTATTTACCTAAAAATCCAAGTATGTTAAATCGTAAGGGATGGCTTGATATTACTGCTAATAATAACAATAGTGGCAAAAAACATTTTTTGAGAAAATCTTCTGGTCAGGTAGTAAGATTTGATCCTGAAAATGAAACGCAAATTGATCATTATCATTGGTATAATCCAAATCCAACTATTCCGAAGCATAAGTTAAAAACTTTATATTTAGATAGATATGGTAAACCGTGCACTGAACGTGATAATTCACATCATTTAGCACCACTTGATAAAGATTGTCCTAAGAATGCATTGAAGAGGTATTTGAAATGAGAAAGAAAACAATGAAAGAAAAAAAGAATATTCCATTTGGACTACATGAATCACTTTTTGTTGATTATAAATTGGATAAAGATAGTCTAATTTTAAGATTTGCTGTAAATTGTGCGATAGTAGAATCTTTAGGAATCGAATGTGAATTTGGTGAAAAGTATTATTTATATGATGCTGTTTGTCATAACTTAAATTATTTTGAAGAAATTAATGAATATGATTTTGAATTGCTGTTATGTGAGGTTTTAGATTTTTTTGTTTATGAGAATAGATTTAGTTTAATACTTACAGAAGGTATTAATGAGGTTTATTTTACATTTGATTGTGAGAGTATTGAATGGATTCCAATTGTAGTATTATCATCTGATGAATTGGATAGGATTGAAGAAACAAAGTATTACAAAATATTTTAATTAATGGAATAACAAATGGTAATTAATGAATAATTATTTAAAGGATTAAATAATAAATAAGTACAAATGGTGCTAGTATAGATATATAGACACTTAAAGATAAACTATTAGATATGATATAATATCAATAGTAAAGGATAGTGTTAATTATGAGTAAAGGCAATAGATTCGATAATGAGTTTAAGCAAATGATAGTTGGTTTGTATAATTCGGGCAAATCGATAAGTGAATTAACAAGTGAATATGGCGTTTCTAAAGCAACAGTTTATAAATGGGTTAATCTATATAGTCCCATTGAAACACCTGATGGTGAAGTAACTACTAACGCTGAAATATTAAAGCTTAAAAAGCAATTAGCAGAGGCTCAAGAGGAACTAGAAATATTAAAAAAAGCGGTTGCCATATTCACAAAGAAGTAAATGAACGAATTAAGTTTATTGATGATAATAAGAACGTCTATAGTATTAAACTTCTATGCAAGTGCTTGGAAGTTCCAAGAAGTGTGTATTATTATCATCTAAAACATACTATAAATAGTTATCATAAAGCTAAAAAGTTGCTTGATGGTAATATATTATTGGTTTATGAAGAATCAAAAGAGATATATGGCTCTACAAAAATTACTAAGGCTTTAAACGATATGGACATTAAAGTGAGTCAAAAACGATTGTTAAGGCGTATGCGTGCACTAGGAATACATAGTATTACTGTAAAAAATTTTAAAGCATCAGAACCAGGATATAAATGGGTTGGGGATATTACATATATTTATACTAATGAATTAGGGTGGACATATTTAGCAACTGTGATGGATTTATTTGACTTGAAAATAATTGGTTGGGAATATGCATCTTCTATGACTGATGATTTAACAATAAAAGCATTAGAAAAAGCGTGTAAAGCACGCAAACCTAAATTAGGATTAATCTTCCATTCTGATAGAGGAAGCCAATATACATCAAATAAATATGAATCGAAACTAAAAGAGTATGGCATTACACATTCATATAGTAGAAAAGGATATCCATATGATAATGCCTGTATGGAATCCTTTAATTCCATCTTAAAGAAAGAAATGGTTAATCATATTAAGTATAAAACATTTAATGAAGCAAAGATTTCATTATTTGAATTTATCGAAGGCTGGTACCACAACAAAAGAATTCATGGTAGTTTAAATTATATGACTCCAAATCAAAAGTATCAATCATATCTAATTAACCTTCAATAAAAAAGTTTATCTTTTCGTGTCCAAAAACTTGACCTAGATCCAATCCAAAAACATTACAAGAATATAGACAATTACAATATAATAATTGGTGCAAAGCAAAAGGTGTTTATAATGGATCGTATTTACCTAAGAATCCAAGTACGTTAAACCGTAAGGGTTGGAGAGAAACAACTTCTCATAAAAATACTACAGGTTTACATAGAAGATTTCAAAGAAAATCTAGTGGACAAGTAGTGGATTATCATGAAAAAGCACCAACTAAAAAAGGTACAATTGCAGATGAACATTATCATTGGTGGGAAGCATTTTCTTTAGAAGACAGTCCAAAGAAACCTAAAGGAACTCAGTATAGAGATCGATATGGCAATGTTTGTAGTGAAGGTTCAAGAGAATCGCATTTAGCACCATTAGATAAAAAATATGATTTCAAGTAGGAGAATAATATGGAAAAGTATAAAGAAGCAGAGTTAAAATTAAATAAGTTTTCTGTTCCAACACATTTTCACGATATGTCAGTTATTAATATGAAGTTTTCAAATGATAACCTCGTAGTAAGATTTTCGTTAGCAAAATATTTAGACGAGTTTGATATTTTGGAGGATGATAATCATTTAGCCATTTTAGAAGTTAAATATGATGGTGTTAATATTAGTAAAATTGATTTACATGGTGTTATTAATTTTAAGGGATTAGGTGTTTTAAGATTGACTGATATTAATGATATCATTGAAATTAATTTATATAATGATAAATATGATTGTTATTTTAATACTGCTTTTACATGTAAAAGATTTAATTGGAAAGTAATAGATATTATAACGACTGATGAGTATTATAATTTCCGTGATGAAATGTCAAAAAATACTGAATCTTTATTTGAAATTCAAAAGTATGATGGACCAAAGTGGTCAAAAATTTAAAAATTAAAGAATTGAATCATTTATATAGAAAAAAAGATGTTTGATAGTTTAGATGTTTAAAAGTTAAAAGAAATGAGAGAAAAATTATGATTAGTAAGTTTGGATTATATATAAGAAAAATAAGAGAAAAAGAAAATGATTCATTAAGACAAATGGCTATAAAATTAGGTATTTCAGCAACCTTTTTATCAGCTATGGAGGTTGGAAGGAAGCAAATTCCATTAGAGTATGTAGAAAAAATCAAAGGAATATATGACTTAACCAAAGAACAAGTAATGGAATTAGAGGATAGCATTTATGAAACAAATGAACGCCTTCCAATTGAGTTAGCACTTATGAATGATGCTCAAAAAGATGTATCTTTAATGTTTGCTAGAAAAATAAAAACTGCTGATGAAAAATTATTGGAAAAACTGAAGGAAGCATTATTAAATGAAGAAAACTAATCCACTAAAAATTGTAGAAATTGAAAATATTGCTAATAAAGTAAGAAGAGAATTTGGTGTTTCACTGGATTCTCCTTTTCCCATTTTAGGAACATAAAGCGGGAATCCTCGGTTATTAAATTTCCGAGATGAAAGCATA
>JAEDCM010000016.1 GCA_016294165.1 Anaeroplasmataceae bacterium
AAAATGACCAAGAATATCTAGAAAAATTTATTTTAATTATTGAAGAAGTTTTAAATAACTTATATGATATTCAACTTTAATTTTTAAAAAATTTCCAAATAATTATCCAATAAAAAAAATCTGAAATTAATTTTCAGATTTTATTTTTAATCCATATATGTAACTGTATCTAAATTAAGTTCTTCTTTAATTTTAATAATTTCCTCTATTTGATAATTTGATAATTGATCAATATAATGTGCATCAGCACCTAAGATAATCTTCGCCTTTTTAGCCTTTGCGATCTCAAAGAATTCCTTATGAGGGTAACGATATGATCCGTTTAGCATTCCATATTTAACGCCACCAGCATTAAGTTCTAACAGACAATCATTTCTAATAGCCGCATCAATTATAATATTTGATGCCTCTACTGCATAACTATCAAAAACATTATCATTATACATATACATGAATAAATCAGGATGAGCTAAATATTTAAATAAACCGCTATCTAAGGCGATTTCTACTGATCTAGCATAATCAAGAACATCCTCTTTACTCATCGGTAGATAAATATTTTTTATACGATCACCTTGTTTAAAAAAATGCATTCCTAAAATCAAATAATCAACTTTATCTCTTAAACCTTGATAATACTCATGATAATCACTAATATATTCTGTTTCTAATCCTAGGATAACCTTAATATCATTTTTATATTTTTCTTTTGCCTTTAAAACATCTAAAATATATTCATTGATAAAAGTATCATAGGTCATATTTTCATCACAATAATTACTGATGTATTCCTCTTTAGTCATAAATGTTTCTGGTACTGGTGCATGATCACTAATTCCAATTTCCTTCATTCCCAAACGGATAGCCTCTTTAACATAATCTTCACTCATACCCTCGGCATGATGACATAATTTAAGATGAGTGTGATAATTGCATTTAAGCATTTTATCCCCTCTTTTCTAATTCAGTTTTAATATCATCCCATGATAATCCCAAGTAAGCAAGAAGAATTGTTAAATGGTACATTAAATCACTAACCTCAAAAATTACATCATTTTTATTACTTTTAGCTGCAATTAAAACCTCACAAGCCTCTTCTCCAACCTTTTTAAGAATCTTATTAATTCCTTCTTTATATAAATAGTTTGTATAAGAACCCTCTTTTGGATTTTTTAGACGATCATATGCAACATTTTCAAGTTTCTTTAAAAATGATTCTTCTTTTTTAGCTTCCTCAATAAAATCCGCAACCTTGATATTATCAAGCTTACGATAAAAGCAACTTGAATTACCAGTATGGCAACTAATTCCTCCAACCTGCTCAATTTGGATTAATAAGGCATCGCCATCACAATCAATCGCAATTTCCTTTAGATATTGATAATATCCACTAGTATCTCCCTTTAGCCATAGTTCATTACGACTTCTAGAAAAATAATAAACTTGACCAGTCTCTAAAGTCTTTAATAATGCCTCTTCATTCATATAAGCTACCATTCTAACCTTCTTTGAATGATAGTCTTGAGCCACCACTGTAACCAATCCATTATTATATTTAACCGCTTGTAAAAATTCTTCCTTCGTCATAATTATCTCCTTACTGGAATATTATTTTCCTCTAAATATTTTTTTAAATCATCAATTTCTAATTCCTTAAAATGGAATAATGAAGCCGCTAAAGCCGCATCCGCATACTCTAAAGCTTCCTTGAAATGCTCCATTTTACCTGCCCCACCTGAAGCGATAACCGGAACATTTACTGCCTTGCAAATCTCTTTAGTTAATCGCATATCATAGCCATTTTTTGTTCCATCTGCATCCATTGATGTAAGAAGTATCTCGCCAGCCCCAAGGCTTACCGCCTCTTTAGCCCATTTGATAGCATCTAGACCAGTTTTAACTCTTCCTCCATTTAGATAAACCTCATAGTGACCATCCTCATATTTCGCATCAATCGCTACTACTATACACTGATTTCCAAAAATTTGACTAGCTTCTTTAATTAAATTAGGATTTTTGATGGCAGCGGAATTTAAGCTTACCTTATCAGCCCCCGCATGCAAGATGTTACGAATATCATCAATTGTTCTAATTCCTCCACCAACAGTTAAAGGAATAAAAACCTCTTTTGCGGTATTTCTAATAACATCAATGATCGTTTTTCTTTCCTCATGTGAGGCTGTAATATCTAAAAAAACAATCTCATCCGCATTAGCCTTACTGTATTCCTTAGCAATTAATACGGGATCCCCTGCATCAATCAAATTTACAAAATTAACACCCTTAACTACTCGACCATCCTTAACATCAAGACAAGGGATAATTCTCTTACCTAACATCTATTTTCCCTCCGTTAAAGAAATAGCCTCTTTTAAATCAATGCTTCCTAAATATATTGCCTTACCAACAATTGCTCCATAAGCATTGATGTTATAAAGATTTTTAACATCGTTTATTGTTGAAACTCCACCAGAGGCAATGATTTTCAAATTAGTTTTATCAATTAATTCCTTAGTTTCCACTAAATTAGGCCCACTCATCATGCCATCCTTTGCAATATCAGTGTAGATTACATATTCTCCTCCAAATGACTCATATTCCTTTAACAAATCTAAAGCACGAATATTTGTAACCTCTAACCATCCATTAATAGCCACATAGCCATTTTTAGCATCAACACCTAAAACAATTTTGCTTGAACCATATTTTTCTAAGGCTTCCTTAAGCATTTTTTTATTTGAAATTGCTGATGAACCAATGATAACGCGCGTAACTCCTAATTCTAATAACTCATCAATGTCATTCAGCGTTCTAATTCCCCCACCAAGCTCAACCTTGATGCCATTTAATACCATTTCACGTATCACCTTACGATTCACACCAAAACCCTTTTTAGCTCCATCTAAATCCACAACATGAATTATAGATGCACCTTCATCCATAAATTTTTTCCCAACTCTAATTGGATCGGTATCAAAAACAGTGACATCATTATAATCACCTTGTTTTAAACGCACACATTGTCCATTTATTAAATCAATTGCTGGATATATTCTCACTATAAATCACCAAAATTCTTTAATATTTTTAATCCTACATCGCCACTTTTTTCCGGATGAAATTGACAAGCATAAATATTGTTATATTCAACTGATGCACTAAAATCAATTCCATAATTAGTAATGGCAGTGGCATATTTACTTACCGGTAAATAAAATGAATGCACAAAATATACATAAGGATTATCTAGCCCCTTAAACAATTTTGAATCTTCCTTTATTGTTAGATTATTCCATCCCATATGTGGAACCTTCAAATCAATTTCAAACTTTACAATGTCCCCAGGAATTAAACCTAAACCCTTTGAATATCCAAATTCTACTGAAGAATCAAACATCAGCTGCATTCCTAAGCAGATTCCTAAAATTGGTTTATTACTTCTAACAAACTCTTTAATTGTCGAAATTAAATCAAGCTTTTCTAATTCCTTCATCGCATCCTTAAAGGCTCCTACTCCTGGTAGGATAGCCTTATCAGCCTTTAAAATTTCATCCTTATCGCTCGTGATAAAAGCGTCATACCCTAAAAGGTCTAAAGCATTCTTAACGCTTGCTAAATTTCCCATATTATAATTTATTATTGCAATTCTCATAAAACACCCTTACTTGATGTTTCACCTTTAAAAACATCACTAAATGTAATCGCATCTAAAAATGCACGAGCAAAGGCCTTAAACATTCCTTCACAAATGTGGTGATTATTAATTCCGCGAAGCTTCATGATATGAATGTTTAATCCACTATTGTAACTTACAGCCTTGAAGAATTCACTAACCATCTCAGTATCAAACTCACCAATTTTATTTACAGTAAATGCATCATCAACCTCACAATAAGGACGATTACAAACATCAATTGCACATAAAATTAATGATTCATCCATTGGGATAATGGCTTTACCATAACGATTAATCTCCTTTACATCCTTTAATGACTCCTTAATGGCTAATCCTAAAGCAATACCTACATCCTCAATTGTATGATGAGAATCCACATATAAATCTCCAACACATTTAACATTTAAATCCACATTGGCGTGAACAGCTATTTGACTTAGCATATGATCAAAAAAACCAATTCCAGTATTAATTTCATATGCTCCACTACCTCTAATATTTAATTCTAAAGTAATATCAGTTTCTTTTGTTTTACGAATAATTTTAGCCATTTTATAACGCCTCCTTGATCGCCTTTAAAAGTTCAACATTTTCTTCTGCTGTTCCAATATTTACACGATAATATGCTTTATTATTAAACTTTATAACTCTTACATAAATCAATTTCTCTAATAAGTGATTGTATACCTTTTCATCAAAATACATAAATAAGAAATTAGCCTCCGAAGGATAAACCTCAATGTTTAATTTCTGAAGTTCTAAATAAAGTTCATCACGATATTTTTTTAAATTAGCAATGTCATTTTCATATAAATCGGTATTGTTAATCACAAACCATGCAGCCTCTTGAGTGAATGTTGAAAGATTGTAAGGTGCTTTAGTTAAATTAATCAAATCAATATTATCTTTACTACTAATCGCATAACCTACACGCATACCCGCCAAACCATAAGCCTTTGAGAAAGTTCTAAAGATAATGACATTGGCATATTCTTTTGCTAAATCAATAAATGATTCATCCGCAAATTCCGCATAAGCCTCATCAATAACCACAATATTATCAGTAGCATTGATGATTTTTAATAAATCGGCTCTTTTAATTGTCGCACCAGTTGGATTATTAGGTGTACAAATAAAAGTGATTTTAGGATCATATTTTTTGATACTGTCTAAAATATAATCAACATTATAAGTTAAATCCTCATTAAAAGGGGCATATATAGCTTTCGCATTTGATAGCTTAGCATATTCACTATACATACTAAATGATGGATTACAAATTAAAACATATTCATTACTTATCGTAGAGCGGAATAAGGAATCAAGCAATTGATCACTTCCAACTCCACAACATACATTATCCACTCCAACTTGATAAAACTTGGCGATTGCTTCTCTTAATTTTAAGCAATCAGTATCTGGATAACGATTAAATGAAGCGGTTTTTACCACATCACTTAAATAATTAAGCAATTCCTTTTTAGGTGGAAATGGTGACTCATTAGCATTTAAAATAATTCCCTCAGTAATGTTTTTTGAATGATAGGGGATTTGATTCTTTAAAGATTCCTTAGCGTATCTCATTATTTATCCTCCATTCTAATTTTGCTCGCAAGGGCATGAGCAGTAAGCCCTTCAGAATTTGCAAAATTATAAACATACTCTCCTAGATTATCAAATGCTTCAGAGTTAAAATATAAAATACTACTTTTCTTAATAAAATCATCAACTGATAGTGGACTAAAGAATTTAGCCGTTTGATTAGTTGGTAGGACATGATTTGGACCAGCCATATAATCACCAAGTGATTCCGGTGTATAATTTCCTAAGAATATCGCTCCGGCATTTTTGATTTTTGGCAAATAAATAAATGGGTTTGAACTAGCTAATTCTAAATGCTCAGGGGCAATGTCATTAGCAACTCTAATAGCCTCATCCATAGTTTGACAAACAATGATTCCTCCAAAATTATCTAATGATTTATTAATAATATTCTTTCTTTCTAATTTTTCGGTAAATTCTAAAACATATTTATTTACCTCATTAGCTAAATCTACGCTATTAGTAATTAAAATGCTTGAAGCTAACTCATCATGTTCTGCTTGACTTAATAGATCCGCTGCCACATACCTTGGATTAGCTGTTTCATCTGCTAAAACTAAAATTTCTGATGGACCAGCAACTGAATCAATGCTTACTGAACCGAAAACTTCCTTTTTAGCTAAAGCCACAAAAATGTTTCCTGGTCCGACAATTTTACATACCTTAGGGATGATAGTAGATCCATAGGCCAAGGCCGCAATTGCTTGAGCTCCACCAACCTTATAAATTTCTTCAATTCCTAAAATGTAAGCACAAGCTAAGACATTTTGATTAATCTCGCCTGCCTTATTAGCTGGCGTAGTCATAATGATTCTTTCCACACCTGCCACAATCGCTGGAACAGCATTCATAAATACGGTTGAAGGATAAGCCGCTTTCCCTCCTGGAACATAAATCCCCACACTTTCTAATGGTGTAATCTTTTGTCCAAGAATCTCACCATTATCCTTAATATCCATCCATGTTTTGGTTTTTTGAAGCTCATGGAAGGCTTTAATACGCTCATATGATTTTTCATATGTTTCCTTTAGAATCGGATCTAAATTGTCATATGCCTTTTTGATCTCTTCTTTTGTTACACGAATATTATCTAAAGTGATAAGCTCGCTATCAAATTTGTTTGTATATTCAATTAACGCACTATTACCATTAATCTTAATGTCCTTAATGATGTTTTTAACTATTTCTAGATAAGAAATATTATCAATATTATTACGATCTTTAATTTTTAATAAGAATTCTTCAATATTATCTTGATAGATTTTCATATTAATCTCTCCATTTCCTCAATAATTTTACCAATATCCTGATGTTTAAGTTTCATTGACGCCTTGTTAACAATTACACGCGCCGAAATATCACTTACCACATCATTTATTACCACTAAACCATTTTCTGCTAAAGTTTTTCCACTTTCTACGATATCCACAATCGCATCAGCTAAACCAATGATTGGCCCAAGCTCAACGGAACCATTTAGTTTAATGATTTCCACCTTTTTATTTTTCCCACGAAAATGCTTCAAAGCAATATTTGGATATTTTGTGGCGATTCGAATTGACTCATTGTTTAAGATTAAATCTCTTTTTTCTGGATAAGCACATACACACATGCGGCACTTTCCAATATTGAGATCTAAGCATTCATAAATATCACGATTTTCTTCTAAAATCGTATCCTTTCCAACAATTCCAATATCCGCCACTCCATGTTCTACATAGGTTGGCACATCACTAGGCTTTGATAAGAAAAAGCGATATTTTTTATCCTCTGAATAAAAAACTAATTTACGACTATCATCTGTCATATCAACCGCTCTAATATTCATTTTTTCTAATATTTCCATTGTCTTCTTTCCAAGACGACCCTTGGCAAGAGCAAATGTAATTTGACTCATAATTATTCCTCACAATCGTAAAGCTTATCATTATCTAAATCATAAACATTTTTGATTTTATAGGTTTTAGCATATTTTAAACTATCCTCTAAAGATTCCTCTAAGCTCATAAATCCATTATTATTGTTTAAATATTTAATAACATTTTCTTTGTTTTTTGAATAAATCATCACTTCATTTATTTTTAAATCAGCTTCATATTTATCTAAAAGTTCATTAATCATAATCGCAAATCCAACACTCGGACGATCATTATTAAATTGCTTTAATAAATTATTGTATCTTCCACCCTCACAAATAACATTTCCAATGTTTTGACTATATCCTTGAAAATAAATTCCTGTATAATAATTTCCATAAGATAATAAGCTAAAATCAAAGTAAACATTACCATCTAAATTACTAAGCTCTAAAAGCTTATATAAGCTTTCTAATCTTTGTAATGAATTAAGAGTTTTTTCGGTTTTAACATTCTGTTTGATTTTATCAATTAAATCAAGCTTACCTACACTTCCGATGACTAAAATAATCATTTCCAAACTTGCATCGTCAATTTTAGCATCCTTTAAAACTTTCTTAATTACAACCATATTCTTTTCTTCAATGGCTTTAAAAATTAAATTTTGTAAATCTAAATCAATATTTAATTCGCTAAATAAATTATTAAAGAAGTCTGAAGAGCTGATATGAAGCATATAATCATTTTTAAGTCCTAACTGTAAAGCCTTAATTGCTAAACTGACGATCTCATAATCAGCATAAACGCTATCGATTCCGATAAGCTCAACTCCTGTTTGGGTAAACTCATGAAGCTTCCCTAAATATTCTTTAGGCATACGGAAGATATTCGCATTATAACAAAGCTTTTGCAAAAAAGGCATATCCAATAGCTCTGATGAGCATAAGCGCGCAATTGAACGTGTCATGTCACTTCTTAAAGAAACCAATTCTCCATATCTATTGGTAAATTTATACAAATCTAAAGATTGATGATTTTCGGTAAAAACATCTAAAAATTCAAAGGTCGGTGTTTCCGTATAATGGTATCCATTTTTAATAAATAACTCCTTTAGTTTTTTAGTTAATTGTTCCTTCTTTTTCGATAAATCATAAGTATAATCTTTTACTCCAATTGGTGTTTGTAATTTATAATTTTGCATATCTTCACTCCTTCAGTTTATTCCGCTAAAGTGATAAACCATGTATAGTTTACTCCTTTTAAAGTCTAAATACAAGTATTTTTATTTATTTTTTTTAATTATTCCTTTACTGATAACATTTTTCTGGTATTTATTATTAAGGTTATCGATAACATCCTTAATGGCTTCCTCCTCATTTATGTTGTCTAAATGGAACAAATCATATTCTTTTCTATTCTCATCAACCAGATTTGATAGGCTGACCCCTATTAATCTAATCGGATTAAAAGGATCTAAAATCCAGTTCTTTTCAAAAAGCTCAACGCATATATCATAAATATCTAAATGATCATTTGTAGCCTTTCTTACCGTTTTACTTCGATTAATAGTCACAAAGCTTGGATCTCTTAGTTGAAGAGTAATAGTTAAAGCTTCCTTGTGTGCATATTTCGCTCTTTTTGAGACAATCTTAACAATTTCTCTTAAGAAATCTCTTGCTTCATCCTCGGTTTCTAAATTATGTGTAGCTGTTCTCGATATTCCAATGCTTTGTTGCTCAGAATATCTTTCTGGATCAACAATATTACTTGAGGTAGCATTTAATTTTTCATAAATGTCCTGATATCTAATTAAAGATAATTCATCCTTAATTTTTTCTAAATTAAAAGCTAAATCGCCAATAGTATTAATTCCTCTTTCCTTAAACCAAGGAATACTTTTTAAACCAATTCCAAAGAAATCCTTAATTGGCAATGGATATAGTTTTTCTTTAATGTCTTCCTTGTTTATCAAAGTAATACCCATTGGTTTTTTATAATCCGATCCCATTTTGGCTAAAAATAGAGTTGGACCTATACCAATTGATGATGGCAACTGGGCCTCATTTAAAATCCGATTTTGAATTTCTTTAGCCAACTCTAAAGGATCACGATTTAGACTCGTAACATCTAAGAATGCCTCATCAATGCTTGCCTGAAGAATTAGAGGCGTATATTCCGATAAAATCTTCATAAATCGATTTGAGCATTCCTCATAGAAATGATAATTCCCTTCAACTATTATCAAATTGGGACATTTTTTAAGAGCATCTGAAACATTCATAGCAGATGAAACACCATATTTTCTAGCAACATAATTGGCCGTAGACAAAACACCTTTTTTGGTAAAACGTGGGCCAATCGCAAAAGGCTTGTCCGCTAAATATGGTCTTTTGATTAGCTCACATGATGCAAAAAAAGCATTCATATCAATATGAAAAATTACTTTCTGATTGTTTTTCATTTTTCATCTTCCTTTTTTTAAGATTATATAGTATAATCTAAATAGAATTTTTTAATAGAGGTGTTGTAACATGGCAAAAAAAGGATATATCAGCAATAAAGATAAAAGATATCAAGAACAAAATAAGGTTGAACAAAAAAGACGTGCATATGAAAATCCATCAAAAACTAAAGTTGGAAAGATTTTCATCATTGTTTTATGTGCAGCAATGGCTATTCTTCCACTTGTTTCATTAATTTATGTTCTTGCCACATTATAAAAAGAGCCCAGCTCTTTTTTTATTATACTATATTATTGGCTTTCATACTAGTAAGATATTTAAAAAAGACTTCATATTTTATGAAGTCTTTATATTTATAATTATATAATTTATTCAATTATCACTTCTTTTCTGAATTTTTCTAAAAAAAGAACAGATTAAAAATAGAAATTTGTTTGTTTTATAATAAATGAAAAGAGCCATGTTTCCATGGCTCTCACTTTTTCCCCTTTTTGTGTTTGTTTACTGCTTCAGTAAGCAGGTATTCAATTTGACCATTAATTGATCTAAATTCATCTTCACTCCATTTAACGAGCTCTTCCCATAGTTTTGGAGATAATCTTAATAATATTTGTTTTTTTGCTTTTTCATCCATAAAAATTACCTCCTTTTTTTATTTTTAGTAGATTGAACCACTATTAACAATTGGTTGAGCATCCTTGTTTCCACATAATACTACAAGAAGGTTGCTGACCATTTGTGCCTTTCTTTCCTCATCTAATTCGCAGATGTTACCTTCATTTAGCATATTTAAAGCCATTTCAACCATTCCAACGGCACCTTCAACAATCTTTTGACGAGCTTCAATGATTGCTGTTGCTTGTTGGCGTTGTAACATTGCTGCGGCGATTTCTGTTGCATAAGCTAAATGTGTAATACGTGCTTCAAGAATTTCAATTCCTGCGATATCTACTCTTTTTTGAATTTCATTTTTAATTTGTTCACTAACCTCTAGGCTTGATCCTCTTAATGATTTTTCATCACCATTTTCACTAATATCATATGGATATGTTCTTACAACATCTCTTAATGCAGAATCAGATTGTGTTGAAACAAATGAACGATAGTTTTCAACATTGAAGCAAGCTTTAGCTGTATCAACAATCTTCCAAATAACAACGATTCCAACTTCAATTGGGTTACCCATTTCATCATTAACCTTTTGCTTATCATTAACTAATGTCATCGCTTTTAATGAAATGTTTTTTCCAACTCTTTCATTAACCCCTGTTTGTTTTTCTTCAGGTGCTGCAAGTAATGTACGTAAATAAGGACTTACATATCCTGGATTAACACACACTGAGAATGGATTTATTGCAAAAAATCCTTCTTTTTTTACTGTTCCTTTATATTTACCAAATAAAGTAACTACTAATGCTTCATTAGGCTTAACAACACGTAATCCTAATAGAGGAATCCAACTGACTAATTCAATTATAACTCCTACTACTAACAAAGGTACACCAATAATATAATTTTCAACATCCATTAAAATACCACCAAATATTATAGCAGCTATACCTAATAGCATTAAGAAGATACAACTAAATAATGTTTTAAATCCTCCCTTAACCTTTAATTCTTTTTCTTCATAAACCTGTTTTTCCATTTAAATTTTCCTCCCTTTTATGATATCACTTTGATATCAATTACATATTACAACAATATTAATTAATTGTCAATACCTACGCCTAATCATAACATTATTATTTTCTTTGAAAATAAAAAAAATGCACTATTTGAAATAGTGCAAAATTTTTATTTAAATTTATTTGATGTAAGCCATGGTGGAAGAGATGTTTTCTTATCTTCTTTTGGAGATGATGGCTCAAATTTTGGTGCTTCAGGGAATATTGGTTCTTCTTTTACCTCATCCTTCGGCATAACAAAACTTATTTGTTGCTTAGATTTATTATTGAAGATTTCTGATGCTAAATTTTCAATACCTTGCTCCTTAGCTTTTAATTCGTATCCAGTCGCAATAACTGTAATAATTAATTCATCTTCTAAATCAATATTTAATGTTGCTCCATAAATGATATTTAAATCAGTGTTTGTCGCATTTCTAATTTCATTGATAGCCTCACTAGTTTCTAATAAGCTAATATTAGTACCACTAGTAATATTAACAATCGCATCTGTTGCTCCATCAATACTAACCTCTAATAAATGTGAATGGATTGCTTTACGAGCAGCTTCAACAGCTCTATTCTCACCTGTCGCAATACCAATACCCATCAAGGCAGTACCTTTATTCTCCATAACAGTTCTAACATCCGCAAAGTCAACATTGATCATTCCTGATACCGCAATAATTTCGGCAATACCTTGAACACCTTGACGTAAAACATTATCAGCTTCTCTAAAAGCATCTAAGATTGAAGTTCCTGGATCAACAATTGATAATAATCTTTCGTTAGGCACAACGATTAATGTATCTACATAAGGTCTTAACTCCTCTAATCCATTAATAGCCGCAACCATTCTTCCTGGTCCCTCAAAGCTAAAAGGCTTAGTTACGATACCAATAGTTAAGCAGCCTAATTCTTTAGATATTTGAGCAATAACTGGAGCTGCACCAGTACCTGTTCCACCACCCATACCGGCAGTGATGAATACCATGTCAGCATCCTTTAAAACTTCACGTAATTCGGCCTCTGATTCTAAAGCGGCATGTTTACCAACCTCAGGCTTTGCACCCGCTCCCAATCCTCGAGTTAATCTCTTACCGATTTGTACACGAGTGTCGGCTTTAGATAGTTTTAAAACCTGAGCATCTGTATTAACAGCTACGAATTCTACCCCTTTTACATCATTGTCAATCATGCGGTTTACGGCGTTTCCACCACCACCACCAACACCAATGACTTTAATTATCGGCTTTTGTCCAAAATTGTCATTATCATTAAAAACCATAATGTCTCTCCCTCCACTTGTATACTATAATATATTTTACAACAAAAAACGCTTTAAATAAAGTCATTTTTTATCATTTTTTAAATTATTTTTTGCGTTTTAAAAAAACAATTGTAACCCCTTTATTTAAAATTCCAGGCATAACTTCCTTCACTTTACTTGATTGATAATTTTTAACATTAGAAAAATATGTTCTTAAAGTATCACCATGGCTAAACCCATGAATTAAATTAAACTCCATGATTCCTTTTTGATAAAGCATCTCAATATGGCGTTGAACCATTCTTAAAGCTTCTTCCTTTGTCTTTCCATGAATATCTAGATCGTAAGCCACATCTATCACCACTTTTATTATAACAAATAATAATATAAAAAAGTAGATTTAAAAATTAAAAAATATGATTTCATTTTCTAAAAAAATACCATGCTTTTTATATACCTTGTAGATGATTAACATTATTAGTTCTAAAACATCCTCCCCTTTTGCATTATCGGTAACAATAAAATTAGCATGCTTAATAGAAACCATCGCATTATTAATTTTATAACCTCTAAAGCCTGTATCATCGATTAATTCCCATGCATAAATATCCTTGGGATTCTTAAATACACTCCCACATGACGGCATGTCTAAAGGTTGCGTTCTTTTTCTAATTTCTTGATGCTTCTTCATTTTTAAAAATACATCCTCATCAGTCTTTTTAATCTTAAATACCGCACTTAAAATAACTTTGCCTTCTAGATTACTTTTACGGTATTCATATATAATATCCTCTTTTTTTATCTTGACAATTTTTTGGCAATCATATAAAACAATATACTCCAAATAATCCTTCGTCTCATGCCCAAAGGCTCCTGCATTCATAAATACTGCCCCACCAATTGTCCCAGGAATGCTATTATAGAATTCAAGATTTCCGTATCCCTCTTTTGCCAATATATAAGATATTTCAACTAAAGAATAGGATGCTGAAACATACAAATAGTCATTTTTGATTACATACCATTTTGGCATTTTTTTCATGTGAATAATTATTCCGTCATATTGTTTAGATGATGCTAAAACGTTAGTTCCATTTCCTAAAATAAAATAATCATTTTGATTATAATTTAAAAATTTAATCAATGAAGAAGTGTCCTTAGGACTATATAAATACTTAGCTATTCCACCACATCTAATGCTACATAAATCGCTTATTTTAGCGTTTTTTTGAATTTCACCTAAATCATTTTCTTCGATATATTTTACGATATCATATTCTCTATTTCCTTGATAAATCTCCATATAACGTCCCCCTTGTTAGCTTCTTTATTATTCTTAATTATATCTTTCTTTAACTCATCATCATAAACAATTTTAATAATTTCACTAAGCAAAACTGAGCTAGTTAATCCTTCCTCATTAAGCATTATCAGCTTATTTTTTTTAGCTAAAGCCATTGCATTTTTTTCTTGATGATTATTGGTCACATTAGGTGAAGGAATGACAATCATCAACTTTGGTATATTTAATACCTCGCAGAGCGTAGAAGCTCCCGCTCTTGAAATAATTAGATCGCACTCCTGCATTATTGATGTTAAATTTTCAGTAAATCCAATGAATTTTGCATTACTATAATCTTCTTCTATCTCATAATTATTACCCGTTATAACCACAAAAAACAAATTAAAATCCTTCGACTTTTTAATAATATCCAAGGCTAAATCATTGATTCTTTTTGCTCCTAAGGATCCACCTAAAAATAAAACTCTTTTATAGTTCTTTGGATAATTTATATCACTTTGAATATAGTCCTTTGTTCTTTCTGATGCCGGATTACCTATGACAATAGCGTTATCTAATTTATAATAATCTAATGACTCTTCAAAAGAAAAAATAACCTTATCAACTCTTTTAGATAAAATTCTATTCACCAGTCCAAACACAACATTTTGTTCATGAATAATCGTCTTAATCTTAAGGCTTCTAGCCGCAAATAATACTGGAGCACAAACAAATCCTCCCATTCCGATCACAACATCCGGTTTAACTCTTTTTAGATCAATCTTGGCTTTTTTATACGCTTTAAAAAATTTATACATCGCTTTTATTAATAAAATGGGATTCCTTCTTTTAAAACCGATGACATCATAATCAAGAAATTCATCAACTTTATCCTTAACCATCTGATACTCCATTTGTCTACTATTCCCGGCATAATATATTTTTCCCTCTAGTTTATCAATTAAAGCTAAGGCTGGAGTAATATGTCCAGCTGTCTTTCCACCACTAATAACTATATTCATTATATCGCCTCCATATAATCATAAAAGTTATATCCTATTTCTAATAAATAAAATGTCTTTTTTTATATATAAATATATGATTGTATAAAATATTTTATGACAAAAAAAACAGGATTATTATGATATAATCCTGTTTCTATAATTTGGCTATATTAAGCCATTATTCATTTTTTTCTTTTCTTCCTAAATAAATATCCAAATCTTGCTTAATCTTATCAGGAATTACCCTTGAAACCGGAACATAGGCTGAATTTATCATTTTATCGGAGAATGATTTAATAAAGTCACATGTTTTATAATAATTATCCTCAGACAAATAGTCCATTACATCCTTTCGAGAGTGAATAACTGCTCCACCAGTTGGGGATATACGAGCAAAAGATAACGCAGGAACGCCACTATCGGCAAAAGGTGTAGAATCCGATGAATAAACACCCATGCGTGGTTTAATCGCGAATCCTTCAATATATCCTAAATATTTAATAAAGCTTACAAGTCCTTCTTCAGCACTGCAACAAGCAATATCTGATCCAATCGTTACACCAGTCATGTCTACATTTATGCACAATTTATAATTTTCTAATTCATCCTTGTGCATATTAACATAAGCCTTTGATCCAAGTAATCCCATTTCTTCACTTCCACACCAAATAAATTTAACAGTACGAAGAGGCTTATTATTTTGATAATAGTCAAGCATTTGCATGATTGTTGCACTACCAGTCGCATTATCGTATGCACCCTTTGAATAGCTAACTGAATCATAATGAGCGGTATAGCAAATAACTTCATCCGGATATTTTGTTCCTTTAATAGTTGCGACAACATTAAAACTATCAGCCTTCATTTCTTCCTGAATCAAAGTTAAATGAGCCTTTTTTGGCATTTTTCGTAATAGTTCCTCTGCATCCTTCATTCTAATACATACGGCTGGAATTTTCCCATTTTCATATAATCTTTCACGATACATATATGGATCTAAATCCACATTCTCTTTATCATCATAAACACTTCCAGTCGTAAGAATTAATCCAATTGCTTTCTTTTTAATAATTTCCTTATATAGCTTAGGATTGCATAGTTTAGCATTAACAAAACAGATTTTATTTTCTAAATCACTTATTAATGCTTGTTCTAAGGAATTGACATAGATAAAATCACCGATGATTCCTTCAAGAGTTGTACTACCTGACATTCCAACGCCAGCACATTCGAATTCTAAATCTGGATCATAAAACCTAATTGATGCTTTTTCAATATCTGAATAATCTACCAAAAATTGCTCAAGCTCAGCATCCACCCCTAAAGACTTGCATTCATCCTTGATGATATTTGCGGCCTTTAATTCTTCATTAGACCCTCCAGTTCTGACAAAATATAACTTTTTAATTAATTCAAAACTCTTATACAATTTTAACACTTCCTTTGTTATTATAATATAGCATATTCTAACATGTTTCGCAAACAAAAAACGATATATTAATTAATATATCGTTTAAATTATTTTATTCATTAATCATTGTTAAAATTTTAGAAACAAAAGTGATTAAAATTAGCTCATCTTCTTGCCATATTTTTTCAACAAGACTCTCGTTGAAAATAATATAACCAATAAAATCACCATTTAAATTTGTGACTTTTGATAATAGGATTGATAAAACACCATTTTTATGACAATAATCATATAATATTGGGTAATTATCCTTAATATCATTGAAATTATTACAAGAAAAAATTCCACATCCATCAACTATTGAACAAACATCAAGTCCTTTTAAAGAACTAGCATCAAGGTCTGAATATAAAACTTCATCAGCCATTACCAAAGTAACCTTACAACGGTACTTATCACTAATAAACTTGAAAGCATTATTGAGCCTAATTTCTACACAAGAATCACATGTTAAATATGAAAAAACATTATTTAAAATTTGATGAAGCAAATTAGAAATTGGCTTAGTAATATCTAATTTAGCATGCTTCTCTTCAACATAAACAATAAAACAATTTCTTCCCTTAGTTTTACCTCGATACAATGTTTTATCAACCATGGCAAACAAATCATTAAAATTATTTGCATTATTCGGAAAAGCCGCAGCACCTGATGTTGCAGTAACAAATATTTTGACATCATTACATGTTATAAATCTACGGAAAACCTTTTCGTTCGTATAGCTTCCTTTAATCAATGAATATAAACGATCATATGGACATTCTCCAAAAAATACAATTAAAAATTCATCGCCACCAAAGCGTCCAACAATTCCGTTTTCACCAACATAATCAGTTAATGATTGAGCTACATCAAACAATACCTTGTCGCCAACTGAATGTCCATAATTATCATTAATTAATTTAAAATTATCCAAATCAAGCATTACTAAACCAAATGGTTCCTTATTTTCAATCAAATCATTAATTAATTTAATAGTGTGCTTTCGACTAACAACTTTAGTTAATGAATCAAGAACATCATCTAATGAAACTTCAAGATCTTTAAAAAATTTAATACGTCTTAGCCCTTCACTTGTATACATAATAACACTTCCTCTCTTAGAAAAAAAGTAGCTTTTTATAAAGCTACTAAAATTCGAATCATTACTACTTCATACCACAATTTTAAAGGCCCTATATTTTAGAAATATTATTTTCACTTATATTTTAACCTAAAAAACTTTTTTATTCAACAAAAGAATACTATATTTACGCATTTTTTTGTTTATATTTTGTATATTCAACATAGGCCATAATAAACGGACCTACTCCTTTAGCATCATTAGATACAACTTCTTCAGATAGATAATAAGCAAATGAACCATCTCTAATTACACTTCCATTACCTGTTGAATCACCAAGACCCCCAACCTTACAAATATTGTTTAAAACAAAACTATTACCATCGATTTTTAATGAATGATTATAAATACCTTCAAACACTTTTATTCCTTCAGAATAGTATTCGCTTGACAAATATCCTAATCTAGCACCTTTTAATAGGACATAAGCAACCATTGATGATCCTGATGTTTCCACATAATTATCAACGTAAGCATCTACATATTCACCATTTTTTTGATATGCTTTATTTCTGGCTGCTTCCAATTGTTCTTTTGATACCAAAGCTTTTTGTCCGCCTTTATCAATAACTTGATAAAACATACTTGTTTTTTCATCTTTATATTTTATCAGACTAGCGACTGCTTCATTTAACATGTCAATAAGATAATCACGATTATCGCCCTCTGGAAAATATTCAATTGAATCAACTAATGAGGCAATTAACCATCCGGTTGATCTTAACCAAAAAGATTTTGAAGTACCATTCTCCGATGCCCAAAAGGCTTTTTCACCAGATGAACCATCATATCCATGATAATATAGTCCGGTTTTTTCATCGCGCATTTTTTCCCTAATGGTTTGGTAATGACATTTAATATATTCAAATGCATTACTATCGGAATTATTCTTCGCATACTCTGCATAAAACGGAACATACATATACATTCCATCTAGCCATATTTGATTAGCATAAACCTCCTTATGCTCAAAATTAACCTTTAAATCCGTTGATTCATTTAATCTACCATGCTTCATTAATTCATTATAGGTATAATTGATGGCAGTTAGATATCTAGAATCATCATACAATTCATTTAACTTAAATAAGATACTGCTTGCACATATTGAATCTAATTCTCCGGATTTAAATCCAAGTGCATTATCAATTGTTTTTTCCAAAGTAGTTCGATCATAATATATAAATGTACCATCAGTAGAGATATAATAATTAACATAATTTTTTACAAACTCTTTATACTTATTTGCTTTAGCTAGATCAATATCTTTATATTGCTCATAACACTCTAATAACGACTTTAAAAAGACACCATCTATATAATTTAAGCGGCCCTTAAAGCCCTCTTTACTCCAAGAAGGAATAAAACTTGAAGTTTCATCCATCAAACTATCAATATAACTATCGATATTATTACTTTTAACAATTTCCTCCCATTTGGCATATAGTGTTAAATTACCAGTAAGTAATTCTCCAGCACTAGCCTTCAAATCAGCTGTGCATCCTTTGTTTTTATACCATCCAGCAAATCTATAGCACAATACATCATCTAAAACTGGCAATTCATTAGGCAGACTAATCACATTTTCTATTTTATTAGGCTCAACCCCATGTCCATTTGTATCAAATGTCACATTAAATGATTTAACAACTGTTGCAGTTGTACTAAATGTAGTGGTGGTTGTAAATTTTGATGAAGTTGTAATTTTATCATTCTTCGTACAAGAAAATAATAAAAGTGTTGAAAATAATAATGCAACTTTTAATCCTTTATGTCTCATAATAAATCCTCTTTTTTTAACTTATATTATAGATTATACCATAAATTTCATTACTCTAATTGAATTATTAATTATTTTAATAATTTAGCTAATTTATGCTTCTAAAAAAAATTTAACAATGCTATTTATTTCAAATCACTTGCGATATTAACTAATAATCCAATCATTATCATATTGAGCAGTAATGAGCTTCCACCATATGATAAAAATGGCAAGGTTACTCCTGTTACTGGTAATAGCCCAATAACAACTCCAATATTGATAAAAAATTGAATAAACATTGTTGAGGTTATTCCAAATGCTAAAAACATTTTAAATTTATCTTTTTCTTTTAAAACAATTAATATTCCATTATAAAAAATGATAAAAAACAAAAATAAAATAAATGCTCCGCCAATCAATCCTAGTTCTTCAATAATAATCGCAAAGATAAAATCAGTTTGTGGTTCAGGTAAATAATAATACTTCTGTCTACTATTAAATAGACCATATCCAAATAAACCAGCAGGGCTTATGGCGTATAATGCTTGAATCGTTTGAAAACCACTTCCTAAAGGATCACTCCATGGATCAAGATATGAATATATTCTTGTTAGACGATATGGAGCTGAAATAATTATGTAGCTTAAGAAAGCTATTCCTATAAAAAGAAAAAAGAAAATCCACTTCTTTTTAATTCCACAAACAAATATCATCATTATACCAGTTAAAACTAGTATAATCCCTGTTCCAAAATCTGGTTCAAGCATAATAAGTCCAAAGGTGATTAATATAATAAATATTGGAAAAAAAAGCTTAGAAATCTTCTTCATTTCATAATGATTTTTTTCTAAATATTTGCTTAAAATAATGATTAATCCAATCTTCATAAACTCGGCTGGCTGTATGCTAAAAAAATTAAACCCAATCCAACTTCGCGCTCCACCACGAACAATTCCAATCCCCGGTATTAATACGATAATTAATAATGAAAAGAAAAACAAAAAAATCAAATTCCCTTTTTCTTTTACTAATTCTAAATCAAGTCTTGATGTAACGTATAGTGCAATAACTGAGATTAAAAAAAATATTGATTGTCTTATTAAATAATAATATTGATCATTAAGCTTAAAGCTTGCCCAAATCATTGAAGAACTGTAAATCATAATTATCCCAATTATCGACAAAAGGATTACAGAAATTAATATATAATGCTTCTCCTTCACAATTATCACCAATAAATTATATTAAAAAATATATAAAAATATCACGAGTTATTTTTTTACATAATTTTATATTGTTAAATTTTGCTTAATAATGTATAAATATAGGTGAAATATTATTTTATATGGGGGAGAAAAATGATATTACAAAAGCTAAATGAAATAGGGGTAGATGGCAATTCGTTACTAGAAAGACTAATGGGAAATAAAGACTTAATTGATATACTATTTCAAAAATTCATCAATGATCAAAATTTTAACAATTTGACACAGGCAATTAAAAAGAAAGACGTCAAAGAAATTTATAATGCATCGCATAATCTTAAAGGATTATGTTCAAATCTTTCAATTACTAATCTGTCATTTCTTTTTTCTAAACAAGTTGATTTTATTAAAAATGATCATATAAATGAAGCTATTGAAATGATGCCTTCCATATGTGATGAATACTACTTAACTATTAACAATCTAAAAAACTATTTAAACGAAAAATGAGCAGAGAAAAATCTGCTCATTTTATTTTAAAAATATTTTACTCATTACCTCTAGCATTTTACTAAAATCTAATGGTTTTGATAAATGCCCATTCATTCCACAATTAATAGCTTCCTCGATATCACTTTGAAATGAATCGGCAGTCATTGCTAAAATAGGAATATTTGCAATGTCCAAACGCTTGCTATTTCTAATAATTTTTGTGGTCTCATAACCATCTAGTATAGGCATTTGTACATCCATTAAAACAATGTCATAATAACCTATTTTAGATTTCTCAAGTTTTTTAATAGCATCTTCACCATTAATCGCTGTTTCCGTTTTAATTCCTTTGGAATTTAAAATAACCTCCGCAATGATTAAATTAGCATCATTATCATCCACAATAAGCGCTCTTTTATTGATAATACAATCGTAAATATTAATGCTATTATTCTTTTTTTCATAGCCAAAGCATTCATTAAGTGCATCAATAATACTTGATGTAAATCCAGGCTTTTCACAGAATAAGGTTACTCCAGCTTTTTTGGCCTCATCAATATTATTGGTCCAATCATATGAAGCTAGCATAATTATCGGCTTATTATCCAATAATTCTCTTAACCTCATAATAAGTAAAATATCATCCTTTCTTATGAAATCATGCTTAATGAATACAACATCATTTTCCTTAAGATCAATTGATAAGGCTTCTTCATTAAAATTACCTAAAGATGTCTTAATTCCAATTCGATTTAATCCATCAATAATATTTTCGATTTTTTGATCTTTTCCCTTTAAAACAAGAGACTTCATTCCTTTATATCTTGATTTATTTAAATTATTAATATCCTCCTGAACCCTTAAATCTAATGTTATCGTAAATTTACTTCCAACGCCAAGCTCACTTTCAACCTCAATTGTCCCCTTCATTAAATCAATAATACTCTTAACAATTGATAATCCTAATCCAGTACCCTCCCTATTAATGTTTGACCTACCTTCTCTTTCAAAAGGATCATACATTTTTTTTATGAATTCTTTACTCATTCCAATACCGGTATCTTTGATAACAAAGCGGTATTTTGCATATCCATCAACAACATCATTGCATTGTTCAATGCTTAATGTTATCTTTCCATTTGGTTTGGTAAATTTAATTGAATTTCCTAAGAGATTTATTAATACCTGATTAATCTTTAGTTCATCGGCATAAACATATTCATCCTTAACATTAATATTATATACATCAAAATATATTTGTTTTGATTTAGCCTGTGATTGAATAATTGGGATTATACTATGAATAGCTTTAGCAATACTACACTTGTCCTCTTTGATGATTGTTTTTCCAACCTCGATACTACTCATATCTAAAATATCATTAATCAAATTTTGAAGATGCCTTCCCGAAATAATTATTTTATTTAAACAATCTAAAACGTATTTTTTATTATCGATTGAATCTAAGGCAATCGTTGAAAAACCTAAAATAGCATTCATTGGGGTTCTTATATCATGGGACATGTTAAGCAAAAATTTACTCTTTGCTTCATTGGCCCTTTGCGCCTCCTCTTTGGCAAGTTCTAGATTTCTTTGTTGCTCAAGTTCAAAACGTTTTTGCTCATCAATTTTTTGACGTCCACACATTATCTTGATAATTCTTCCATTTGAATCGTATTCAACAGGAATCATCGAATTACGATACCATTCACCATTAATATCCAAGAAATCAATACTTATAAGTGGACTATTCTTTAATCTTTCATCAATGGTATCCATATTATAAAAATCATTAACAGAATCAATATACTTAGGATCAATAAAGTCTTTTATTCCTTCGATTCTTCCCTCTAGATTTCCAGTAATTTTATTATCTAAAGAATTCGTATCGCAATATATTTTTTTATATGTACCGTTAATACAATCTGCAATAAAAGCTGTTGAATATGTCCCAACAATCGCTTTTTTTACTTCATTCATTTCTCTTTCAATATTCTTTTCACTATTGATATCACGACTCGTCCATAGGATTTCTAACAGATTTCCTTCATCATCACGCTTATATGCAATAACTGTCAATTTTACCCATCCACTATTAATAGTTTGAATATCCCTTGAAATCAAATCGCACCCCTTCATTCGCTCATTAAGGGTTGTAAAATCCCAGAAATCCTTATTTTGTTCATAGACTATCTCGGTTAAATCATTCTTCTCAAAACCCTCAATAGCCTTAGAAATTGACACAATGCTTGGCATATAACTTTTAATATATGGTGTTGTTTTAATCTCAAAGCTTAAATTATTTACTAAATCATATCGATAAATAACATTAAAAATATTAGAGAATGCCTCAAACCACCTAGAACGTTCAATCAATAAACGCTCTTCTTCATTTTTTTCTAAGTATTTTTGAGTTTCATCCTTGATTAAAACACTGGCCATCAAGCAATTGTTTTCATCATCAAAATCCATATAAATTGTCATTTTGCGATATCTTGAAATATCATTTTTGAAATAAACAACCTCAAGAACTCTTTTACCATCTTTATATGCTTGAATGATGGAATCAACACTAGGAATTTCATCGGATAAAACGCTAATCAATCCAAGTGGTTCAAGCCCTTTTATTGTTTTAAGAATCTCATTAAGTGAGTCACATCTATCACATAATGGTTTATATTTATGCTGTCTAAAATTTCTGATAATTGGATTTTGAATTATTAAATCCCTTGTTATATTAGCAAAAATAATGATATCCGCATTGAAGGTTAAAGAATTTTGATATAATGTACGCTCAATATCTAAGGATTTATTAAACTCGGTTACATCAATTCCCGTTATAATATAATGCTCATTATGATTAATATCAATTGATGACGCACTTAAAAAAAGGGTTAAATTAGCATTTGTAAGATTCTTTAAGACAGTTTTGGTATTACTAAAATTGCTTTGTTTTTTTAATGGACATTCATCACAAGGTTCATTTCTTCTCGCAAAAAAATTATAGCATTTTTTACCAACACCACTAGATTTAGTCAAATCAACTATTTTTTTATTGTTATAAGTAATTATATAATCTTTAGGATTAACAATATAAATATATGATCCATTATCCTCAAAGGCCCTTAAATATTCCGATGAGAAATTAGCTAAATTGGTTTTATGCTTTTTCGCAATAAATAACCCAATGATACGTGAAGCCATCAATAAAGTCCCAATCTCCTCTTTTGTCCACTCTCGATTCCTTCTACATTCATCAAATCCTATAAAACCAACAAATTCATCACCATCATACATAGCACAATGAAGCATCGAAATAACTCCTTGTGGAACTAAAAAATCATAAATTACTTTAGGAAGTTTTCTTATATCATTGACAATGATAATTCCTTCATTATCAAATAAATCCTTATATTTCCCTTTTAAATCCTCCGCATAGGAAACAAATTGCAGGTTATCTATCTCAGATTTGATTCCTTTATTGCGCCATTCATAAGTGTTACTACAATGGGTATGATTAAAATTATCCTCAAAAATATAAATGCGTGAAACATCATAAATCTCACCCATCATTTGAATCGCAAGATTGACCGCCTTATCAGTTCCATCCATCAAAAAAGTATGTAAAAAGTCCTGAATAACATGAAAATCATAAGAAAATTTACAATCTTTATTTAAAAAAATATTCTCCCCTGGTTTTTCCATATCTTAATATAATCCCCCTATATATAAAAAAGAAATGTTATTACATTATAAATTATATCATCATAATTATTAAATAAATTAAAGAAAAATATACTTTATCATAAAAAAATAAATAAGCAAACAATTTTTTTGTCCATTTTAATCAAATATTCAATTTTTTCTAATAAATCCATTCTAATTTTATGAAAAATGTCGATAAATGGGTTTTTATTTATTCAGATTTTAAACAAAAAAAAGGCTTTAATAAGCCTTTAAAACTATCCCTTATATTCTTTTAGGAATTGTTCTCTAAATTCATCAAACCTATTTTCTTTAATAGCTGTTCTAATATCATGCATTAAAGATTTTAAAAAATATAAATTATGATATGTAATTAAACGCATTCCTAAAATTTCATTTGTTTTAAATAAATGCCTTAAATAACTTCTTGTGTAATTCTTACATGTGTAGCAATCACACTTAGGATCAAGTGGTGTCATATCAGCTTGATATGTCGCATTTTTTATAACTAACTTACCATTATGCGTTAATGCTGATCCATGGCGAGCAATACGAGTAGGTAAGACACAATCAAACATATCAATTCCGTAATACACTCCATTAACTAAATCAGTTGGTTCACCAACTCCCATTAAATAACGTGGCTTATCCTTAGGCATTGCGTCCTTTAAAAAATCTAAGCTCTTATACATTTCCTCCTTGCTTTCACCAACTGATAATCCCCCAATTGAGTAACCAGGAAAATCAATCTTTGCAAGTTCATCAATGCATAACTGTCTTAAATCATTATAAGGGCCACCTTGAACAATCCCAAATAAATGCTGAGTATCCGGATTTTTATGAGCATCCTTCCCTCTTTTAGCCCAGCGAATTGTTCGTAAGACGGAATCCTTCATATATTCATATGAAGAATTAAAAGGAGGACATTCATCAAAAGACATAATAATATCCGCTCCTAGCTTATTTTGAACATCAATAGAAATTTCCGGAGACATAAATAATTTTGACCCATTTTTATGATGTCGGAAATGGACTCCCTCTTCCGTTATCTTTCTTAATTTTGATAAACTAAAAACCTGAAATCCCCCAGAATCAGTTAACAACGATCCATCCCATTTCATAAATCCGCGGATTCCACCATGCATATCAACAATATCCGCACCTGGCTCTAACCATAAATGATATGTATTTCCTAAAATTAATCCATCGCTAACCTCCTTAATCTCTTCTGGAGTCAAGGATTTAACGGTTGCTTGGGTTCCAACTGGCATAAAAATTGGCGTTTCATAATCCCCATGGGCAGTGTGTAAAATACCAACACGCGCATTCCCACATGAAGCGGTTTGATCCCATATTTTTTTCATGGATTTCATCCTTTCCTTTCTATTAATAAAAAAAGCGCTAGGCGCTTTTTATTTAACCATTCTAATTGAAACAATTGTTACTGTATCAACTGGTTTGTCGCTATTATCTGTTTCTAAATCGGCAATTGCATGCACATATTCCATACCATCTACAACAACACCAAATCCAGCATAATCACCATTTAATGATTCACATCCATCAGAATTTTCACAAATGAAGAATTGTGAGTTTGCTGAATCGTTATCACCAGATACTCTAGCCATAGAAATAACACCTGTCGTATGCTTTAAATTATTATAAAAATCATTATTGGCGAATTCACCTTTAATTTTATCTGCTTCCTTTGCATCCTCATCATCTTGTGTTGGATCTCCACCTTGGATCATGAAATTGTCGATTACACGATGGAATGTTAATCCATCATAGAATTCATTTTCAACTAAATTAATGAAATTTTCACAAGTTTTTGGAGCTAAGCTCATAAATAAACGAACCTTGATTTCTCCTTCAATGCTATCTCCTTCTTCAGTAGTATAGCTTACCTTGATCACAGCATATGTAGGTGTCACCCCGTCTAATTCCTCTTGTAGAATTAAATCATAGGCTTTAACCCATTCATTTGGCTTAACAACGTATTTTGATTCGCTGTCTCCATCTTTATCCTTTCCGCATCCAGTAACTGTAAATGCCGAAACTAACAATAATAAGAATAATAATACTTTTTTCATTTTTCTTCCTCCAATTATTTGATAAACATACAATCACCAAATGAAAAGAATCGATATCTTTCTTTGATGGCTTCATTATAAGCTTTCATAATGTTTTCTTTTGTTGCTAGAGCTGAAACTAGCATAACAAGTGTTGATTTTGGTAAATGGAAATTGGTGATTAAGGAATCAACAACCTTAAACTTGTATCCTGGATAAATGAATATCTCAGTATTTCCATAGCACTCCTTAAATCCATTATCATATGCTGATTCTAGCGTTCTTGTCGAAGTAGTACCAACACTAACAATTCGTTTATTTAATCTCATTGCTTCATTCAAAGCATCAGCTGCTTCTTTTGAAATACAATAATATTCAGAATGCATTTTATGATTTAAAACCTCTTCCTCCATCACTGGTCTAAAAGTTCCTAATCCAACATGTAATGTTACATAGACAATTGTAACGCCTTTTTTCTTTAAGGCTTCTAAGATTTCATTGGTAAAATGTAATCCAGCTGTTGGAGCAGCAGCACTACCAACATTTTTCGCATATACTGTTTGATAACGATCCTTATCATCAAGATGCTCATGAATGTATGGTGGCAATGGCATTTCACCAAGTTTATCTAAAATTTCCATAAAGATTCCATCATAAATCATTTTAAATTTTCTAATTCCGTTATCCATTATACCAACACATTGGGCTTTTAACAAGCCCTCACCGAAAATAATTACATCATCTAGATGAATTCTTTTCGCCGGCTTTACCAATGATTCCCAAATATCGCCCTCTTGCTTTAAAAGTAACAGTTCAATATTAGCATTTGTCTTTTCTTTTACTCCGTAAAGTCTTGCCGGAATAACTCGGGTATCATTCAAAACTAAACAACAGCTTTCATCTAAATAATCAACAATATTCCTAAAGCACTCATGCTTAATTTCCCCACTATTTTTATCTAGAACTAGCATCCTTGAGCTAGAGCGATCCAAAATGGGTGTTTGAGCAATTAATGATTCATCTAATTCAAAATCAAAATCAGATGTTTTCAATTAAAACAACCCCTTATAATATTTTATATTTAATAAATCATACGCTTTTTCGGTTGCTACTCGACCACGCGGTGTTCTTTTAATATAACCCTCCTGTAGTAGATATGGCTCATAAACATCCTCAACAGTAGTAATCTCTTCACCAATGGTTGCGGAAATTGATTCTAGTCCAACCGGTCCACCATTAAAAGATTCAATGATAGCTTTTAAATAACATTTATCCGTATAATCTAATCCATTACCATCAATATTTAGCTTTCCTAAAGCGTTCTTTGTAATATCTAGTGTAATATCTCCATCGGATAACACCTCTGCAAAATCTCTTATTCGACGAAATAATCGATTGGCAATTCTTGGTGTTCCACGGCTTCGAGATGCCAGTTCAATAGCGGCATCCTTGCTAATCTTATTATTATAAACACTGGCTGTTCTTTCAATGATTTTTGTTAATTCAGCTTTGTTATAATATTCTAATCTTTCAACAACTCCAAAACGAGCACGAAGAGGAGCTGATAAATCTCCATATCGAGTAGTTGCACCAATTAAAGTAAATGGTGGCAAATCAACACGGATTGATCTTGCATTAGAATCCTTACCAATAATAATATCTAGTACGTAATCTTCCATTGCAGAATATAAAATTTCCTCAACAAACCTTGGCAAACGATGGATTTCATCAATAAACAATACATCACCAGGATTAAGCTGAGTTAAAATAGCCGCCAAATCTCCACCACGTTCAATCATCGGACCGCTTGTGGTCTTAATGTTCACATTCATCTCGTTGGCAATGATTTGCGCTAATGTTGTCTTTCCAAGGCCCGGAGGTCCATATAGTAAGATATGATCTAAGGCTTCTTCTCTTTTTTTAGCAGCCTTAATATAAATATCAAGCATTTCTTTTACCTTTGCTTGTCCAATATATTCTGAAAGCTTTTGGGGCCTCAATGAACCATCTTCATCATTTTCCAATTCGTTTGCCGAAATGATTCTATCATCCATTTTTTAACCTCCTACTTTAGCATTAAGCGTAAGGCTTCCTTAATAAGCTCACCCGTTGGCTTACTACCATCAAGCTTACTAATAACCTTATCCACATCCTTAGGCTTATACCCAAGGGCAATTAAGGCTTCCTTAACCTCACTATTGACACTAACAATTTGGGGAACAATCTCTAGCTTTCCTTTTAAATCTAAAATAATTTGTTGGCTAGCCTTTTGTCCAATCCCCGGGAATCTCATTAAATACTTTACATCGTTGCTTTCAATCGCATTAGCAATATCATCAACCTGACCAGTTGCTAAAATGCTTAAGGCACTTTTAGGTCCAATTCCATTTACACTGATTAATTTAATGAAAAGTTCCTTTTCCTCTTTAGTCGAAAAACCATATAAGTCAATAGCATCCTCGCTAACCTTTTGATAAAGATACACCTTAATAAAGCTACCTAATTCAAATAAATATGGATTAGCTACTTTAATAAGATATCCAATATCATTACATTCAAACTCAATATATGAGGGTTCTAACCCTGTTACCTTACCAAACATATAAGCGTACATAAAAACACCCCCCATACTCTTTGATATTATATCATAATTTTATTTCAATTCCTAGAGTTTTTTTTATTTAATCACTTTTTTTATATTTAATATAAATATAACCATCTAAACCTCTATTAAATAATTTTCTTTTTTTTAAAAAAAATAATCGAAAATGGCTTTATAATGAGCTTTATAAATCATAAAAAATAGCCCACAAAATGTGGGCTATATCTTACATACAATAATATACGAAATCAATATAATCTTCAATGATATAGAATGGTGCAGGTCCAAATTCTAGATAGAATTTATGGAAAATCATATCCGAATAATCATCGCCTAACTTTTCTTGAACCTTTTGTTTTAAATTCTCTAATTCAATAATTGAATAATAATATTCTAAGGAATTAGTTGGTGTTTCAATAAGTTGGTTATAAAGACTTGATACATCTCCAACCGATAATCCCATATTTGTTAATTCATCAGAAAGTTGGCTTGCATTATAACCATCATAATTTACTAAAACATCTAAATATGCTTGAACATAACCATAGAATCTTTGTTCCCATTTGTAAGCATTTTTAACAGCTGATGTACCGCTAGCATACTTTAATATATATGATTCAGAATATACTGCCCATGCTTCCTTATATCCAGTGTTATTTAAGATTGCTCTAATTGGTGTAAACATACTTGAATTCTTAAATGATAAATTTTGGAATAAATGTCCTGGAATACCCTCATGAGCTAAAGTTGTATATTGATAATTTCCACCTTGCTCAGCAAAAGACTTTTCATTGATGATAATTTGCTCAACACAATTCTTATTATCAACATATGATGCAAAATATGCTGCTGGACTAAAATTATCCTCTAAAGCTTCATTGACATAATTTAAATTATAATTAATATCTTGTTCTAATTTTGGAAAATCAGCCCAAATTCTCTCATTAGAAATGAATCCATCTAATATTTGCTTATATGAATTATTTCCAGCAAAATCTCCAACAAGTCCTCCTGATAATTGATAGTTACGTATATATTGAGTTAAAGCATTTTGTGATGCATTTTTTAATTCATCTCTAATGGTATCTACATCCGCATCAGTTCCAATATTTGTTTTAATTAAATATTGATAATACTTCTTACCTTTTTCGCCAAATGATGCTAATGATCCAACCTTTGTTTGCTTGTTTAATAGCTTTGTTTCAATATTTCCCTTTAATACCTGATATGCATTAATGAATTCATTAATATAGTTTTTGTGTTCAGATTTTAAACTTGCTTTTTGCTCATCTGAAATGTCTAATGCATCAATCTTTTCTTCAAACACCGGAATTAAATAGCATTCCTCTTGACTACAGAAAGCATCGATTTGCTCAATGACTCCATTTAAAATTGAATTTGGTAAAGATAAACCATACGCAATCTTTTCAACCTCAAAATCCGTAATCGCATTGAAATCTTCCTCAGCTTTTCTTAAATATGAGAAATAATCAAGAACATCCTTGTTATCATCAATAACATACATTGTAAGTAAAACTGGTAGGTTAGCTTGATATCCTAGATAACTTCCTAAATTAGTTCCATAATAATAGAAATCCTCAGTTTCAAATTCCTTTAGGTTCTCAAAATAATCGATTAATAGACTTTTAGTTACCCTATTTTTTAACTCTAATTTATTGTCTTTAAACGCTTTTATTTCAGCAATAAGACCATTAAGCTCATCAATATTTTCCTGCTTATTATTTTCATAAGCTATTCCTTCATAAACTGTTTGGTCCAATCCAAAAAGCTCAGGTTTCTCTACATAAAAGTTAATACTTAGTGGGTCCCCCTCAAGCATAGATGAAAACAAGTCCTTAGTATAGTTTTCAAACTCTACATCTGTTTGTGTTTGAATCCATGTAGTTGTTCCAGTTGTTGTTTTTTTACTTTTAGAACCACATGCTGATAAAAATAATACTGCTACAATTATTAATACTTTTTTCATATTAATTCCCCCTTACCTACGTATTTTACTACAAATAAAACAAATTATCTACCCCATTTATTCTTGTAATAGTAATAAGGGAATTTTATATAGCTATTGTCAACTTTCTTTTCATCTTCTCTTTCGATTCCTTCATTATCATCAACGGTTTGTTCATTTTTTTCATTAAAATCTTCATTTTTTAAATCATCCTTTGATTCTTCTATTTCATTTTTTTGATAATAATCCTCCACAAATGGTTCAGTTTCCTCAAGGATGTCTAATACCTCATCATTTAATAAAGGAATTTTTATTTTCATTCCGACCGTCAAATGATTAAAATCGGTTATATGCCGATTAATAGCCATTATGTCATTAACACTAACACGATAACGATCCGCAATTAAATGGATATTTTCATTTTGATGCACAATATGAATAAACATTTTTATCACCTTTAATAATATATGCAAATTCATCTTTAAATACTACAAAAAAACGCTATTTCTCTAGCATTTTATGAAAAATAATATTATAATATTATGAGGAGGTGAATTTTATGAGTATCATTTTTGATGAATATATCAAAAAACATAATAAAAATATCCATAATGTCACAAAAGATTTAACAGAAATTCATCAAGATTTTATCGATAATACTGATAAAATTCACAAAAATCTTGTTGCCTTCATTGGTAAAAGTGAAAAAAACATTGAAAATGCCCTTAATTATCATTTTAAAAATAAAGAAAATATTGAAAAAGAAAATAAAGTTGCTCAAATCAATTTAAAGGAAAGTGAAAAATCAAATATTTATAAATTAGAAAAAAAGATTGATATTTTAAATAAAAAGCATGAAAACTATAAAAGAGAGCTTTCTAATACAATCAAATATGCCTATAAAGAATATGATGAATTTTTAACTAAGCAAACAGATGATTTAGAGGAAGAAACGGATAATAATTCAAAGATTCTTCAGGAATATATCAATTCTATTGAAAATGATGAGCAAACCCAAATTAAAGAATTCGATGAAACAATTGCTTCTCTTGAAGAGGATATCAAAAATGTTAATGCTGATTATCAAGAAACAATTATGGATATAAAACAATCCTTTATTTTTGGAACATCAAGCCATAACGATCAAATAAAAAATGTTAAAAAATTGTTTAATAATAACCAAAATGATTTAAATGAGTCAATTGCAGTTCACAAACAAAATCTTGAAGAAGCAAAGGCTGCTAATCATAAGGTATTTTTAAAAATCCAAAAACAAATCATTAATAAATTTAGAGATGAATTAATTGAAAGTGAAAAAATGATGGATTCTATTCCTACGGATGATCAAATTCATTTCGCAACCGAAATGGCTAAAATTCGTTCCATTAAACTGCGCTCTGAAGCTGAAAAAAATCACAAGGTTAAACTTGCTAAAATCAATTCTGATTATCAAGACAGTTTGGCAGAAATTGAATTTGAAACCAACGTTTTTAACATGAACAATTCAATTAAACGTGAACTATTAAAAACCAATATCGAGATTACAAACGCCGAACATTTAATTTCTCTTGAAGCATTAAATCGAGATAACGCTCTTGATAAATTATCAATCAACCACACACATAATACAAACAATTTAAATCAATCTATTAATATAAAGAATTTTGAGGTTCAAAACTTTCGCGAAAAAATTGATTCCTTAAAGGCTCATAAAATTAACGAAATAACTTATCTTGATCGAAAGAATGTTGTTTCTTCTTCTCTTACTATTCAAAAGAAAAAATTTAAAGCTGAGTATGAAGAAAAGCGTCTTTTAGAAGTAAAAAAAGAAAAGGAAGCTCAATTAAGCTTCAATATTGAATTAGCAAATCAAGAAAATGAATTTGAAAATAAAATAATTAACTCGGATTATGATCGTTTCTTAATTAATTCAGAAATAAAAGCTGTTGAAAGCAAATATGATTACGAGCTATTTAAAGAAAATACTAATATCGATATCGATCAATCAAGATTAGATAATATTTTATCCTATTTTAAATCTAGAACTGATTATGAATTAGACTGTTTAAAATCTAGCACTCGCATTATTTTTCTTGAATATAGTCTTTTAAAAGAGACAATTATTAAAAAATTAAGCGATATGTACCACAATTTTGATAAAAGCAAATTTTTAGATTACAAGAACGATTTAGATGAGCAAAAAACGATCATCAATAAAACATTAGGTGAACTCGAAAATTTCATCTCTGAAAAAATGGATATCATGAGCGATGATTCTAACGATTTCCTTGAAAATTATTTAGAAAAAGCAGAAAAAAGACGACAATTTTTAGCTGAAGAATTAGACATCACTAAATTAAACATCGAAGCTGCAGATGAAAAGATTACTTCTTTTGAACAGGAAATTAATTATCTAGAGGTTAATAAAGCAACAACCATCAAAACCATTCAAAAGATTAGCCAATCACAACTTGCAAATAAATCAGAAAATATTAAAGCACTAAGGATTGATTTGAACGATATTGTTAAATCAATAAACTATAAGCGTGCAAATATCAATATCCTAAACCAACAAAAAAAGATGTACAATCAAAAAATTACATCAGCTACACAAAAGCTTAATGAATTGCTTAATGACACAAATATTTATGCTGATAATGTTCAAAACCCATTATTTAAAGTAAAATTTATGAATTTTTACTTTGAAAAAAATAATTCAATCTTAAAATACATTAATGACTTACGTAATAAGCTAATTGCTTTATTTGCTAATTCTTTCTCTAAAAGCAAAAAAGAGATAAATCGCCTTATTAACGCCAATTCTACTTTAATTGATAAAAACTTTAATCGTATTAACAGCATCAATAAAAAAATATCTGCTTCCTATGAAAAACAATTTTTAAGAATAAAGGATTTATATGATGATTTATCCTTTGAATGTGATAATGAAAGACAACAAAAAATTCAAAAAATTTCTAAAGAAAAGAAAATATCTATTCTTGAAATCAGGAATCGTTTAAAAATTATTGATAGTAACATTCTAAACGAAAAAAACAAGCACAATATTAATGTTAATAAATTAAAGAAAGATCTTGCATATCAGCTTAAAGCAATACGTGATGACCAAAAAACTCTTAGAAAAGATCATTACAACATGTTAAAATCTGTTGACGAAAATTTGAAAGTTTCAACTAATTACTATAATAAGCTCTTAGATTCTAATAATTTATCAAAATCTAATTCAATTAGCAAAATTGATAAAGCTCGTATTAACAAGAAGATTGAATTTGAAAATAACATTTTTGCTTCTAAGAAGAATTTAAATAAGATCATTTTAGATTTGGATATTATTTTTAAAAGTAAAAAGAATGAGATTGCTAAAAAATATCGTATGAAAATTCTTGAAGCTGAATTAGAATTAAAAAGATTTGATAAAGATACTTTAAACGAATCCAAAGTATATAAAAAGAATAAAGCATTATTAGATAAATTAGTAAAAAAGAAATACGCTGATGAAGAGGAAAACTTCATTAACGAGATCTCTTCTATCCGAAGTACAGTTAATAAAAAGCTTAAACAAGATATAAAGAGAATTAAAAAAGCATCAAAGAATTAAAAAGTCTCCGTTTAAAATAAATAGTACCCTAAGTCAAGGACACAAATAAAAAAAGGTGTATTATTTAATTGA
>JAEDCM010000017.1 GCA_016294165.1 Anaeroplasmataceae bacterium
TCTCATTTAAATAATATTCTTTTTTGTGTCTATGAACTATTGACTAGTTCATTTTTAATTGCGTCGGTTATTTTAATTACTTTTATTATGAATTCATTTATTTCTAAACGCATCGATTTTATTTCAACTCTTCGAGCAATTGGATATTATGAATTCAATATTTATTTTTTCTATTATTTGATTGTTTTACTGATGAGTTTGGCTGCTACGTTATTAGGAACAATTTTCTCATTTATTTCGATAGTTTATATCAATAAATATATTAAAATTATGTTTAATGTCAAAAATACATCAATCATGTTTAATTGGTATGATCCATTAATTATTTTAGGAGCGGTAGTAGTGTTCTCTTTTATTTGTATGTGGATTATGAGCATTTTTTCTAATCATTCTTCAATTGTTAAAAAGATGAAGGGTGGTGTTCGTGAATGAAATATTTCTTTCTAGCTTTACGCAATGTATTTCGCTCAAAAAGTCTTTCAATTAAACTAGGATTTGGAATTCTATGCATCTCATTTTTATTGATGTCATTCTTTTCGATAAAGGGTTGCTTTGAGGACCGTACAAAAAAGATGATGGATGGTAATTATTCAAATAATTATATTACATCAATTATCTATGAGGATACCGATTTTATTAACACACCTGATTATCAAAATTATGTTAAATTAATTAATAGTAAATACACTAAAGAGGTTTGTTACAATGATGTAATGGGATTTGACTTTGTTATTCATGAATCATCATTACATTTAGGATACTTGCAATTTCCAATGGATGATGTTGGAGAGATACCGGAATTGGAAGCTCGTTTACTTGATAATAAATTTCCTGATTTATGGATTCAGGAATATGAGATTCTTACCGATAACAATGATCCAATAATTGCTGGTCGATTTGCCGAGAATACTGGCGAAATCATGATTAGCGAGGTTTTACTTAATCGTATTGGTCTAGAAGCAGATATGGTGATTGATCAAAAATTTGCCATCTATGATAATGTTAATGAATGCTACCGTACACCAGAATTAAAAGTGGTAGGAGTTTTGGACTCAAGATTTCATGCTATCTCAAGATTAGTAGACACTGATTATATTTTTGCAAATGTTACATCAAAGGAAGAATTTAAGAGTTATGCAACAACCTCATTCTCAGGTATTGAAATATATTTGAAGGATTTTAATCATTATGAAAGTGCAATAAAATTGAATGAGGGTGTTAATGGAGCCAAATATGTTTGCCAAAAGAGTGCTTGGTTAATTTTAATGTCCCAAAAGGAATATGGAATTTTTAAAAGTATCTTTGTTGTGGTTATGTCTTTAATAATTGCAATGTCTATCTTGATTATTTTAATCAATTTAGATACCCTACAGCGCAAGAAGAAGCGTTACTTTAAAATGATGTATAATATTGGCTTTACTAGAAGGCAAAATCTAATCATTTATTTTATTGAATGGATTATCATTTTATCAATTTTCTTCTATATTGGCCATCTATTTGTCGAACCATTCTTAAATATTTTAAAGGATAGTATTTTAAGAGATGCGGGTATTGATATTTTAATAAACAAAAGAACAATCACAAAATATAGTATTTTATTCTATTTCTTAGAACTTATTGCAATGTTAGGATTGTTATCAATTTATATTAATCATACCAATAAAAAAATGAAATATGAAAACCTTAATGAGGAAGATGAAAAAAATATTAATTTATCTTAAAAAATATATTTGATTATTTGATCTAATATGATATAATATCAAAGAAATCGAAGAGAAGGACACGTTTTATAGTATTGATGCTTATAGCAAGTTGGGGATGATGGAAGCCTAATAGCGATTATTATGAAATATCACCTTTAAGAGACTATGTGATAATGTAATATAGTACGTTTTCCGCGTTAAGGAGTTTAGAGGGCTAGATTTTATCTAGAACTAAGGTGGTACCGCGATTATAATCGTCCTTAGATTAAGGACGATTTTTTTATTTTAGGAGGGATATTATGGCTTTTGATTATAAGGATACCTTATTAATGCCAAAAACTGGATTTGAAATGCGTGGGAATCTAGGAGTTAGAGAACCATTATTTCAAACAAAATGGGAAGAAAACAAAATTTACGAAAAAAGAATTGAACAAAATAAGGATAAAACGCCTTTTGTTTTACATGATGGGCCACCATATGCTAATGGTTTCATTCATATAGGTCATGCCTTAAATAAAACATTAAAGGATTTTGTTGTTAGATATAAAAACATGAGTGGTTTTCAAGCAAGATTTGTTCCTGGATGGGATACACATGGTTTGCCAATTGAAAATGCGGTAACTAAGAGTGGTGTTAATCGTAAGGTAATGCCAATTGTTGATTTTAGAAAAAAATGTGAGGAATATGCTCATGTTCAAGTAGAAAATCAAATGAAGGGCTTTAAACGTCTTGGAGTTTTAGGAGAATATGAAAGACCATATTTAACACTACTACCAGAATTTGAAGCTGAACAAATTCGTGTTTTTGCGAAAATGGTGAAAAATGGTTTAATCTTTAAAGGATTAAAACCAGTTTACTGGTCACCATCAAGTGAATCAGCTCTTGCTGAGGCGGAAATTGAATATAAGGACATTACATCTAAATCAATTTATTTCAAATTCCCAATTGTCAATGGTACTGGCGATTATGAGGGTGCTTCATTTATGGTTTGGACAACAACTCCATGGACACTTCCTGGTAACCTAGCAGTAGCTTGTGGTCCAATTATTGAATATGTATTATTTAATTCTAACAAAGGAAAGATGATTGTAGCTGGTGAGTTATTTGATAAGATAGTTGCTAAGTTAGGATTAACTGATGTAGAAGTATTAGATCGTAAAAGAGGAAATGAATTATTAGATTTACAATATAAACATCCGCTTTATGACCGTATTTCACCTGTAATCAATGCCGATTATGTAACAACAACTGATGGTACAGGATTTGTTCATATCGCTCCAGGTTATGGTGAAGAGGACTATATGGCTGGTAAAATGTATGGACTAGATATTTTAGTATGCGTTGATGATAAAGGATATCAAACAGAGGCCGCTGGAAAATATAGTGGTTTATTCTATGAGGAATCTGAGGATGTAATCATCAATGATATTAAAGATGCTGGATGCCTATTAATGTTAGATCCAATTTCCCATTCATATCCACATGATTGGCGCACTAAAAAGCCAGTTATTTTTAGAGCGACACCTCAATGGTTTGCGTCAATTGAAAAAATTAAAGATGAATTATTAGAAGCTATTAAAAATGTTAAATGGTATCCAAGTTGGGGAGAACTAAGAATTTCAAATATGATTAAAGATCGTAAGGATTGGTGTATTTCTCGTCAAAGAGCTTGGGGAGTTCCAATTCCTGTGTTCTACGCTGAGGATGGTTCACCTATCATGGATTATAACCTAATGCTTCATGTTGCGGATTTATTTGAAAAAGAAGGTTCTAATATTTGGTATACAAAAGAAGCTAAGGATTTATTACCTGAAGGATATACAAATCCATTAAGCCCTAATGGAATCTTTAAGAAAGAGTTAGACACGATGGATGTTTGGTTTGATAGTGGATCAAGCCATCAAGGTGTATTAAAGAATTGGGATTTACCTTACCCTGCTGATTTATATTTAGAGGGGGCTGACCAATATCGTGGATGGTTTAACTCATCATTAATTACTGGAGTATCAGTAAGCAATAAAGCGCCTTATAAGGCCGTTGTAACTCATGGATTTACACTTGATGGTGAAGGGCGAAAGATGAGTAAATCATTAGGAAATACCATCGATCCTAATAAGGTAATGGAAAAGATGGGTGCTGACATTTTACGTATGTGGGTTGCCAGTGTTGAGTATCAAAGTGATCAAAGAATCAGTGATGAAATGCTTAAGCAAGTTAGTGAATCATATCGTAAGGTTCGTAATACTTTTAAATTTATTTTAGGTAATATTAGTGATTTAGAAGAAAAAGATTTAGTAAAATATGAAGATATGCCTAATGTTGATAAGTTTATGATGATTAAATTGAACAAATTAAATGAAGCAGTATTAAATGCTTATAATGAATATCAGTTTAATGAGGTTTACCGTTTAGTAAACAATTATATTGCAACATTATTATCACCATTCTATCTAGATTTTACGAAAGATATTTTATACATTGAAGAAAAGAATGCTTTAACAAGAAGAAGTGTTCAAACGGTTTTATATCATACAATTAAGGATATGATTAGACTCTTAACACCAATCATTCCTCATACAGCTTCTGAAGCTTATGATTTCTTACCATTTGGTAAAAAGCTAGATGCTTATTTAGATGAAATGCCAAAGGTTATGCAATATAATGATGATGAATTAGAAAATGATTTTGATGAATTCATCAAGTTAAGAGACATTATTTTAAAATCATTGGAGGAAGCACGTAATCAAAAGATTATTGGAAAATCATTTAATGCTAAATTAACAATTACTCCTGATCAAAAGACATTTGATTTATTAAACAAATTAAATGCCAATATTGGTCAAATGTGCATTGTTTCACAATTTGAATTATTAGAAGTTGAAGATGAATTAAAGATTAAGGTTGAAGCCGCTTCTGGTATGACTTGTGCAAGATGTTGGCAAATTGTTGATTTAATCAATGATGTTGAATTATGTCCTAGATGTAATAAAATTGTTAATAAGAATTAGCATATCATTTGATATGCTTTTTTTTATTTAAATCTATTAAATAAAACTAAAATATGATAAAATATTTAAGAGGAGATGGGATTATGAATTTTAATTTGTATTTTTTTAAGGATCGTTCAGTGAGCATTGACATTCAAAAGGTTTTCGGATTTTTTGAACAAATTGATGGATGTAGTTTTGAATATACCGATGAAAAGGTTACAATTATTTATGAAGAACGTAATTTAAATACTAAGGCCATTTTTTATTTGACAAAGCGCTTAGCTGTTCCGAATATCTATAAATTAAATCCTAAATATGCAAATCTAAATTTTCATGTTGAAATTGATCCGATGATTCCAGATTTTAAAGCTTTAGTTTTATTTAAAATGATGGCATCATTCGCACATACCTTTGACTTATATGTTTATTGTGAATTGTTTGAAAATATTTTAAGTTTTAAAATTGATACAGTTGTGGCTGCATATACGTATTTTAAAAAGGCTTATAAGCAACTTAAAAAAGAAGAATTTGAAAATTTTCATTACATTGATAAAGAAAAATGTGATGCAATTTTTGAATATATTTATGAAATTGTTCGTTTACAGTTATATTATAAGGATGAAAACATTTATGTTCCTAAAATTAGCTTTTTAGCGAGTAATCTAACTGATGAGGTTTATACGGCAATTGAGTGGACTGAGGATACGAAAACAATTTTCCCATCATTTATTGATTTCGTTTATTATAAGAGTGGAAGCGAAGTTAAGTGTGTAAAATATAAAGAGATAAAGAATGTTGGCGAAAAGTATTTAAATGAGCTTCCTGGTTTTATGAAGGATACTAAGGTATTAAATGATTCTGGCGTTAAAAAAATGAAAAAGATTATGAAAAAGGCAAAGTTTAATTTAGTAAATACTTCTGCATATAAATTGCTTAATGAATCAGAAATTATTGATGTATAATTAAAGGAGTGTAAAAAATGAAAAAATCAAAATATATTGATCATACTATTCTAAAGGCAACTGCCACAAAAGAGGATATCAAAAAACTATGTAATGAAGCCATTTTACATGATTTTATGAGTGTTTGTGTTAATCCGGCAAATGTTAGTTATGCTCATGAATTATTAAAAAACAGTGATGTTTTAGTTTGTACGGTAATTGGATTTCCTCTTGGAGCGAATACGACTAAGGTTAAAGTTTTTGAAACTAAGGATGCCATTAGTAACGGAGCACAAGAAATTGATATGGTAATCAATGTTGCGAAGGCTAAGGAGCATGATTATGAGTTTATCAAAGAAGAAATCAAAGAAGTTAAAGAGGCTTGCGGAAGCACTTTACTTAAGGTAATAATTGAGACTTGTTATTTAACAAAGGAAGAAATTAAAAATTGTTCTTTAATGGTTAAAGAAGCTAATGCGGATTACGTTAAAACATCTACTGGTTTTGGGACTGGTGGAGCATTAGTTGAGGATGTTAAAATTATGCGTGATGCAGTTGGACCAAATATTGGTGTAAAGGCATCAGGTGGCGTGCGTACAGCTGAAGACTTTGAAAAAATGATTGAGGCAGGTGCCACAAGAATTGGAACAAGTAATGGATGTAATTTGGTATAATTATAAAGAAGAACTAGCATCTTTTATTAAAGATGAGTTGGTCAATTTAAATATCAATAGAGCTTCTAGTGATGATCTTGACTTAAAAGAAATTTTAACTAGAATTGGCTATCAAAATGATGATTATGAAATATTTGTTACTAATAATTTTAATCATTATGGTTTATTAATGATTATTGGCGATTTTTTCATAAGTAGTATTGATGAATTTTTTAATGGAAATTATGTTAGAAAGTATAAAAAGTTTAATCTACTATATACTAAAGAGGAATTTATCAAACAATATGATAGTTATTTAAATATGGATTCAAGTCTATATTTTGATCTATATCAGGAGAATAATAAAATAAAAATAGAAAAAGAACTATGCGCCTACATAGGAAATAAGGAGGAATAATTATGGCAACACCACACATTGAATTAGATGATAAAAGTTTGATTGCGAAGACCGTTTTGATGCCCGGTGACCCATTACGTGCAAAATATATCGCCGAGAATTTTTTAACTGACGTGATAATGTTTAATAAGGTTAGAAATGTTTTTGGTTATACTGGATATTATAAAGGAAAAAGGATTTCAGTAATGGCTTCTGGAATGGGAATGCCTTCAATTGGTATTTACTCATATGAATTGTTCAAATTTTATGATGTAGAAAATATAATTAGAATTGGTTCATGTGGTGCCTACAGTAAGGAACTTCATATCTATGATGTCTTATTAGCAAAGGATGCTTATAGTGAGTCTAGCTATGCCAAGACTATGGGATTTAGTGATAGTCATGTTTTGTCTGCAAATGAAGAATTAAATTCATTAATTAAACAAGCAGCTTTAAAATTAAATATTCCTATTACTGAGTGTCGTATTCACTCATCAGATGTCTTTTATCGTCTACCTAGTGGAGTATCATATAAGGATGTTCGTGATATTCATGGATGTATGGCAGTAGAGATGGAATCATTTGCTTTATTCGCAAATGCTCAAGCCTTAGGTAAAAAAGCCGCTTGCTTATTAACAGTAAGCGATTGTTTCGAGTCTGATGAGATGACTTCAGCTTTAGAAAGACAAAATTCATTTACAAAAATGATGGAAATAGCTTTAGAGCTAGCTTAATTAAATTTAATTAAAATAATCCAAAAGCTCATGAAAAAAATGAGCTTTTTTTATGAAAATTGCTTACATTTTTTAAATGAAAAAAATTAAAAAAAATTTTTTTTTGTAAAACATGTGGAAAATGGGATAAAAATTTTTTGAAAAAGCAAAATAAAAGGCTTGATTAAGCCGTTATTCATATAAAAAAACGGTTAAAAAAAATAATAGTGCATAATGTTTGACTATATAAAATATATGTTATATAATCAAAGCATAATTCGTAATATTATATATTTTTATGTAATAATGAAACGAATACTTTTTTTAAAAAATAATAGAGGAGAGAGGGATTAAAAATGGTTTCAGAAATTATCAAACGCGATGGTCGTCGTGTACCTTTTAATGAAACAAAAATTGCAAGTGCCATTTATAAAGCAATGGATTCTGTTGGACATAATAACTTCAACTTTGCCGAGGTTATCGCTGCAAAAGTTAGCGCTTACTTTGATGCTAAAGATATTAAAGCACCAACAGTAGAAATGGTTCAAGATCAAGTTGAGAGAGCTTTAATTGAATCAGGATTAAGTGAAGAAGCAAAATCATTTATTTTGTATCGAGCTGAACGTAATCGTATTCGTGAACAAAACACACGTTTAATGAAAACTTTCCATGATATCACATTTAAAACAGCTGTTGAAAATGATATCAAAAGGGAAAATGCTAATATCGATGGTGATACTGCCATGGGGACAATGCTTAAGTTTGGTAGTGAGGGAGCAAAGGAGTTTTATTTAAATTCTGTTCTTCATCCAGATCATGCGGCTGCCCATCGTAATGGGGATATTCATATCCATGACTTAGATTTCTTAACTTTAACAATGACTTGTTGTCAAATTGATATTGTTAAGTTATTTAAGGATGGTTTCTCAACAGGTCATGGATTTTTAAGAGAACCACAAGACATTAGAAGCTATGCAGCTTTAGCTTGTATCGCTATTCAAGCTAATCAAAATGATCAACACGGTGGTCAAAGTATTCCAAACTTTGATTATGGACTAGCTCCTGGTGTTGCTAAAACATATTGTAAAATGTATCAATCAAACCTTGGAAAGGCTTTAACATTCCTTGGAATTGAAAACGCTGATGAGGTCGCAAAAAATATTGTTAAAAAGGTTATTACTTCTGACGGTTGTAAACCTGTTATCGATGATAATAATGGATACCGTGAAGTAGAAAAAGCTTATTTAGTTGAATTTTTAACTGAAGATAAAATCAATTTTGCGCAAAACTTTGCAGTTAAAGAAGCATATAAAGAAACTGAAAAAGCTACATATCAAGCTATGGAATCATTAGTTCATAATTTGAACACAATGCATTCACGTGCTGGTGCGCAAGTTCCATTTAGCTCAATTAACTATGGAACTGATATTTCAAGTGAAGGACGCATGGTAATGAAACAATTGTTACTTGCGACTGAAGCTGGTTTAGGAAATGGAGAAACACCAATTTTCCCTATTCAAATTTTAAAGATTAAAGAAGGAATTAACTATAATCCTGAGGATCCAAACTATGACATTTTTAAACTTGCTTGTCGTGTATCTGCTAAAAGATTATTCCCTAACTTCTCATTTATCGATGCTCCTTTCAATCTACAATACTATAAAGAAGGAGATTATAATACAGAAATAGCTTATATGGGATGCCGTACAAGAGTAATTGGAAATGTTTATGATCCATCTAATGAAATTGTTACAGGTCGTGGAAACCTAAGCTTTACTTCAATTAACTTACCACGTTTGGGTATTTTAGCTAAGGGTGATATTCCTAAGTTCTTCAAAATGTTAGATGAAAAAATGGATTTAGTTGTAAATCAATTATTTGAACGTTTAGAGATTCAATCAAATAAACATGTGTATAACTTCCCATTCCTAATGGGACAAGGTGTATGGATTGACTCTGATAAATTAGATCGTAACGATACTGTAAGAGAAGTTATCAAACACGGAAGCTTATCAATTGGATTTATTGGATTAGCTGAATGTTTAATCGCTTTAATCGGTAAACATCATGGTGAATCTGAAGAGGCTCGTAAGCTTGGATATGAAATTGTTACCTTCATGCGTAAAAAGATGGATGCTAAGGCTGAAGAAACAAAACTTAACTTCTCATTACTTGCAACACCAGCTGAAGGATTATCAGGACGCTTTGTTCGTTTAGATAAAGAAAGATTTGGTACTATTCCAGGTGTAACTGATAAAGCATATTATACTAACTCATTCCATGTGCCAGTATATTATAAATTAACAGCCTTTGAAAAGATTAAAATTGAGGCTCCATATCATGCCTTAACTAATGCCGGACATATTTCTTATGTTGAGTTAGACGGAAGTCCTACAAAGAATCTTGAAGCTTTTGAAAAAATCGTTAGATGCATGAAAGAATCAGGAATTGGATATGGTTCAATCAATCATCCACTTGACCGTGACCCTGTTTGTGGATATTCAGGTGTTATTAATGATGTTTGTCCAGGATGCGGTAGACGTGAGGATGATGTTCCATTTGAAAGAATTAGAAGAATTACTGGTTACCTTGTAGGTACCTTAGATAGATTTAATAACGCAAAACGTAAAGAAGTCGAAGACCGTGTTAAACATGGATAAAATTCGCCTTAGCGGAATTGTTAAAGAATCAACTGTCGATGGTCCAGGCTTGAGGTATGTCATCTTTACCCAAGGGTGTCCGCATCATTGCTTAGGATGTCATAATCCTCATACCCATGATTATAATGGTGGAACTCTTGTCGATGTAGAAACAATTTTAGATGAAATCAAAGCTAATCCATTATTATCGGGAATTACATTTTCGGGTGGTGAGTGCTTTCTACAACCAAAACAGTGCGCATATATCGCCAAGGAGGCCCGCAAATTAAATTTAAACATTTATGCTTATACCGGTTATTTATATGAGGATTTATTAAGAATGCCGGAGGTTTTAGATTTCTTAGATCAAATTGATATCCTAATTGATGGTCCGTTTATCCTAAAGGAAAGAAATTTATTATTAACCTTTAGAGGATCAAATAATCAGAGGGTTATTGATTTAAAGGAAACTAAAAAACAAAATAAAATAGTTTTACATGAATTTGAGGTTGTATAAAAGTACAACCTCTTTTTTGACATATTATTTGCATATTATCATCTATATTAATGCTATGGAGGGATTTATGTGAAAAATATATTCATGTATGGGACAGGTAAGCTAGCATATTATATAGGCGATAATGAATTAAAATATCATAGTGGGATTATTAGACTATATGATTTATTATCAGTTTATAATAAAGGAAATGATTATTATAATCTAATTAAATTGGATATTAAAAAGAATACCACAAAGATTTATTTTAATGAAGAAGTATTATTAAAAACCAAAGGAAATGAGTTAATTAAATCTTCAAATTTTGATTTTAATAGAAATAATGATGATTATTTGATTGTTTATGATGATGGAACAAACATTTACGGTGGGCTTGATGATTATGATTTAAAAAAAATCATTAATATGTCAAATATAGGACTGAAATATATATCTAAATATCATGGCATTTTTGTGCTTAATTTAGCTGATTTATTGATTTTTGATAAAGATATTAATGAAATACTTAATAAGCTTTATAAAGTTTTAAATGAGGAATATAAAACAATAACTGAGGCAGTTTTTTATTCAAATAATCATTTTATTTATTATGCTGACTTTACATTTAATGTTTTTTATCATAATTATCAAAACGAGGACAAGTTTGAATCAAATAGTATTTTTTTATTTGGCCTTTTAACCGATAATAATATTTTAGAAAGTATCAAATATGCCATTAAAATCAAATATATATATAATATTAATCCATATATGAGAATTGAAGAATTATTTAAAATTGTAAAAAATGTTGATATTGATATTGAATATTTAAAGATTACTAAGGCAAATATCACTAATAAGATTTATTTTGATAATTTAATATTGGATAATATCAGCATTGAAAAAATGAATTATGATGTTATAAGATATGGAATTGAAGCATTGAGATTACCACATTTAAAACTAAATAATTTAGCCATTATTGATAATCAGATTATCAAACTTCATAATATTTTAAAGAAAAATTTATACAAGGAACGTCTAATTATTGAACTTTATAAGGATAAATTTGATGATGGAATTAAATATATTGAAGGATATTTTGATGAAATCTATTATAGCAATGATTTTGATGAAATTATTGATATTATTACAAGTAATAATCTTTTAAATAAAAAACCAGCTATTGTTACTAATGTTACAAGTGATATTAAATATATTTTTGAAAATGGCTTTATAATGCGGAAAAACATCAAAATACCTTTGAGATTTTTTTATATAATTATTATCAATAATGAAGGGGTTAGTACCATTGATTCGAATTATATTATTAAGACACCAAGCATTGAAAATAAAACCAATAGGGCTATTCTTATAAGATATTTATTGTTAAAGTATTTGCCTAATTTATTTAATGAAAATGAATGTCATATTGATGATGATGTTATTAATGTGCTTTTATCATCTAATCTATTTTACAAGGAATTATCTTTGATTAAGATTTTAAGCTCAATATCTAAAAATATTAGTTATCTAGATTATTATACCTTGACTAATGAGGTTAGTATAGATCGCTATATGAATGTCATTAAAAGTAGTGATTTAACTAATCAATTGGCTCATAAAATAGCTTTAATTGAAAAATGTGATTATGAAAGTAATCATGATTTATATTTAGAGATGGCTGATGATATTATTTGTGGTCTAGAGGAATTAAATATTTATTATCGTAAAAGCATCAGTCCAATGGAGTTTAGCTTTACCGAGCACGAAATTGATTTTTTAATGAAGAAAAAGAATAAAAAAAGTTTTGATGTCATGCAAGAAAAGGATAAACTAAAGGAAAGAAGTTTAATTAAAGGTTTAAGCAAGATTTTTAAAGAAATGGGATATGAGTTTTATATGAAATAATTGTATTTTGAAATATTTATTGTATAATATTTCTGGTGATAAATATGAAAGCGGATTTACATATGCATTCTAATTTTTCAGATGGAAAAATGGAAGCTTTAGATTTAATTAAATACTGCGAAAAAAAAGGTTTAAATGTTATATCAATTACTGATCATGATAATATTTTAAGTCATAAAATCAATTATGAAGGTAGTTTAAAAATCATCAAAGGAATCGAACTTTCCACAAAAAGAAACAATGAGTCTGTTCATGTTTTAGGATACTTTCGCGAAAATAGTGATTTAAGAGAATTAGAGGCATATCTAGAAATGATGGAAAAATCGCGAATTGAAAGAGCATTAAAAATTATTAGTCTGCTAAAGGAGCATTTTGATATTGATATTACCCTTGATGATTTTGAAAACTATAAGGGTGTTATAGCTCGTCCACATATTGCTAAAGCGATAATTAAAAAAGGTTATGATTATACAATTAATGAAATTTTTGAAAAAATGATTGGTGATGATTGCCCGTGCTATGTTCCTTCTTCAGACCTTAAAACCGAGGATGGATTGGCACTTTTAAAAAGAGCTAATGCCTTAACAGTTTTAGCTCATCCTGTCTTATTAAAGAAGAATGATTATCATGATGTTTTGGCCTTGGGATTTGATGGCGTTGAAGCAATTTATCCCTTAAATACTCTAGGTTTTGAAAGAAAACTTCGAGAAGAATATGATGGTAAATTAATATTTACGGCTGGATCCGATTTTCATGGTGATACTATGCATAAGGATGTTGCGGATGTGGTGTTAGATGGTTATGAAACTAAGTTGTTTTTAGATAAACTAGCAAACAAATAGTAAAATGATTAATCCGTACGGAGTGTGCGGATTATTTTATATTTTATAAATATAAATTTTTAAAAAATGCTTTAATTTATATATTGCTTGTGATATAATACGTAGTTAGTATGGCATTTTAGGAGGAGTATAGTATGAGTAAATTAACAATGGAAGAATTAGTTGCCTATTGTAAACAAACGGGATTTGTTTATCAAGGGAGTGAAATATATGGAGGATTAGCCAATTCTTGGGATTATGGCCCACTTGGAGTTGAATTAAAAAATAACATAAAAAAAGCTTGGTGGAAAAGATTCGTTCAAGAAAATCCATATAACATTGGACTAGATTCTGCTATTTTAATGAATAAAGAGGTTTGGGTTGCATCAGGACATGTTGGAGGATTTAGTGATCCATTAATTGATTGTAAGGAATGCAACACAAGATATCGTGCAGACAAGCTTATTGAAGAGTTCACAAATGGAAAAGAGACTGGTGACAACTGGGAAAATGAAAGATTATTAAAATTCATTTATGACAACAATATTGTTTGTCCAAACTGTGGAAAGCTTAATTATACAGAAATTAGAAAGTTTAATTTAATGTTTAAAACAAACCAAGGTGTTATTGAGGATGCAAAAAATACAGTTTATTTAAGACCTGAAACAGCACAAGGTATTTTTGTAAACTTTAAAAATGCTCAAAGAACATCAAGAAGAAAGGTGCCATTTGGAATTTGTCAAGTTGGTAAATCATTTAGAAATGAAATTACACCAGGTAACTTCATTTTCAGAACGAGAGAATTTGAACAAATGGAATTAGAATTCTTCTGTAAACCAGGTACAGAAATTGAATGGTTTAAATATTGGAAGGATTATTGTGCTAAATTCTTGAAGGATTTAGGATTAAAGGATGAGGATGTTCATTTAAGAGATCATGAAAAGGATGAATTAAGCTTCTATTCTAATGCGACTACCGATATTGAATTTAGATTTCCTTGGGGATTTGGAGAGCTATGGGGAATTGCAAGTAGAACAAATTATGATTTAACTCAACATCAAAATCATTCAAAGGCTAATTTAGAATATGTTGATCCAGATGATAATAGTAGATATATTCCATATGTAGTTGAGCCAAGTGTTGGTGTTGAAAGATTATTGTTATCAATTATGTTTTCAAGCTATGATAAAGAAAAATTAGAAAACGATGAAAGAGAAGTATTAAGATTACATCCATTTCTTGCACCATACAAGGTTGCTGTTTTCCCTTTGATCAAAAAATATCATAGCGATAAAGCTTTAGAGGTTTATAATATGCTTTCTAAAGATTTAATGGTTACATATGATGATGCTGGAAATATAGGAAAAAGATATCGTCGTATGGATGCTATCGGAACACCATTCTGTGTAACTATTGACGATGATTCACTAAATAACAACACTGTTACTGTTCGTTTCCGTGACTCAATGGAACAAGTTGTTGTTAATATTAATGAATTAACAAACTTTATTTCTGAAAAAGTTAAATTTTAAGGAGGGGCATTATGGTTACTAATGAAATAATTGAAAAAATTATTGAAAAAGCGGACATCGTTGAAGTAGTTAGTAACTATGTTTCCCTAGAAAAGGCGGGAAGTAATTATCGTGGATTATGTCCGTTCCATGATGATCATAGTCCGTCATTCTTTGTATCACCAACAAAAAAAATCGCCACTTGCATGAGCTGCAAGGAAGGCGGGAATGTCATTAATTTTGTACGAAAAATTGAAAAAATTTCGATGGATGAGGCATGTAAAAAGCTTGGTGATCGTTATGGTATTGATGTTAAAATAAAACAACAAACAAAGAATGAACAAAATTTTAAAAAATTATATGATATTACGGATTTTTCTACAAAATTCTATCAAATTTATTTAAATAATTCTTTAAATGGTAAAGAAGCTAAAAAATATTTACATAACCGAAATTTAAGTGATGAAACTATAAATATGTTTAAAATTGGACTAGCTCCTAGTTCAAGAAATTCTTTATATTTGACTTTAAAGGACCAAGGATTTTTAGAATTAGATATGTTAGAAGCCGGGGTTATTAAAAAAAGCAATGAATATTACGACCTATTTACTAATCGTATTATTTTTCCAATTATTGATGAGAACAACAAGACCATTGGTTATAGTGCCCGTATTTTTAATAACGAAGAAAATCAATCAAAATATATCAATAGTGCGGAAAACAAGATATTTAACAAAAGTAATGTCTTATATAATATTAACAATGCTTTATTTGACATAAGAAGAAAGAATCGAATGATTATTACAGAAGGTCAAATGGATGTTATTGCATGCTTTAATGCAGGCCTTAAGGAAGTCGTTTGTACGATGGGTACAGCCTTGACACCATCTCATATTGAGAAAATAAAAAAATATACTAATAATGTTATCTTGTGTTATGATGGCGACCAAGCGGGACAAAAGGCAACGTTAAGAGCTATTGAGCTATTTAATAAAGAAAGGATCAATGTTTCAGTTTTAAAACTTAAGGATAATCTTGACCCTGATGAATATATTAATAAGTATGGGAAAGAAGCATTTGTTAAATTATTTGATACCGAAACTTTAAATACTAATGATTATTTATATTTAAATGCCAAGGAAGGAAAGAATTTATCAAGTAGTAATGATATGGAAAGCTTTAAGATGCAAGTTTTTAAGCTTTGTAATGGGTTTAATTCCAATACTTTAAAGGATATTTATTTAACTAAGTTGGCTAATGATATTAATGTTTCAAAAGAAATCATTTTAAGTGATTTTCAAAGGTATTATACAAGAGATAAAGCGTTAAAAGGTGTCGAAAAAAAATCTTCAAAACAAAATTTTAAAATTAAAAATGGAACAATTGATGCATATCGAAAATTATTGTGCCATCTGTTTACAAACAGAAGTATAGCACATGACATTCATTTTCAATTACATCGCATCCTCGATAGTCAAAAAAATTATATTGAGCCTTTTGAAGATGATTATATTCATACAACAATTACAGGATTAATTTATAAAAAATACAATTTAGCATTTGATGATTATGCCTATGCTTATAATAGCCTATATAACAATATAATTTATAATTATTATCGTGAGCATGAGGAAATGGATCGAAATCTATTTGAAAAAAGCTATTTAGATGAAAAAGAAAAAGAACTTTATGAAGATTTAAAAAAAGAAATATATGATGTTTCAAATCAAAATGAACGTGATGAATGCTTAGATAAAATTAAAGCATTGATAATTAAAATGGGAATTGATAAGGTTATGGATTTAAAAAAATCAACCGACCCAAGCAATTTAGAAAGAATACATGAATTATTTAATATTCAAGTACATTTTAAGCAAGAGCTTAATAAAATAAAAAAATAAGGTGGGAATATTTATGGAATTAGAGAAGGTAATTAGTGATCTACTAGCTAAAGGTAAGGAAAAGGGATATGTCACAACCAAAGATTTATTTCAATTCTATGATGATGAGTCAGAAGAGATAGAAAAAATTGAAAAAGCCTTAAGTGATGCTGGAATAGACATTGTTGGTGAAGAAGAAATGGTTGATTACAAGGTTGATGGTAATCTTGATGAAACTATGGATTTAGATTTAGATATTGAGCCTGATTTTGATGATTTAGATGAAGATTTTGATGCAGATATTGCGGATTTAAATCTTGATAATATTGAAGCATTAGCTGGAAATGTTAAGGTTGATGATCCTGTCAGAATGTATTTAAAGGAAATTGGACGTGTTGACTTACTTACAAATGAAGAGGAAACAACATTAGCAATTACTGTTAGTGAAGGACGTTTAGCCCAAGAACAACTTAATGATCCGGATTTAGAGCTTGATGAGGACACTAGATTAGAATTAGAAAAATTAGTTCGTAAGGCTGAAATTGCTAAATCAAGATTAGTTGAAGCCAACCTTCGTTTGGTTGTGGCTAATGCTAAAAAATATGTTGGACGTGGAATGCAATTTCTTGATTTGATTCAAGAAGGAAATATGGGTCTTATGAAGGCTGTTGATAAATTTGATTATGTTAAAGGATTTAAATTTTCAACATATGCTACATGGTGGATTCGTCAAGCAATTACTAGAGCGGTAGCTGATCAAGCCCGTACAATTCGTATTCCAGTTCATATGGTAGAAACTATTAATAAATTAGTTCGCGTTCAACGTCAATTAGTCCAAGAATTAAGTCGTGAACCATATCCAGAGGAGCTTGCTGCCAAGATGGGTATCAGTGTTGAGAAAGTTCAAATGATTCAAAAAATTGCGCAAGAGCCAATTAGCCTTGAATCACCAGTTGGCGAAGAGGAAGACTCTTCTTTGGGAGATTTCGTAAGTGATCCAAATGGTGAAACACCATATGATTTTACTTCTAAAGAAATGCTTAAAAGAGAATTAGATGGTATTTTAGAAACTTTAACTGATCGTGAGGAAATGGTGTTACGTATGCGTTTTGGTTTACTTGATGGACGTACAAGAACTCTTGAAGAGGTTGGTAAGGAATTTGGAGTAACACGTGAACGTATTCGTCAAATTGAAGCAAAAGCTCTAAGAAAATTAAAACATCCATCAAGAAGTAAAAAATTAAATGGATTTATGAATAAGAACTAATGAAAAGATTAGAAGCCTGTTTAGAATTCATCAAAGGACATGATTTTTTAATTGATGTAGGAAGCGATCATGCATATTTACCAATTATGGCAATTGAAAAGAATTATGTTTCAAGAGCTATTGCCTCAGATGTTAATCTTGGGCCGGTTAATAATGCTAAAAAAAATATCAAAGACCTTAATTTGGATAATAAAATTGAGGTGTTAAAATATGATGGTATTCCCCCAAATGATTGTGATGTGCTTAATATTAGTGGAATGGGTGGAGAGCTAATGGTTAAGATATTAGATGGTACGTTAAAAAATGCTAAAAATTTAAAATCAATTGTTTTAGCTCCCAATACCGACTGCTATTTAGTACGTAAATATTTAAGCCAAAATGGTTATAGGATAGTTGATGAAAATATTATTTTTTATCGTCACTATTATGAAATAATTAAATTTGAGAAGGGCAGTGCTAGCTATAGTCAGGACGAGCTATATTTAGGCCCAATATTGATGAAAAAAAGATCAAATGTTTTCATTGAAAAATATACTAAGCTATTAAATCATCTGGAGAATATTAAAAAAAATATCAATGATAGTTTAAGGCTTAGTGAAATTAATAATGAAATAGATATTATTAAAAATAATTTAAAAGACTTGTTATAAGTCTTTTTAATTTAGAAAGGAGCAATTATGTATAAATGCTTTTTAACAAAAGAGGAATTCGATAAAAAAACCTTTAGTGGTGAAAATTATCATCATTTGTGCAATGTGCTACGTTCAAAGATTGATGATGAGTTCTTGGTTGGGTATGATAATTTTACTTATATTTCCAAAATTACAAGCATCTCTAAGGATAAGGTTTGTTTTGAAGTGATAGATAAATATAGTCTTGAAACGGAATTTCCTTTTAGCATTACGATTGCTCAAGGATATCCAAAGGGTGATAAGATGGAATTTATCATTCAAAAGCTTGTGGAGTTGGGATGTAATGAAATTATTCCAGTAATGATGGAAAGAAGCATTGTTAAGCTTGATGAAAAAAAGATTAAATCAAAAAAAGAGAGATTAGAAAAAATAGCTTTAGAGGCTTCAATGCAATCAAGAAGAAATAATTTAACTAAGGTGCTAGATATCAAAAACTTAAAGGATGTTGATTTTTCTTTATATGATCGCTTGATTGTCGCTTATGAGGAGGACGCTAGTGATTGTAAAAAGAATAATTTAAAAGATATTATTAAGGGTATTAAAGAGAATGAACGTGTTTTATTCTTAATTGGACCAGAAGGTGGTATAAGCCCTGATGAATATAGATTTTTAATAGATAAGGGCTTTATAAGCACAAATTTAGGTAGTAGAATATTGAGAACTGAAACAGCACCAATCTATATTTTATCGGCAATAAACTATGAAAGGGGTTAAATCTATGAAGGTGGCAATTCACACCTTAGGATGTAAGGTTAATAGTTATGAATCAAGTGCGGTTTTAGCAATGTTTAAGGATGCCAACTATGAAGTTGTTGATTTCAATAGCTTTAGTGATGTTTATATCATTAATACATGTAGTGTCACTAATCAAAGTGATGCTAAAAGCCGTAAATACATAAGGCAAGCAATTAGGAAAAACCCTGAAGCAATTGTAGTTGTAATGGGCTGCTATGCTCAAACCAACAAAGAAGAAATAAAAAGAATTCTAGGTGTTTCCATTGTCATTGGAAATCATGAAAAAAACAATGTTTTAAATTTAGTTAATGAATTTATAAGTAAAAGAAATCCCATTGATAAGGTTATTGATATATCGAAGGTTAAGGATTTTGAAAACCTAGAAGCAACGGAATTTGAAAGAACGCGTGCTTTCTTAAAAATTCAAGATGGTTGTAACAATTTTTGTAGTTATTGCATTATTCCTTATGCCCGCGGAAGAATGCGCAGTAGACCTAAGGCTGATGTTTTGAAGCAAGCATTGATGATTACCGAAAAAGGATATAAGGAAATTGTTTTAACCGGGATTCATACTGGTGGGTATGGTGTAGATATTAATTATGCCTTTTCAAGCTTAGTTAAAGACATTTTAAACAATACACCGAAATTAGAAAGATTAAGAATTTCATCAATTGAAATGAATCAAATTGATGATGAAATTTTGCGTTTGTTAAAAGAAGAACCACGATTATGCAATCATATCCATCTACCAATTCAAAGTGGATCTAATAATGTTTTAAAAATGATGAATAGACATTATGATATTGATCGATATATGGATGTTGTAAATAAATTAAGAGAAGCAAACCCAGATATTTCCATTACAACCGATATTATTATTGGTTATCCGACGGAAAGTGAAGAGGATTTTAATGAAACTTTAGAAAACGTTAAGAAAATTAATTTTTCTTTTATGCATATTTTCCCCTTTAGCAAAAGAAGTGGAACCGTTGCGGCAAGGTATGAGGAATTAAATGGTAATATTATGAATGAAAGATTGAAAAAAATTTCTAAAATTAATCAAGAAATGGCCAAAAGTTTTGCGGATAAATTTATTAACCGAGAATTAGACTTTATTCCGGAGTCTTATCATGATGGTAACCTAATCGGACATACTTCGAACTTTTTGAAGGTGATTGTTAAGGGAAATGAGGAATTAATTGGTCAAAAAATATCAATAATCATCAAAAAAACAGGATTTCCTGAAAATTATGGTGAAATTATTTAAAAAGTTCTTTACAAATTATTTTAAATTTAGTATAATCAAATAGGATTTAAAGTGCGGAAGGAGGGCTCGCATGCCTAAGACAATAGTTCGTGACAAAGAAAATATCGAAGATGCTTTACGACGTTTTAAAAGAGATGTGTCTCGTTCAGGAACACTTCAAGAAGCTCGTAAGCGCGAATTCTACGTTAAGCCTAGTGTTACGAAGAAAATGAAGCGTCTTGCCGCAAAGTCAAAGAAATATTAATATTTCTTCTTTACACAAGAGTTAAAATGATTAATGAAAATTAATCATTTTTTTTTACCTTTTTTAATATTATTTATTGGTGATTAGATGCGATTATTTAAGGTTCCTTGTCAATACTTAAATGAGGATTTTATAGCTATAACTAAAAAGAGTGTTGAAATAAAAAATTATCAAGAGCTAAAGGCCTTATCGAGCGAAAAAATAGTTCTTAAAAAATATATTATTAAAGGGAAAGATTTGATAATTAAGATTATTACCAATGATGAAATTCTAGTTATTGGTACAATAAAAGGTGTGGAGTTTATTGAAGATTAAAACGGAAGAATTTATTGATAACAAAATAAGAGGGAAAAATATTTTAATTAATGAAGAGGATGTCTATTATCATGAGCTAGATAGTTATAAAAAATATCAAAATTTAGGTTATCTTTATTTTAAAGAATATCTATATGTATTTATTGGTATTTTTATCAGCTTAATAATAGTTATTATTAATAGTATTAGAATCAAGGATATTGTTATAAATGGAAATTATCCAATCAATAAAAAAATTAAAAATGATATATATGAATATACCCATCAATTATTAGGGATTAGATTTTTAAACACTAATTTAAAAGAACTAAATATTAAAATCAGAAGCGCTTATAATATGTATGAATGGATAAGCATTACCAAAAAAGGGAATATTGTTTATGTAAATATCACGAAACAACCAAAATATGATGATTTAAGTGATGATTCTAATGGGGGAGATATCCTATCAAAATATGATGGAGTTATAAAATATTATCGAATATATCAAGGATTAGGGAATGTTTGTTATAATAAATCAGTAAAAAAAGGGGATTTGTTAGTAAGCGGTAATGTTTATGATCATCTTGTCAATCCTAAAGCCATTATTTTAGCGGAAATTTATCAAGAATACAGTATAACAATAAATAAAAATCGGGTTTTAAATGAATATAGTGGAAAAATTAAAACAGTTAAGGAGATTAATTTTTGCAATTTAAAATTTAAGTTTAAAAAAAATCCGTTTAAATTCTATGATATCAAAAAAGAAAAAAGATTTAGTTTTTTAAATTTTATATCATATTATGATATACATATATATGAAAAAAGTGATATAATATCAATATATACATTTGATGAGGCCTATGAACTAGCTAAAAGTGAAATATTAAAGGATTTTACCTATAATATGGTCTTCGAAAAGGAAAAGATTTTAGAATATTTCATTATTGGGTATGAAATAAATGATAATTATTCATTTAAAATTCTAACAAAGGAACTCAAGAATATAACGTAGGGAAGGTAGAAAAATGATTTTAAACACAAAGCTAAATACAACTAATGATATCATCAATATTGCTGGTGCAAATGAATCAAAACTAAAAATAATCGGATCATTTTATGATATTTCAATTACCATTAACGGTCTAGATATTGTGGTAGACACTAAGGATGATGAAATTCTTTTTAAGTTAGATAATCTTTTTTCGATTCTTTTGGATTTATCAAAAAATATCAATTTAACGGCTTTAGATATTGAATATATAACGCAAATGAATGATAGTGGTAATTATGAGGCTATTACGGAGGTTTATCTAGATCGTAAACTGATCTTTACTGGCTTTCAAGGTAAACCAATTTATGCAAAAACTTACATGCAGAAACAATATATCAATGCGATTAATCATAATGATTTAGTTTTTGCGATTGGTAGTGCTGGAACTGGTAAAACCTATTTAGCAGTGGTAATGGCAGTAAAAATGCTTAAGGAAGGCGATGTTAAAAAGATTATTTTAACGCGTCCAGCAGTCGAAGCTGGTGAATCATTAGGTTTTTTACCAGGTGATTTAAAAGAAAAGATTGATCCATATTTAAGACCATTATATGATGCTTTGTATGATTGCTTGGGTGTTGCACAAACTAATGCCCTAATTGAAAAGCAAGTAATTGAGATTGCTCCTTTAGCTTATATGCGTGGACGAACATTAGATAATGCGCTTGTCATCTTAGATGAGGCTCAAAATACAACTGCTATGCAGATGAAGATGTTTTTAACGCGATTAGGATTTAATTCCAAGATGATTGTGACCGGGGATATTAGTCAAATCGATTTACCAAAAAATGCTATCAGTGGTCTAAAGCAAGCCACATCAATTTTAAAGGGTATTCGCGGAATTGAAATTATTGAATTTCTACATCACGATGTAATTAGACATCCACTAGTTGGAAAAATTTTAATGAGGTACGATAATGAAAATTAATTTTGTTAATCAAACAGATAAGGATGTAACTGAATATAAAAAGCTTATTAGAGACATTTTTAAAAGTTTCAAGGAAAAGGAAATAATGAATATTATCTTTGTATCAAACGAAGAAATTCAAAGAATAAATAATGAATATCGTGGTATCGATAAAATTACTGATGTCATAAGCTTTGCATTATGTGATGGTGAAATGCTTATTGAAACAGAAGAATTAGGAGATATTTTTATTTGTCTAGATCGTGCATTTCTTCAGGCAAGTGAGTATGGTCATTCCGTTAGCCGTGAGGTTGGATTTTTAGCAGTTCACGGATATCTTCATTTAAAAGGCTATGATCATATGACTAAAGAGGATGAAGAAGTTATGTTTAAAAAACAAGATGAAATCTTGGAAAAGGCTAATCTAAGGAGAGATGTTTAATGGATTTGTTAAAGGAAGCTAAAATTGCAAGAGAAAAGGCCTATGCACCATATTCAAAATTTAAGGTAGGGGCTGCTGTTTTAACGAGTGATGGACAAGTTTTTCATGGCTGCAATATTGAGAATGCCTCATATGGATTAGCGATGTGTGCCGAGCGTGTTGCGCTTTTTAAAGCGATAAGCAGTGGATATAAAAAGGATGATTTGATTAAAATTGCGATTGTTGGTGATACTAAAGAGCCTATCAGTCCTTGTGGAGCTTGCAGGCAAGTGATGGTAGAACTTTTAAACAAGGATGCGGAGATTATTTTGGGAAATTTAGATGATGATATAAAAAGATACAGCTTAGAGGAAATTCTTCCTTATAGCTTTAAGGAGTTAATATGAAATCAGGATTTATAACAATTATTGGAAAACCAAATGTTGGAAAATCAACATTCTTAAATAAAGTAATCGGAGAAAAGATTGCTATCATGAGTCCGAAGCCTCAAACTACTAGAAATATTATACAAGGAATCTATACAGATTCAAGAATGCAGGTTATATTTTTAGATACACCAGGAATTCATAAGCCTAAGCACTATTTAGGTGAAAAAATGGTTGATAGTTCATTTAAAGCTTTAAGTGGAGTTGACGCCTGCTTTTTTATGGTTGATGCTAGTGAGAATGTTGGTGAATATGAAAGACTAATCATCGAGAAGTTAAAGAAGATTAAAATGCCAGTTTTTTTAATCTTAAATAAAATTGATTTACTACCAGGGCGTGGAGCCATTGACAAGGTAATTTTAGATTATATGTCATTATTTGAATTCAAGGAGGTTTTTCCGATTTCAGCTAAAGAAGCCACAAATATTAATCATTTACTTGATCGTATTTGTGAGATTCTTCCAGAAGGACCACAATACTATCCTGATGATCAAATTACTGATCAACCAGAAAAATTCATTATTTCAGAATTAGTTAGAGAAAAGGTTTTATATTTGACTCAAGAAGAAATCCCTCATAGTATTGCGGTTGGTGATATTATGTTTAAGGAGGATGATGGTCGTTTTGAGGTTTATGCCACAATCTTTGTGGAGCGTGCGAGCCAAAAGAAAATCATCATTGGTCAAAATGGTAGTATGATTAAGAAAATAGGAACTTTAGCTAGAAAGGATATCAATAAATTCTTAGGTACTCATGTTCATTTAGAATTATGGGTAAAGGTCAAAGAAAACTGGCGTAATCGCGTAAGTGATGTCAAAAATTTTGGATATTTTAATGAATAAGGTTTATTTTGTAAAATGATGGCCATACTATTAATGAGGTGGAATCATGGATAAACATTTTAAGAAATTTATGGAAACAGGAAAGATTGAGCATTACTTAAAATATAAGGAATCAATAAGGGAAAAAGAGAATGGAAAAGATAACGGGAATAGTTCTAAAAAGCATTGATTATAAGGATTCCTCAAAGATTGTTTATCTTTACACTAATGAAGGAAAAAAGGAAGTAATTATCCGAGGAGCCAAAAAGATTAAATCTCCATTTAGGAGTTTTTTTCTTACGTATAATATCATTAGTTATTATCCGTCAAATTCGAAGCTTCCTACTTTAATTGATGGAGATGTTATAAAAACATTTCCCAACATTTTAAGTGACTATAAAAGGAATTATTATGCTTCATTGGTTTTAGAGGTTATTAATAATTTATCCTTGGAAAATGAGCGGTTATTTTTCTTTTTAGTTTCCACCCTAGAACTTATAAATAGTGACGATTATAAGCTTTATACATTAGTATTTTTAGTAAAATATTTATATTTATTGGGTATTCAGCCCCAGTTTAAGTGTTTATGTAAAAATAACGGGCGCATTAAAGGATTTAATTTATTAAATGGACATGCTGTATGTGAAAAATGTAGTGATGAGCTTGATTTAAATTTAGAAGAGATCATCCTACTTAAAAATATCTATACACTAGATATTAATAATGATAAAATTGAATATGATGTAAATATCTTAGATCGACTTTATGAGTTTATCTTTAAGTATTATAACTATCATGCAAATTATTTATTTAAAGTTAAAAAATTGGGGGAGTTTTAATGAAAAAAAAGTTTTCTTTTATTTTAACGATGGTGCCATTTTTTGTGCTAGGAGTATTATTTGATAAGTATAATGATCCTATCTATTTTTTGGTATTATTGTTTGGAGTTATTATTTCTTTTATCCTTTGTACAATAATTCACGAAAGCGGGCATCTAATTTTTGGATTATTAACAAATTATAAGCTTACTAGCTTTCGAATATTTCGCTTCATATTCTTTAAAGAAAATGGAAAGATAATGGTTAAAAAGGAAAAGGTGCCGGGAATCGTTGGACAATGCTTAATGTATTATGAAGAGTATAGTGATAATATGCCTTATAAGCTTTATAACTATGGGGGATTGATTTTGAATTTTACTTTAGCTGTTATCGGCTATACTTTATTATTTTTTACGAAAAATATGATATTGTTTGGAATCATTCTTAGCTTTTCAACTATGTCAATGACTCTTTTTCTTGCGAATTATTTGCCTATTGGTGCATTTAACGATGGAATGAATGTTCGAATGATCAATAAGGATAAGATGTTTTTAAAGGTTTTATATGATCAAACAAAAGCGATGCGTTTATTTAAAGAAGGATATTTAATCACGGATTTAGATAATTATGATTATGATTTAGATAAAATGAACACCTTATTATTACCATTAGTAATCATCAGTGGATATAAAGCGGTTTTAAATGATGATAAGGTTGAAGGAAAAAGAATTCTTGATGCTTTAAAAAAGCATTATGATAATTTGGATAAGGATTTAAAATTATCAATTTATACGGAGATTTTAAGCTTAGAGTGCATGCTATTTAATGATCCCGGTAATACCATCGAATTATTTAATTCTTTACCTAATCCAAATAAAAGATTGTTATTTAGGATTAAGGAAATTTCTTTTTTATCTGGTTCATGTTTTCATTTAGTTTATCAAATAAAGGACTATGATAAGGCTCTAAAGCGAATTGAAGAATTAGAAAAAATTGCCAATAACCATTATTATAAAGCCTATAAAGAATATTATTTATTTATTGTAAAAACATTAAAAGAAAGAATTATTGAGTTTACTTCTAAGGATGAAATTGTTCTTGAAGAAAATACAAATTTGTAAAATTTATACTATAGATAAACAAATAATAAAAAATTGTAATATTTATAGATATTTTTTAAAAAAAATGTATCTATTTATGATATAATACTATTTAATTACGAAAGGATGATGAAAATGGGTTATACATTAGTTGAAAAAATTATTAAAGAACATACAAAGGATCCTTTAATAAGAGGAAATAAAATAGATTTAGTTATCGATCAAACATTAACGCAAGATGCAACTGGAACAATGGCCTATCTTGAACTAGAGGCAATTGGAATTAAAGAGGTTAAAACTAAATTATCGGTTAGTTATGTTGATCATAACACATTGCAAAATGGTTTTGAAAATGCGGATGATCATCGCTTCTTACAATCTGTTGCGGACAAGCATGGCGTTTATTTCTCAAGAGTTGGAAATGGAATTTGCCATCAAGTTCACTTAGAAAGATTTGCAAGACCTGGATATACATTATTAGGTTCGGATTCTCATACACCTACTGGAGGAGCAATGGCTAGTTTAGCAATTGGAGCTGGAGGTTTAGATGTTGCATGTGCGATGGCTGGTAGACCATTCAATATGGTTATGCCAAAAATCGTTAATGTTGTATTAAAAAATAAGCTTAGCAAGGGTGTTAGTGCTAAAGATATTATTTTATATGTTTTAAAGAATTTCACTGTAAAAGGTGGAGTTAATAAGGTATTTGAATATACTGGTGAAGGAGTTAAAACTCTAACTATTCCTGAACGTGCAACAATTACAAATATGGGTGCGGAATTAGGAGCTACATCAAGCTTATTCCCATCAGATGAAATGACTTTAGATTTTTTAAGAAAACAAAATCGTGAAGAAGATTTTATTCCATTATGCGCTGACAGTGATGCCGTATATGATGAAACATTAGAAATTGATTTAAGTGCTTTAAAACCAATGCTAGCTTGTCCAAATAGTCCTGATGCGGTTAAAGAGGTTGATGAGGTTAAAGGAATCAAGGTTAACCAAGTATTAATTGGTTCATGTACAAATAGTTCATATGCAGATTTCGTTAAAGTAGCTTCAATCCTTAAAGGAAAAACTGTTCATCCAGATGTATCTTTAGGAATTGCGCCAGGATCACGTCAAGTATTACAAATGATCACAAAGAGTGGAATTCTTGATGTATTATTGGAAGCTGGTGCGCGTATTTTAGAAAGTGCCTGTGGGCCATGTATTGGTATGGGACAATCTCCATGTACAGATGGTGTAAGCTTACGTACATTCAATCGTAACTTCTATGGAAGAAGTGGAACTAATAGTGCTAAGGTTTATTTAGTATCTCCCGAATTAGCTGCCATTAGTGCGGTAGAAGGAGTAATTGCCTCTCCTTATGGAATGGATTTAGATTTATTCCCACAACCAGAAAAATTCTTAGTTGATGATCGCATGATTATTAAACCAACGATGACTAAGGAAATTGTTTTAGGACCAAATATCAAAACTTTACCAGCGTTTGATAAATTACCAGAAGTTATCAATAAAAAGGTTATTTTAAAGGTTGAGGACAATATTACAACTGATCACATTATGCCAGCTGGTGCTAAGGTATTACCATATCGTTCAAATATTGAAAGAATTAGTGACTTTGTATTCTATACAATTGATGAATCATTCAAAAAGAATTGTTTAAAAAATGATGGAGGAATCATTGTGGCAGGAAATAACTATGGTCAAGGTTCAAGCCGTGAGCATGCCGCAATCGCTCCACGTTACTTAGGAATTAGAGCAGTAATCGCAAAGAGTTTTGCACGTATTCATCGTCAAAATTTAGTTAACTTTGGTATCTTACCTTTAACATTTATCAATGATGATTATGATTCTATTAGTCAGTTTGATACATTAGTTATTGAAGGATTAGATAAATTAGCTGTTGGTGTTGATTTAGTAGTTAAAAATGTTACTAATAATACAGAATTCATGGTTAACCATGGTCTTACAGAAAAAGAAATTGATATGATTAACGCTGGAGGATTATTGAATTATATTAAAGAAGGGAAGTAATGTAATGTTTGACTTCATCGAAGATAAATTTAAAAAATCGCTTAGCGATAATAGCATTGATACAAAATTATATGATGTATATAACGTTAAAAGAGGCTTAAGAAATGCCGATGGGACCGGGGTTTTAGTCGCATTAACTAAAATTAGTGATGTTCATGGATATCGAATTGTGGATGGAAAAAAGATTGATGATGATGGACATCTATATTACCGTGGAATTGACATTTATGATTTAATGATTAAAGATACTTTTGGATATGAAAAGGTTTGTTATTTAATCTTATTTGGTCATTTACCATCTGATAAGGATTTATTTAAGTTTCATGAAATTTTATCTGAGGAATACAATTTACCAAATGAATTTTTAGAAAATCATATTCTTAAGAATCCAAGTAAAAATTTAATGAATTTAATCCAAAGAGCTGTATTAGCATTATATTCTTTTGATGATGATCCGGATAATACTGATCCAATGGAGGTTTTAAAGAAAGGAATAGCTTTACTTGCAAAAATGCCAGCAATTATTTGTTATTCTCTACAAGCTAAAAAGCATTATATTGATAATGAGTCTTTAACTATTCATCATCCAAACAAGGATTATTCAATTGCCGAAAATATCTTGTATCTATCAAGAAATAATGGAGAATTTACGAAGCTAGAAGCGGAAACTCTTGATTTATCATTAATTATTCATGCGGATCATGGTGGAGGAAATAATTCGACATTTGTTAATGTTGTAATTGGTTCAACGGCTACCGATATTTATTCAGCAATTTCTGGTTCTTTAGGGTCCTTAAAGGGACCACGTCATGGTGGAGCAAACAGTCAAGTTGAGGATATGATGGAAACAATCATCAATGACATCAGCTTTGATGCAACAGATGAAGAAATTACAAAGATTATCAATAAAATCTTAGATAAAAAATATTTTGATAATTCTGGATTGATTTATGGAATTGGCCATGCAATCTATTCCTTAAGTGATCCACGCGCCATTCTTTTGAAGGAAAAATGTCGTGAATTATCAAAAATGAAGAATCAAGAAAAAGCTTTCTCATTTTATGAAAGGCTAGAACAAATTGCCATTAATGAGCTAAAGAAACGCAAGGGAGAGGGCTTTAATTGTTGTGCAAATGTTGATTTTTATAGTGGTTTAACCTATAAATTATTAAACATTCCTCGTGATTTATTTACCCCAATTTTTGCGACTGCCCGTGTTGTTGGTTGGCTAGCTCATAATATTGAACATAAGCTTTCATGCAATAAAATCATTCGCCCAGCCACAAAATATGTTGGTGAAATCAATAAAAAATAAAAGGCTTAATTGCCTTTTTTCTTTATTTTTATTTTAATCTATATTATAATAGTATTGGTGATGAAATGAAAATATTAGTAGATGCTGATGCGTGTCCGGTAAAGGAAATAATTTTAGGTGTTGCTAAAAAATATATGCTCGAATTAATAATGCTTTTTGATACATCCCATGAGTATTTTGATGGCTACTCTAAAGTTGTTATCTGTGATAAGGGTAATGATAGCGTTGACTACAAGCTCTTATCGTTAGCTAATAAAGGGGATTTAATCATCACCCAGGATTATGGGCTTTCAGCTTTAGGCCTTTCAAAAAAGGCTTATATTCTCCATATCAATGGTTTTATCATTGATGAAAAGAATATTGATTCATTGTTAAATAATCGATATTTAGGAGTTAAATCAAGAAGAACTAATAAACATATTAAAGGGCCTAAAAAGCGTACAAATGACGATAATTTGCGTTTTAAGGATGCTCTTATAACAATTATAAATAAAATAGGAGAGATAAAAAATGAATAAGGTATTAATTTTAACGGATAGTACTTGTGATTTATCAAAGGAATTGATTGAAAAAAATAATATCCAGATTTTACCATTATATGTTAATTTTAAAGATAAAACATTTCAAGATGGTGTTGACATTACGCCAACAGAGCTTTTTGCAATGGTTGAAAAAAATGGCGAATTACCAAAAACCTCTGCCATTTCGATTGGAACATTTTATGTTAAATTTGAAGAATATCTTAAAGAGGGATATGATATTTTCTACACTGGTATTTCTTCAAAAATGAGTGTCTCATATAACAATGCTGTATTAGCATCTAAGGAATTTGAAGAGGGAAGAATCTTTGTTCATGATTCATTGAACTTATCTACTGGTATTGGGCTTCAAGTTTTAAAAGCTTGTAAATTTAGAGATGAAGGAAAATCAGCTAAAGAAATCTATGAAGCAATGCAAGGTATTCAAAATAAAATTAAAACTTCATTTGTAATTCATACGATGGAATATCTACATAAGGGTGGAAGATGTAGCTCTATGCAAAAAATCTTTGGAACATTCTTAAAAATTAAACCAATTATTCGCGTAACTGATGGTAAGATGGATGTTTATAAAAAACCACGTGGACCAATGCATAAGGCTTTAGAGGAAATGTTATTAGATATTAAAGCAGATGTTAATAATTTGGATTTAGATCATGTCATGATTACCCATTCATTTGCGGATGAGGATGTTCCATTTTTATTAGAAGAACTTAAGAAACTAAATATTCCTAATATTGACGTTACAAGAGCAGGATGTGTCATTTCAAGCCATTGTGGAAAGCGTACAATTGGAATCTTATATATTGTTAAATAAAGATTGCATTTGCAATCTTTTTTTATAAAAAAACGATTCAAATAGAATCGTTCTTTTGTTCAATTTCACCTAGAGCTATTATTAATTCATCACTCTTAATTGGTTTAGCAAGATGATAGTTCATTCCCGCATCAAATGCCGCTTTTTTGTCTTCATCAAAGGCATTGGCAGTAATTGCAATAATAATTATATTAGCTTTTTTAATATCATTTAAATTTCTAATAACTTTAGTAGCTTTATACCCATCCATATTTGGCATTTGAATATCCATTAAAATGAAATCATAATATCCAGCAGTATTATTTTTAATCATATCAACACAAATTGCTCCATCTAGCGCATGCTCAACAATAAATCCGGCTTCTTCAAGAATGGTAATGGCAATCTCGGCATTAAACTCATTATCTTCCGCAAGAAGTACACGTTTTCCTTTAAATTGCTTTAAGTCATAGTTATTATGTTTCTTTTCAATCTTTTGATAGTCAATATTTCGAATGATTTTATGAGGAATGGAAATGATTATTTTTGTTCCTACCCCAAGTTTACTTTCGACCTTAATGGTTCCATGCATTAATTCTACAAGCTTTTTGACAATTGGCATGCCAAGGCCTGTTCCAGTAATTTTGCTTTCGGTCGTTGATCTTTCTCGGGTAAATTCTTCGAAAAGATGCGGAATAAATTCTTCAGACATTCCAATACCATTATCTTCAATAATTGTTTGATATATTGAATATTCATGATTTTTTGATGGTATTTCCGTTATCGAAAGAGTAATCTTTCCGCCTGGATTTGTATATTTTAAAGCATTACTTAAAATATTTAAGAATATTTCACGTAATTTTGGTTCATCACAAAGGATTGTGTTATTTCTGATATCACGATTTTTCGTAAATTTAATATTTTTTGCTTCAATTTGTGATTCAAACATTGAAAATAAAGAATTATGAAACACATCAATATTCATAATTTTTTCTTCAAGTGTAGCGGCACCACTTTCAATTTTAGCCATTTCAAGAACGTTATTAACAATTGAAAGAAGAAAATCATTGGATGTTTTAATTTTGCTAATATAGTTTATTACGCGATCCTTATCATTGATATGTTTTTCTAGCAAATCAGTAAAACCAATAATGGCATTTATTGGCGTTCTGATGTCATGACTCATGTTAAATAAAAATTCGCTTTTTGCTTTATTGGCCGCATCTGCTGCTTTTAATGCATTTTGCAAAACGGTTTCCTGTTGGCGTTCCTTTTTTATGATGTCATCGACATTACGTGTTCCAATAACTACGACATTTGTGCCATCTTTTTCCAATACATATGATACTCTAATTTGAAGATAGCTGATACCATCATCGGTTATTGCTTCAAAGGTGAAAGAGTAATCTTCATTATGGCTTTTCATATATTCTAATGACATTTTTTCTAAATATTCTTCACGACTATTATCGGAAACCTCATTTAAAGCATATTTTTGCATAACTTTAGACCATCGATTATCATATAATTCAAAACTTTTTTTTAAGTTTTGACTAAATCTATCTTTTGCACGAAAAGAAGTAACAGTATCATTTATCGGATCAACAAGAAGAACGGAATAGTATTCTGAAGCAAGTCCTTCAATGGTTTCGTGTTGCAATTCCATTTTACGCGTTTGTTTTAATTGGCGACGCATTTCCTTATCAATATCTCTAAATCCAAAAATTAATGTTATTTCATTGTTTTCATTAATTATTTTTACAACATTCATTTCAAAATAGGCGATGACACCATTCATTATTCTTCGATAACCTAATTTATATAGTCCGACATCAGGAACATTTTTTAATAATACATCTAATTCAATCGATTGTTTTAAGCGTTCGCGGTCTTCCTCCACTACAAATGTATCAATGTATTTATGTAAAACGGTCGTATAATCCCCAAACTCCATTAATTTTTCAAGGACCTTTGGATTAATAGCTTTACCATCAGTTCGATAAAGTGAGGTAGTACCAGATGCGACATCGATTTTAAATAAACTACTATATTCATAGCTTAAAGCAACAGAAATTGCGGATTCTTCCTTTAGGGCCTTGTTTAACTTATCAACGGCAATAAGGGCTTCTTCAATCTTTTTTTGTTGGAGAAACTCTTGTTTTTTTTCTTCATCGATATCTTTTATTGCTAGAAGAAATTGGTTATCCTTTGAATTTGGCTTTATAAGTAGGCATTCAAAAAAATGGATTTCATCATTTCTTAATACACGATATTTAAAGGAATAGTTATTCTTATCACTTAAAAGCGTTTTTATCTTTGAAATTTTATTGATTCTATTAAACAGATATTTATCTTCATCATAAACCTCATTTTTAGTATAAAATTCGCAAATTTCTTCATAATTTCCTGTATCAAATTTATCATCATAGCGATCTTTTAGAACAGAATTTAAACGATAGTTAAAATATTTATTAGTGTCCATATCAACTAAAAATACACTTACATAAAGAATATTTAGAACCTCAATAACATTGCTTATATCAATTGTTTTGTCTAGATCTTTATTCATAAAATCACGTATAATCAATTTAGATAGGTTTGATATCTTTATTGATTATTTCTCCTTT
>JAEDCM010000018.1 GCA_016294165.1 Anaeroplasmataceae bacterium
ACTAGCACACCTTTTTTATTTTATACCCATACATTATTATTGTCAACTACTTTTTAATTATTTTTTTATATATGCTTTCCTTTATATATAATAAGGATATATATTATTCTGTAATTTTGTCACCGTTTTTACTAAATAATATTTATAAACTAAAAACATCCCAACTATAGTATAAAAAAGACTAATACAAGTATCATTCTCATCTTATTTAGATGTGAAAGGTAAGTTTTGTTAATACAATGCACCCTCTATAGATGAAGGTGCACCCTCTAAACCTATATTTATTGGTATATATACTTAGTGACACGTGACTGGCGTGACAGATGCATTTAATATAGAATTTAATGATAAATTATTCAATTTAACAATTATCAACATAAAAGTACATAAAGAAGGCCACCTCGAATTTAATTTCAAAGATGGCTCAATAATTAATATTGATATTTGATTACCCTAGTTAGTAGCTAGGGCTATTTTTTATAATACAATTAAAAAGACTCACCACATTTAGAAATTAATCTATTTGCAGTGAGTCATTTTTTTAATTATCATCCTTGTCCCATCTATATTTAGGATTATTTTTTCTTTTTTCTTTAAACCAAGACAATCTTTCATTAAATGACATCATATATTCACTAGGCTTTTCATCAGGCATATCTTCAAACCCAGTATCTTCCCAACCACAAACTGGGCATATATCAGATGATAATTCATCAGCAAATTCATATTCTCCACAAACAGGACATTTATGTGGCGTTGGTTCAGGCATATGTTCTTCAAAATAATCATAGTTTGGGTTTTCTTTAATTTTGTTATCAAACCATTCCTTATATTCATTAACTGACATTTCATTGAATCCTTCTTTAGAATCAGGATTTTCAGCTTGATGCAAATCATAAATCCATCCGCAATGCCTACATTGTACTTCACCATTTAAATATTCTTCTAAATCTTCATCGAATGAATTTTTATTTGGCCCTGAAAAATACATGCCATCGCAGACAGGACACATCATTGGTTTAAATTTTTTATTTATTTTATCCATTTCTTTTCTCCTTTCTTAGAAATATACCACGTGCTCTTACCATAATGCCTATATGACACTATATAGCCATCTTTTGTAACTTCTACCAACACATTGGTCTTAGGATTATATTTATATGTTGTGCCATTTTTATCAATAACACTTTTACAATTTTCTCGATCAACTGTATTAGCAAATTTCAAAGCATTAGCTTCATATTCTTCTTTAGTCTTACAATCAAATTCTTTGCCATGATCTCTAAAATGTCTATCTAATCCGCCTCTATTAAAAGCTTTAGCCCAAGCATAGTTAATATGTTCAGTTGCTTTTCCTTGATGATTTGAACCCTTAGTGTTTCCATATCTATAACTTGCACCTTTAGTTGCCATCTGAATCTCCTCCTTTTTTCTTACGATTAGAGTAGATCCATGGTTCATAATAATAAAACTTACACTTTTCTTCAAAATCTTTAAAGATATTCCCACTAAGTTTACCATAAACAATGATACCTGATGGTTCTAATGCACTTATAATTTTTTCTAAGAAACAATACCATTCAGCTTTTTTGTATGTCTCTTTAATGAATCCGTGTGTGCCTACTGCAATCAATGTATGCTTAGGAATAGCACTTAAGAATTCATCAGCTAATTCATCAATACCATATCTTATATTTGGAATAAGATTATTACCTTGTTTTCCATAATAAAATGATAATGATAAATTATCGTTCATTTGGGCCTTTTGTTTGACTATCGGCATATCCGAATGTATGCTATAATCAAGTCCTATTAGCCCAGCACATCTTTTGAAAAAGTTCAAATATTTCTTTGGGTATCTTCTTACTCTTTCAAAAGTACAATCCCTAGCATATGTGCAGACATATACATCACTTAAATCGCCTTGATAATTTAATGCTTTATCAAAAGGCATAATCTTTTTTGGCGGAACTTCTGGAATCATCCAATCTTCAATTATCGGATATTCCTCAATTTCAGTGAAGTTCGCTCCTTCCACCAAGAACGCTTGGAACGAATCTTCAACTACATCATTTTCATCTTTGTACATAATAGTACCCTCCTGTATTTAAAAATTTTTCTTGCCTTTCTGACGAGGAAATCTCGCAAAGGACTTGATATTTTTAAGACAGTTGTGCTATAATGTACTTGCTGAAGGTGGCATCATAGCATGCTGTCTAGACGACTCAAATCACTGCAATGGTTTGGGTCTTTTTTATTTCAATTAAGATGAATATTTATTCTGGTTTTACTACCCATCTTAAGAAATATTTAGTTTGTTCATCAGAACTATCAGTTCTACTGACAATTTGTTTAAATGAATACTCTTTGCATTTTTCGTAAGGAATCATTATCTCCCCACAAAGCGCCATTGCTTGCCGTTCCATACTTTTATATCGTGGCAATTCTTTATCTTTAAAACTTCTTGCATAACATAACCCACTTTCATTTACATACATTACTGGGCCAGCATCAAATATGTGAATCAAAATAAAATGACACATTTCATGGCAAATAAATCCAAGACTAGCTCTATCAGCGTTTACTGCTTTTTCATATACTGTTTCACGTATTTTAATACAGTAAACAACGTTGCCTTCTGGAACTAATTCTGCCATTACATTTGTCTCAAATTCATCATCGGGCAAAATACGATAATAAAGATTATTAGGGAATTTATCTATTAACTTTTCAAGTGCTTTTAAAACTGGAAATTTAACAGTTTTAATTTTTAACATCTTTCTAGCAAATTTAGATATTTCTCTTACCTGTATTCTGCTCAAAGATAATCTTGATTCATAATCCATTACTTATCCTCCTTTAAAATATTGAAGATAGATTGAATCTCATCTTCATCTAATTCAGGAAGCTTTCTTTGAAATTGTACTGCCAACTTCTTTTGGGCTAGCGGAACACTCTCTACATCAATTCTGACATTCTTCTTATCTTCACAATATGCATCATAAAGTTCATCATATTTCGAACCTTTTAGTTCATAATGTTTAGATAATTCGTCCACCCAATTATCTGGTACACTTTTACAACCTGTTAAAACAGCAGAAACAAAAGACGTAGTAACGCCTAATAATTGAGCAATTGATAGTAAGTTTTCATCATGGTCAATCATTTCTTTTCTAACTATTTTTCCGAATTTTGTGTATCCCATATTTTCGCTCCTTTTGTAATCATTATTTTTGACGTTATTTTCTTAGATTACAACAATAGCATACACCCAATCTGTTATATTGTCAACATGTTTGATAAAAAATTAACCTATAGGTTGAATTAAATATATTTTAATCCTTTATTTTATAAAAAAGAAATGGCCATAAAAAAAGTGTCACGTTTGTCACGTGTCACGTGGGGGTATACTTGAAAAAATATATATTCTTATATATGCCTATATATAGTAAGTAGTAGTTTAACGATTAATAATAATATAACGATTTGATTTTATATATATTATTGTTGTTATAGATATATCTACTACTTTTTCTATTTCTAGGGCCAAAATACCAATAAAATCATTAATATTTGCAGTATTTATGCCTAGAAAAGAAAAAATAGCCAACACTTTCGTATCAGCTATACTTAACTCTAATGGTGGAGGGGGACGGATTCGAACCGCCGAACCAGGAAGGAGCAGATTTACAGTCTGCCGCGTTTAGCCTCTTCGCTACCCCTCCATATCACGCTTTTATATTTTAACTTATATTTATCATTAATGCAAGACATAATTTAATTTTTTTTATAAAAGCGTAAAAACTATCAATTCTCTTTTTTAACCTTCTTATCTAATTCAACCTTCGACATCATAACAACTCTTTGGCACTGAACACATTCTATCTTAATGTCAGCCCCAGTTCTAACAACCTTCCATTTTTTAGAACCGCAAACATGAGGTTTTTTTGTCTCTATTATTTGGTCTAGTTTATACATCATATTCCTCCATTAAAAGCTTAATGATTAAATCTCTAGTTTCATCATCAACCTTTATTGAAATCTTATTCTCATCAATCTTAACTTTACAATTTAGTTTCTTGGAAATCTTCTTCTCGATACTAGCATATTTTTTATCCACACGTTTAATAACATTAGCCTTCTTTTCATTTTTCGCAAGCTCTTCAATTTCTCTTACTGTCAAACTCTTTTTGACAATACGATTAGCTAACTCGATAATTCTTTTTGGATCCTCTAATTTTGACAAGGTTCTTGCATGTCCCATGCTAATAGTTCCATCACTTACTAAACGTGCAACCTCATCAGGTAAATTTAATAACCCTAGCATATTAGTAATATGACTTCTGCTCTTACCAATTTTAATCGCAAGATCATTTTGTGTCATACCTAAGCTTTTCATAATGTGAGCATAAGCCTCCGCTTCCTCCATTGGCGTTAAATCCTCTCTTTGAAGATTTTCAACTAGCGCAATTTCCGCAACCTTTGACTCATCATAATTACGAACAATTGCTGGGATTTTTTCTAATCCAAGCTTTTTACATGCACGATATCTTCTTTCTCCAGAAACAATTATATAATAGTCATTAACCTTTTTTACGATAATAGGTTGAAATACACCATTTTTAGAAATTGAGGCAGCTAACTCATCAATCTTTTCTTCATTAAAAATCTTTCTTGGTTGATATGGATTTGGTTTAATCTCTGTTAAACAAATGTTACTTATTACCTCTCCATCCAAAATCTCATCAACATTTATATTGTTTTCTAATAATAAATCCTCTAATCCTCTACCTATCTTACTGTGCATTTTTCATCATTATCTCCTTTGCTAATCCTTTATATCCTTTAGCCGAAGCTGAAAATGGCTGATACTTCAAAAGAGGCATTCCATAATTTGGTGCAACTTGTGCTGCAACATTTGTTAAAATGATGGTATCAAAGACTCCTTCTCTGAAGTATTGCTTAACCTCATTAACAATCTCCCACCCATGAGTTGTTCTACGATCCAGCATTGTTAGTAAAACTCCCTCAATAGCAAGAGACTTTTGATTTACTCTTTTATTTGATTGAACAATTCTAATAGTATTTAATAATTGAGTTAATCCATCTAATGATAAAAACTGGCATTGAACAGGAATAAGTACTGAATCTGATGCATATAAAGCATTCAATGTTAATAATCCTAATGATGGTGGAGTATCGATAATTATATAATCATAATCATCCTTTATCTTATTTAGTCCCTTTTCCAAAACATAATTCTTAAAAGGATTATCCACTAATTTTATATCCACACCCGCCAAATCAATTGTCGTTGGAACAACATCAATTTTTGCATATTCTGGACTAACAATCATTTGCCTAATATCAATATCATTAATAAAAAGATCATAAATATTATATTGAAGCTCTGCACGATTAATTCCCAACGAAGTTGTAGCACTACCCTGAGGATCTAAATCTACTAATAAAACTTTTTTATTATAAGCACCTAAGGAAGCTGCTAAATTAACAGCTGTAGTTGTTTTCCCTACTCCACCCTTTTGATTTGAAATAGCTATTATTTTTCCCATAAATCCTCCTACATTAAAGGTGCTTTTTTAATTGCTGAGAAGCTTCTTGGATACTTCTTAGGCGTTAACGCAACCTTCTTAATACATGCAATACTTCGTTCACTGTTCTCAATAGGTAACATAAAGTTGTGCAAATTTTCAACTTGTCCACCTAATATTTTAATTCCTTGTAATTTATTAATCTCTGAAGTCTTATCATGTCTAGCCATCATCGGTAAAAAATATCCACCAACCTTTACTAATGGCAAGCATAATTCGCTTCCAATATTAATATTAGCTAAAGCTCTTGAGGTTACAACATCAAAACTTTCACGATGCTTTAACGCAAACTCCTCAGCTCTTGCATGATGACAAACGATATCCTTTAATCCCAATTTTAAAATAACCTCATTTAAAAAGTTTATTCTTTTACCTAACGAATCAACGATTGTCACCTTAACATTTGGAAAGGCAATTTTAATCGGAATAGCCGGAAAACCAGCTCCACTTCCCACATCACATAAACTAATATCCTTAGTTAAATCATAGGCATTATAAAGGGTCAAAGAATCATAAAAGTGTTTTAAATATACACCTTCATAATCGGTAATACCCGTCAAATTCATAACCTCATTCCACTTATTAAGCAACTCATAATAGGTATAGAATTGTTTTTCCTGTTCTTCTGATAAACTAATATTAAGTTGGCTTAATAATTTATTAAAATCCATATATTTCTCCTACATTTTCTTCATATAAATTAGAATATGTGAAATATCTGAAGGATTTACTCCACTTATTCTAGTAGCTTGACCGATTGTTAATGGTCTAATCTTCTTTAACTTTTCCTTAGCCTCACTAGCTAAATTCTTAATAGCATCATAATCAAAATCCTCAGGAATCTTTATACTATCACCATTAAGCATCTTTTCAGCTTGATTAATAGCCTTAGAAATATATCCATTATATTTAACATTTATCTCAATGGCCTCAATAATTTGTGGATTAACATCCATCTTTAAAATATTAATAATATCTTGATAATGAATCTCTGGCCTCTTTAATAAATCGATAGCATTTACCCCTTCACTTAACAATGGCAAATGATTAGCCTCTAGGTAAATATTTGCATCCTTCATCGCGATTTTTGTTCCAGATAGAGTCTCTGTAAATTCAGATATTAAAGCCATTTTTTGCTTAAAATTATTGTATTTTTCATCTTCTAATAATTCAATTTGATGACCAATTTCCATCAATCTCTGATCGGCATTATCATGTCTTAATAATAAACGGTATTCAGAACGAGATGTTAATAAACGATATGGGTCATTAATTCCTTTAGTTGTTAAATCATCAATTAATACTCCAATATATGCTTCATCTCTTTTTAAAACAAGTGGCTCTTTTCCTTCAATCTTTAAAGCTGCATTAATACCTGCCATTAACCCCTGACAAGCTGCCTCCTCATATCCACTTGTTCCATTAATTTGCCCAGCTAAATATAAATTATTGATTAATTTTGTCTCTAAGCTTGGTTTGATATTTAAAGGATTAATCGCATCATATTCAATCGCATATGCATATCTTTTAACACGACAATTTTCTAATCCGGGTAGAGTTCTTAACATTTTATCTTGAACATCAATTGGCATTGATGTTGAAAAGCCTTGAACATAAATCTCATTTAAGGATAAGCTTTCTGGTTCTAAAAAAATTTGATGACGTTCTTTATCCTTAAAGCGAACAATCTTATCTTCAATTGATGGACAATAACGAGGACCAACCCCTTCTACAACTCCACCATACATTGCTGATTTTTCTAAATTGTTTAAAATCAATTCCTTAGTTTCATCTTGGGTATATAAAAGATGGCAAGGAACCTGTGGACGATCATACCAAATATTATCATAACTAAATGTATATTTAATATCATCTCCATTTTCAACCTGCGTTTTGCTAAAATCAATACTATCCTTATAAATACGAGCAGGTGTTCCCGTTTTTAATCTAATTACATCAAAACCTAATTGCTTAAATTGCTTGCTCAATCCATATGATGTCTTTTGTTCATCTGGTCCTTGAACAGTTTTATCATGACCTCTTAAAATAACACTATTCATATAAGTACCAGTCGTTACGATTGTTGATTTTGAATAAAATTTTCTTCCATCTTCAAGAATAACACCCTTAACCGTATTATCCTCGATAATTAAAGACTCTACATAAGCCTCAATCAATTGAAGATTCTTTGTTGATTGTAAAACCTTTAGCATTTCTTTTGGATATAAAACCTTATCAGATTGAACCCTTAATGCACGAACAGCAGGTCCCTTACTACTATTTAGCATCTTTACCTGTACTTGTGTTTTATCGGCATTTCTAGCCATTTCTCCACCTAAGGCATCAATTTCTCTAACAACAATTCCTTTAGCAGGTCCACCAATTGAAGGATTACATGGCATTGATCCAGTCATATTTAAATTACCCGTAATGAGCAATGTTTGATGATTTTTTCTTGCTGTTGCTAATGCTGCTTCACATCCGGCATGCCCAGCTCCAATTACTATACAATCAATCATAAAATCTTACCTCCTCTAAGGCATGAAAAACTCACTTTTGTGAGTTTTTATATGTTTCTATTACATTCTTGACATTGAATCCGTATAAACTTACAACCTCTTTTAATGGTGAACTAATTCCAAATTTATCAATTCCCATTACCTCATCAGCATATTTATACCATCCTAATGTGCTTCCCATCTCAATTGCTAATGTGAATACGCCTTTAGGTAAAACAGCTTCCTTATATTCTTTTGGTTGCATATCAAATAATTCAGTTGAAGGCATACTTACAACACGGACATTAATTCCTTCATTTGCTAATTCCTTTTGCGCTTCAATAGCTAATGAAACCTCACTACCAGTAGCAAGTAGAATTCCATCAACACTACCTTTAGCTTCGCTGATTACATAAGCCCCTTTAGTTACACCATCATATGATGTATTTTCTAAAACCGGTAAATTTTGTCTTGTCATTAAAACAGCTGATGGATATTTTGCATTGAAGGCATATTGATATGCATAAACTGTTTCATTAGCATCAGCTGGTCTAAATGTTAATAAATTTGGAACAGCTCTTAGTCCTAATAATTGTTCAACCGGTTGATGAGTTGGTCCATCCTCACCAACGGCAATTGTATCATGACTAAATGCATATACTGTTGGAACCTTCATAATTGCAGCTAGTCTCATTGCAGGTTTCATATAATCACTAAATACGAAAAATGCTCCTGTAAATGACTTTACACCGCCATGTAAATTCATACCATTGGCAATAGCTCCCATCGCGAATTCTCTAACACCAAAATTGATATTTCTTCCTTGACGATTAGTAGGTTCAAAATTTCCATCATTTCCTTTAATCATTGTTGAACAAGTTAAATCAGCAGAACCACCAATCATATATGGACAATTATTTGACATTTCAGTTACAGCCTTACCACCAGCAACACGTGTTGATACACTTTCACCAGCTTTATATGTTGAAACACTACCGAAATCAAATTCATTATTCATCGCTTTTACGAATTCATTATATAAATCTAAATTTTCAACTTTCAATTGTTCTAATTTTTTATTCCATTCGTTTTCCTTTTTAACACCTAAATTGTTAACAGCTTCTTTGTACAAATCATATACTGCTTGAGGTGCTGTAAAAGCTTCCTCATTCCAATTATAGAATTTTTTAACCTCTTGTAATTGTTCTGCATTTAATGGTTTACCATGAATAGCTGAAGTTCCGCTACCTGGAGCTCCAAAACCAATTACTGTTTTAACTTCAATAATGCTTGGCTTATCTTTACAAGACTTTGCTTCTATGATGGCTTTATCAATAGCCTCAATGTTATTACCATCTTTAACTAAAATATAGTTCCAATTCATAGACTCATATTTAGCTTTAACGTTTTCAGTATTAGCCATATTTACAAATCCGTCTAATTGAACATCATTTGAATCATACAAAACAATTAGTTTTCCTAGCTTTTGATGCCCAGCAAAACTCATTGCTTCTTGACAAACTCCTTCTTGTAAATCTCCATCACCACAAATTACATATGTATAATGGTTAACTACATCTAAATTCTTTGTATTAAACTTGCTCGCTAGGAATTCCTCTGCAACAGCCATTCCAACTCCCATTGTAATTCCTTGACCTAACGGTCCAGTAGTCGCATCTACACCACTAACCCAATTAACCTCTGGATGCCCAGGTGTTTTACTATGTGTTTGTCTAAAGTTCTTTAAATCATCAATAGAGATATCAAATCCCATTAGATGGTATGCACTATATAATAATGCTGAACCATGTCCTGCTGATAAAATAAAACGATCTCTGTCAAACCATTTATCATCATTAGGATTAACATTTAAATGCTTTGTAACAAGTGTATGTAAAATTGGTGCAGCCCCTAAAACAATTCCTGGATGTCCGCTCTTTGCTTTGGTAATAGCTTCTACACCTAAAATGCGCATAGCTGTAATTGCAGTATTATTCATTCTTTTCTTCCTCACTAATTTCTTCATTCTCTTCTATTTCTTCTTCAACTGCTGTATTATCTTCAACAGTTAATTCTTCAACAACTTCATCAGTTTTTTCCGTAGCTAAAACCTCTTCATCAGTTTTTTCAGTATTCACAACTTCTTCATTAGTTTCTTCTAATTCATCTTCATACTCAAAGAATTTTGCAGCGTATTTATCTTGTTCCTTTAAGAGTTTTTCAAATTTCTTTGCACCTTTAAGAGCTTTAATATTATTAACAGCTTTAACATTTTCTTTTTGCATTTTACTAGTTAATAATGCATTTCCAAACATTGATAGAACAATTGCTAATAATGCTCCTATTATAATTACTCCTGTATTTCCAAATACAAATTCTGCTAAAACAAATAGCAAAATAAAGTATACAACTAATGATGGAAAGAATATAGCCTTTGAATAAGTATTACGCATCTTATCAATTTTTAGCCAGAATTGCAACCATAATGTATTAGTTTCTTTATCATACAATTCCTTCATAACCTCATAATACCCTTTATCAATAAATAGATAATACTTAATTCCGTCTAACGTTGCCCAAATCGCAAATCTTGCTTTAAAGGCATACTCCCCATAAAATGGATTATCATTCATATAATGTAGTTCTACAGAAACATTATCATCTAGCTGTTGAACCTCAAATGGTTCTGTAGTGTATTGTTGCACTAAACGTGTGTTTAATTTCATAAAAAAATCACCTCATTATGCATTATAACATATTACTTTATATTTTTAAATATAAAAATAAAAAAACAGGCACAAGCCTGTTTATAACTAAATAGGGTACTCATATCCACAAGAATGAAAAAGCTTAAGGCTGCTACATTCCTGTCCTGACCTGGTTCACTATCACTCCTTGGATATGAATACATATAAATTCTAGCATAAGAGCTTTATTAAATCAAGATAATTTATTATTTCTTAAGTCCTTAAAAAAATCCTTTAATATTTCTGAGCATTCCTCTTCCATCACCTGAGGAAAAACATTAACTTGATGATTAAATTTATAATTAAAAAGATTTAATACCGAACCAGCAGCTCCCATTTTTTGATCAAACGCTCCAAAGTATAAATTCCTTATTCGCGAATTGATGATGGCTCCACTACACATTGGACATGGCTCTAAGGTCACATACATACTGCATTCCTCTAATCGCCAATCACCAATCTTCTTGCATGCTTTTTTTATTGCCAATATTTCCGCATGAGCATCCGCTTGCTTTTTGCTTTCTCTTAGATTATGAGCTCTCGCAATTATCTTGTCATTTAAAACAATTACACAACCAACTGGTACCTCATTTTTTAAGTATGCTTTTTTTGCTTCCTTCAAAGCTTCCTTCATATATTTCATCTTATTACCTCATGACATTTACGGCATCTTGGTTCATATGATTCCTTTGCTCCAACTAAAACAATTTCATCAGTATATCGTGCAGGCAAGCCATTAATTATACGTTGAGTGCATGTCGCATTCTCTCCGCATTTAACACATATAGCCGTTAATTTAGTAACTGATTCAGCCATTGCTAAAATACTTGGCATGTTTCCAAATGGCTCTCCTCTAAAATCCTTATCTAATCCTGAAACGATAACCCTTTTTCCTTGATTAGCTAATTCATTTAAAACATTAGGTGTTTCCATATCTAAAAATTGAACTTCATCAATGATTACTGCATAAGTATCATCAGAAACATATTTCATTATTTCACTTGATGAAGAAATTGTATAAGATTTGGTTCTCAAGTTGCTATGTGAAACAATCTCATCAATGGAGTATCTTTTATCAATAGTTGGCTTTAAAACCACAATGTTTTTTTTAGCATATTCTAATCTCTTAATTCTTCTTATTAATTCTTCAGTTTTTCCGGCAAACATTGGACCGGTAATTACTTCAATATATCCAGACATATTGGCTCCTTAATTGATAAAAAAAGACTATGGAGTCATAGCCTTTATTTTACTTATTTCTTTAAATTATAACGCTTGTTGAATTTTTCTATACGACCATCACTTTGAACAAATGTTTGTTTTCCAGTGTAGAATGGATGACAATTTGAACAAGTATCTACACGAATCTCGTCTAATACTGATCCACTTTCGAATTCACTTCCACAAGTTGTACAAACAACTTTAACAGTCTTATAGTTTGGATGAATACCTTTTTTCACAAATATCGCTCCTTCCGCCATAGTTCTATGAACCATAGTAAGTTCTTAGCCTTCTTATTTTAACATTAATAAATAAATAATGCAACATATTTTTTAAAAATATTAGTCATTCTTGAAGAATTATACACATATGTCCTTTTTACAGAAGATTACACAGCCACTAATAAACATAACAACTGCCCCAATAAATAAAATTATCGGACCAATAATTGCAAAAACTGAGTATTTAATAATTTCATAAGGATCGAATAAAGTGAAAAATGTGAAATACTTAACAAACTCTGATTTTTCTCCAACATTCGCAAGCATCTGAAGCACAAACATTACGCAAGGTATTCCTGCACCAAATGCAAGGCTATTTTTAAATTCCGAAAAAATACATGAAGACAAAAAACATATTCCCGCAATAAATAAATGCAAGCATAATAAAAATAAATTCAATAATAAGAGTTTTGAAATATCTAATTCACCAGGAAATTTAATACTAGCAACTATCAATTCTACGATTGTTGAATAAGAAACAAGAATCAAAATGCCACTAAGCAATGTCGCTAATTGTGTTAATATAATGGTTTTTCTTTTTACTGGTGCGGACAGTAATAAAGCCATTGAACCATCGTCAATATATTTTGCTACTAAACCATTGCCTCTCACTATACAAAAAACCATTGGAAAAACTAAAACAATAAATCCATATAAATATGAAATCATAAATCCTAATAAATTTGAGGTCCCTGCCTTCATTCCCATTGAAGCCATAAGCTCAGGCATCATTTCATAAAACTGATTTAGCATATCTAACATTTTTGGATCATACATTCCAATAATAACCACCATATAAAACGTAAGTACTATTCCTAATATTAGTAAAAGCTTGATGCTTTTCTTCATCTCATGAAGATATAATGTTTTATTTATCATCATCATTACCTCCATAATAATTCATAAAAATATCCTCAAGGCTTTGTTTTGAAGATACAGTAACCTTTAACCCTGAAGCCTCTCCATCAAAATCTTTTGCAAAATCTAGTGCAGCTTGTTCACTATCTAGTGTCACAACATATTTACGCGTGTGGCGTTCCCTTAAGGTTTCAACCAAATCAACTGCCATCAGCCTTCCATTTTTGATGATTCCAATTCTATCGCATGTACGCTCAACCTCTTCAAATATATGACTAGACATAAAAATTGTTTTCCCTTTTTGCTTTTCTTCCTCAATCAATTCAATAAACCTATTTTGCATCAATGGATCTAATCCACTAGTTGGCTCATCTAAAATTATTATTTTGGGATCATGCATAAAAGCCGAAATGATTCCAATCTTTTGCTTCATCCCTTTACTCATTTTTTTGATCTTCACATTTGCATTAAGTTCAAACCTTTCAATCAATTCTTTTTGCCTTTGAGGATTTTTAACACCTCTATAATTAGAGATAAAATTTAAATATTCTAATCCTGTCATATCATTAAAGAAACTTATCTCTCCAGGAATATATCCAATTAGTTTTTGAATTGCTGAGCTTTCCTTCCAACAATCCATTCCATTAATCCTACATCTACCTGTATTATTCTTGATAAATCCCATCAAATGGCGAATAATCGTTGTTTTTCCTGCGCCATTTGGCCCTAGAAAACCAAACACTTCTCCTTCTTTAACTTGAAGTGTAACATCAAAAACACCTTTCTTGTTTCCATAGTCACGTGTAAGACTTTCAATCTCAATAACGTTCACAATAGCACCCCCTACTTTAAAATAATTATACCACTTTTTTTTAAAAAAAATATGGATATTTAAATCCATAATTTTAATTATCATGTATAATTATTTTTCCACCAATTTTTTTTATTTTTTTAACAAAATCCTCGTATCCTCTTTCTAAATAACTGGTATTTGATAACTTTGTTTTTCCTTTGACCACTAATCCGGCAATGGCTAAGGCTGCTGTTCCTCTTAAATCCTTACCCACAACATAAGAGCCAAACATAGAAGATGGATAAACAGTAATTGTATTGTTAACCTTAATAATATTTGCCCCCATTTTCTTTAATTCTTCACAATGGCTAAATCTATTTACATAAATATTATCCGTTATCACACTTTTCTTTTTACAAAACAATGCCGCAACCGTTAATATTTGTTGAATATCAGTGGGAATATTTGGATAAATTCCTGTTTCAAATGATAACTCTTTTAGTTTACTCTTTTTAACGTGAATATAATTCTTCTTAATCTGAACATTCCCGTTATTATTTTTAAATAAATTAATTACACTCTCTATATGATTATGATTTGCATTATATATTTTTAAATTTCCATTTAATAATCCTAATGTCATAAATGTCAAGGCTTCAATCCGATCGGGAATAATCTGATAGCTTATGCTCTTACCTTTTGATTTCGGATGAATGATTATTTCATCACTAATAATAATTTTATAATCGATTGCTTGTAAGTAATTAATAACATCAAGAACCTCCGGTTCCTTTGCTGGATTAATTAATTTTGTTATTTTTAAAGCATTAGTTGAGGCTAATAAAAAATTAATCGTTGCGCCAACCGATTTTAGGCAATCAATACATCCTCCTTGAGATCTGCCCTCTAGAATGATGAAATCATTTATAGCCACCTTTATGCCCATTCTTTTAAAACCCTCTAAATGATAATTGATACCTCGATCTCCTATTTTACATCCACCTGGATGTTTTATTTTAACATATCCACACTTTGAAATCAAAGCTCCCATTAAATAATATGAGGCTCTTATTTTACTCGGATTATCACTTGAAATAGCCGTTTTTAGCTTTTTTGAATAAAACGTGTCACCCTTTACTTTAACTCCAATCTCCTTCAAAATATCTATCATAATTTTAGTATCATTAATCTTTGGAACGTTTAACAGCCTCGTTTCTTTATCATTCAAAATAGTCGCAGCTAAAATAGGAAGACTTGCGTTTTTACTTCCACTAATATATATCTTTCCTCTTAGTCTTCTACCGCCAATTATCTCGTAAATAATATCACCTCTACTAAATCTATATTACTATCAATAATATTTATGATAAAAAAATTATCATATAATTTTTAAAGTGTAGTATAATATTCACAGGTGATAAGAATGAGAGTAATAAACGAAGAATTAATTACCCAAGAGGTATGCCGTCTATGTATCGAAGCTACCCATTTCCTCGACAATAAAACAATGGACAAGCTCAAGACTGCATGCAATAACGAAACTGGACTGCCTAAGATAATTTTGGAACAAATTATTGAAAATGATATTATCGCCAAGGATGAAATGATTCCAATGTGTCAAGATACTGGTATTGTAGTATGCTTTGTGGAAATTGGAAATAATGTCCATATTAATGGTGATATTGAAAAAGCCATTAACCTTGGTGTAAAAAAGGCTTATGAAGAGGCTTATCTGCGAAAATCAGTTGTTAAATGTCCAATCAATCGTATTAACACTAAAGATAATACTCCAGCGATTATTCATTATAAAATGGTTTGTGGAGATCGTTTAAAAATAACAATTGCGCCAAAGGGTGCCGGAAGCGAAAACATGAGTAAACTTACTATTCTAAATCCTGCGGATGGTATAAGCGGAATCAAAAAATTTATTCTTGATTGTGTTACTTCTGCTGGTGGGCGATGCTGTCCTCCTATCATTTTAGGTATTGGAATTGGTGGAAATATGGAAAAAGCTGCATTAATGTCAAAAGAAGCTTTAATGCGCCCAATTGATGATTCCTCAAATGATCCAACAATTAAAAATCTAGAAGATGAAATATTAGAATTAGTCAATAATTCCAACGTTGGCCCAATGGGATTAGGTGGCAAAACAACTGCTTTAAGTGTCAAGATAAACACTTATCCTTGTCATATTGCCTCACTACCTGTGGCAGTAAATATTCAATGCCATGCAAATAGACACAAGGAGGTAATCTTATGAAAATAAATTTAAATACCGACCTTGATAAATTAAAGGATTTAAAATCGGGAGATACCGTCTATCTAACAGGGGTTATTTATACTGCCCGTGATGCAGCACATATGCGCATTGAGCAATATCTAAATGAAAATAAAGAACTACCTGTTGATTTTTCAAATCACTTCATTTACTATGCAGGACCTACTCCAACTAAACCTGGAATGGCTGTTGGTTCTATTGGACCTACTACCTCTTCAAGAATGGACAAGTTCAGTTATATGATGAAAAAATTGAATGTGCTAGGAACCATTGGAAAGGGTCCACGAGATGAAAATTGTTTTAGGACTTATAACAATGATCATATATTATACTTAATCACTACTGGAGGAATCGGTGCCTTATTATCAAAATGTGTAAAAAAATGTGATATTGTCGCTTTTGATGATTTAGGGACTGAATCAATAAAAAGATTAGAAGTGGAAAACTTCCCAGTTATCGTTGCTTACGATTACTATGAAAATGATATATTTAGGAGATAAGTTTATGAGTTTAAGAGATGAAGCATTAAAATTACACAAAGAAAATGGTGGAAAAATTGAAATCAAATCAAAGGTAAATGTAAAAACAAGAGAGGATTTATCATTAGCCTACACTCCTGGAGTTGCGGAACCTTGTAAAGAAATTAAAAATGATCCTTCTACTGTTTATGAATACACATCAAAGAAAAATATGGTTGCCGTGATAACTGATGGTTCAGCCGTTTTAGGATTAGGAAACATCGGACCGTTGGCTGCTATTCCAGTTATGGAGGGTAAATCAATTTTATTAAAAGAATTTGCCAATATAGATTCAATTCCAATTTGCCTTGATACACAAGATCCTGAAGAAATTATCAAAACAGTTAAATATTTAGCACCAAGTTTTGGGGGTATTAATCTAGAGGATATTTCAGCTCCTCGCTGTGTTACAATTGAAAGAAGATTGATTGACGAACTAGATATTCCTGTTTTCCACGATGATCAGCATGGAACTGCCATAATTGTTTCTGCCGCATTAATCAACTGCTGCAGATTAACCAACAAAAAAATTTCTGATTTAACAATCGTTATTAGTGGAACAGGAGCTGCTGGTTCTTCAATCGCTAGAATGCTTAAAAAATTAGGTGTTGGTAAAATTTATGTCTACGATAAAAATGGTGTTGTTGATATTAAGAAATATGACCAATATGATTTCTTAATTAAAGAATTATTAGATCAACATGTTTATGATACTAAAGAAGATCACAATGGAACATTAGAAAGCCTTCTTGAAGGAGCCCACATGTTTGTTGGAGTTAGTGTTGGCAACCTTGTAACAAAAGAAATGATTGCTAAAATGGCTAAAGATCCATTCGTATTTGCTATGGCTAATCCAGTCCCAGAAATCACACCAGATCTTGCTAAAGAAGGTGGAGCATATGTCATTGGAACAGGACGTAGTGATTATCCAAATCAAATCAATAACGTTCTAGCTTTTCCAGGAATCTTCCGTGGAGCATTGGATTGCCGTGCTAAGAAAATTAATGAAGATATGAAATTAGCTGCTGCTTATGCTATAGCTAATATCATCAAGGACGAAGAATTAACTCCAGAATATATTGTTCCTTCTCCATTTGATCCAAGAGTTGTTAATGCGGTTAGCAAAGCTGTAATAGATGCTGCAATAAAAAGTAATGTTGCATAAAAATATAGAGCTATTATGAATAATTTCTAATAGCTCTTTTTTTTAAAGTTTAATATCTTATATATCTAAACCACTAAATTGTGTGTTATATAATCTACTATATACACCATCAATTTCTAATAGTTCACGATGATTTCCCATCTCAACAATATGGCCACTATCTAATACTAATATTAAATCGGCATCTTCGATAGTTGATAGACGATGAGCAATAATGATTGATGTTCTATTTTCCATAAGTTTAACCATTGCATCTTGAATTCGCTTTTCTGTTCTCGTATCAACACTTGATGTTGCTTCATCAAGAATTAGGATTTTTGGATCAGCTAAAATTGCACGAGCAATTGTTAATAGCTGTCTTTGCCCTTGACTGATATTTGAAGCTCCCTCTCTTAAAACTGTATGAACTCCATCCTCAAGTTTATCCACAAAATCATCACAATTAGCATATTTTAAAGCTTTATAAATCTCTTCATCAGTCGCATTTAAATTACCATATTTAATATTATTATAAACTGAATCATTAAATAAAACCGGATCCTGTAATACGATAGAAATGTTCTTTCTTAATTCCGCTTTTGAAACATCATTAATATTTGTTCCATCAATCAATATTTCTCCACTTTCGATATCATAGAATCTTAATAAAAGGTTTACAATCGTTGTTTTTCCACTTCCGGTTGCTCCTACAAGAGCAATCTTATGTCCCTTATAAATATCAATCGTAAAATCCTTTAAAACTGGATTTTCAGGATTATATCCAAAATTAACATTTTTAAAATCAATAACCCCTTCGACATCACCAAGTTCTTTTTTCATTGAGAAATCCTCAGATGGCTCATCTAATAAATCAAATACTCTTTCCGCTCCCGCTAATGCCGTAATTAAAGCCGTATACAAATTGGCAATTTCATTGATTGGTCTAGTAAATTGTTTAGTTGTTGTTAAAAACATAATTACAATACCAACAGTTAATGGATCACCAGTTAAGGTATTTCCAATATTATTTAAAATGAATAAAGAACCACTAATACAAACCAAGAAATATCCAAGGTTTCCAACAAAGTTCATAACAGGTCCCATTGACCCAGAAATGATTTGTGCCTTAATCGCTACCTTTGTAAAATTCTTACTTGCCTCATTGAAATCATCAATCGCTTCATCTTGCCTATTATAAGCCATCACTGTTTTACTTCCACTGACCATCTCTTCAGTAATACTATTTAAATTACCTAAAATAGCTTGTTGGTTTTTAAACAATGGTCGCATTTTCTTAGACATTATCTTGGTAATTAATAACGTAATAACTAAAATAGATGATGCTACTAAAGTTAATAATGGTGAATACCATATCATGATAGCTAAGCATCCAATAAGTGTTAAAATACCTGAAACTAAAGATGTGATTGAATTACTTACCGCCATACTGATATTATCTACATCATTAGTCATTCTGCTCATGATATCTCCATGAGGATGAGTATCTACGTATCTAATTGGTAATTTAACAATTTTTGCAAATAAGTCACTTCTTAATTTTCTTGTCATCTTATTAGAAACATAAGCCGCTAATACTGATGCTAAATATTGAAGCACACAGTATGCAACATAACATACTAATAATAAAAAGATTGCTAGATAAAACTTATCTTTATTTGGCAATACCTCAAATATACTTAAATCCTTATTATAACTTCCTAATGAACCAATTACATCCTTGATTAAAATATTTGAATATAATTGAAATCCTGTGTACAATATTACAATCAAAATCAATAGAATCAATAATATTTTTGATGATGCAACATATTGTAAAAGCCTTTTTAAAGCCTTTTTTAAGTCCTTCGGCTTTTCCTTTGGGCGAAAATTCATCGGTCCACCCTTGCGCATCATTGGTTGGGGTTTATTATCTTGTTTATTCATAAATTTTTCCCCCATTCTTTAATTGTGAATCATAAATATCCTTATATAATTCACAGTTTTCTAAAAGATTATTGTGACTATCAAAAGCAACAATTCTTCCTTTTTCTAAAACGATAATCTTATCACAATTTTTGGCTGTCGCGACACGTTGTGTAACAATAATCTTAGTAGTATCCTTTAAGCTACTATTTAATTCCTTATACAATTTTGATTCAGTAACTAAATCTAAAGCACTAGTCGCATCATCAAATATTAATATCTCTGGTTTTCTTGCAATAGCCCTGGCAATTGAAATTCTTTGCTTTTGCCCACCAGATAATGATGCACCCTTCTCTTCTACATATTCCATAAAACCATTTGGCTTTTCATTAATAAAATCATAAGCTTGGGCAACCTTACTTGCCCATATAGCATCCTCATCAGTCACATTAATATTTCCAAATGCAATATTATCCTTAATTGACCCACTAAATAGCTCAGCCTTTTGAAGACAAATTGATATCTTGTTTCTTAAAGACTTTTTATTATAATCCTTAACATCTATGTTATCAATAATAATCTTTCCATCATTACAATCATAGAATCTAGTGATTAAATTGACTAAGCTTGATTTACCACAACCAGTAGATCCAACAATTGCCACCATTTCTCCTTGATTAATTTTAAAAGAAATATCCTTCAATACTAATGAATGCGATGCAGGATATTGAAAATTAACATTCTTAAACTCAATTTCTCCTTTTACCTTGCTATCAGTAATATTTCCATCAACAATTTCTTCCTTTGCAATAAGAATTTCATTAACTCTTTTTGTACTTGCATAAGCACGAGCAATACTTAAAAATGACATACATAAATTGATCATAGACATCGAAATCATTGTAATATAGGTAATAGCTTGTGAAATTTCTCCAACCATTAGCATATTTCCATTTCCATCCATAAAATCAAAAATGCTATCTCCACCCATTTTATAAATAGATAGTTGAGCAAAATATATCAATAACATTAATAAAGGCATAAGCAATGCCATCAATCTACTTACATATAGCATTGTATCCGCATAATCATTATTTGCTTTTACAAATCTTTCGTTTTCATAATCCTCTTGTAGAAAGGCTTTAACAACTCTTGCACCAGAAACATTCTCATGAACGATCGTATTTAACCTATCTAGTTTTGTTTGAATCTTTGAAAATACTGGAAATGTAAATCTCATAAATAGAATAATTATTAAAATTTCTACAGGAAGCAAAATACCTAAAATAACACTAAAGCGTGAACTGATTCGAATTGTAAATACAATCCCTAAAACAAACATACTTCCCGCTCTTACCATCATTCTTAAAGCTGTTGAAACCATGTTTTGAATTTGTGTAATATCATTTGTAACCCTTGTAATTAATGAACCAGTTTCAAATTGGTCAATTTGATTAGGTGACATCATCATAATCTTTTTAAATACATCTTGTCTTAAATCATTAGAAAACTTAAAACTTGTTAAATTTGTAAAGACTCCTGATAATATTCCACAGCTTACACCTATTAGCACAATACCAATCATAATAGTCCCATACTTCATAACATTATCCATATTATTAGTTTGAATACCATAATCAATCATTTTTTCCATGTAATTTGCCAAAATCAAATCCATCGAAACCTCTAAAATCATAAATATTGGTGCTAATACGGCGATATAATAATACTTCTTTAAATATTTTAAGATGTTTCTCATTTTTCAACCTCCAATGTATTCTTCAATTTTAAAATAATATTGTTGAAATATTTAAGCTCTTCCTCACTCAATGCATCATTTAACATTGTTTCAACTTCCATAAAAATACTTTTTACTTCCTTAGCAAATTCTAATCCTTGTTTCGTCATATAAATGGCTACCTTACGGCTATCAAAGGAATCCTTTTCTTTTTTTAAATAGCCTAAAGCTTCCATATTTTGAATTGTAATAGAAATAGTAGGCGCTTTTAATCTTAGAAACTCGCATAATTCTGATTGTGTAGCCCCTTTATTTCCACTTCGATCCAAATAATGAATAACATCGAAAAAAGTTGAATTTAAGCCTTTTTTTATTGATATTTCTTTAACCTTTTTTTTAAATAATTTTCCAACCTCATTAATTCTTAATCCAATAGGTTTATCCATTATATCACCTCTTAATTAGTTTTAAAACTAACTATTATTATAGCACTTTTTTTCCTGTTATCAATAAAAAAATCGTTTTTCAACGATTTTTATTCTAAATTTGCAAGAAGCTTTTGTTTTAATTCTTCACATTGCTCATCAGTAAACATAAGTTTACCAGTATTCATTTGGAAGATTCCACCCCATTCATCTTGTCCTTTATATTTTGGAACTAGATGAAAATGTAAATGTCCTCCTGTATCACCGTAAGCTCCATAATTAATTTTATCTGGAGAAAATGCTTTATGCATTGCCTTTGCGACCTTATTAACATCTGCAAAGAATGCATTTCTTTCTTCATCTGTTAAATCAACCATTTCGCTTACATGCTTCTTATGAGCTACAATAGTTCTTCCTAATTTACTTTGTTCCTTAAAAATATAAACATTACTTGTTTCTAATTCACAAGCAAAGTAACCAAACTTAGCAACTAACTCTGGCTTTTCATCCTTCATGCAATATGCACAATTCATATCTTTCATTATAATCCCTTCCTTTTCCTTAATTATACTACTTTTTTTAAATAATTGAAGCTATAAAGAATCAAAATATTCATTAACTAATGTAAATAGCTCCTCCTTAGTTTTACATTTGAACAAACGCTCCTTGATATGCAAACTGTTTTTTAATCCTTTAACATACCAAGCTACATGGCTACGCATTTCTAAAATAGCAATGTGCTCACATTTATATTTAATTAATAGCTCTGTATGTTTAAAAATCATTTCTCTAATTTCATCCTTAGAAGGACGATCAATAATTTTACCACTTTTTAAATATTCATTTATTTCTCTAATAAGCCATGGATTACCCTGAAGTCCTCGTCCGATCATGATAGCATCAACACCAGTCTCCTCAAGCATTCTTTTAGCATCATGAATTGTTCTTATATCCCCATTTCCGATAACCGGAATACTAACTGCCTCTTTTACCTGTCTTATAATATCCCAATCTGCCTTACCAGTATACATTTGACTTCTAGTTCTTCCATGAATTGCAATAGCACTTGCTCCAGCTTTTTCAATTAACTTAGCAATTAAAACAGCATTAACGCTATTGTGATCCCAACCACTTCTTATTTTGACAGTAACTGGCTTACTAACATTTTCACACACGGCCTTCACAATCTCATAAACCTTTTGTGGATCCTTCAATAATGCTGAACCAGCCAAAGCTCTCTGTGCAACCTTCGGAACTGGACATCCCATATTGATATCAATGATATCAGCATCCGTTTGATCAACCATTTTAGCGGCATTAACCATTGTATCAACACTAGACCCAAATATCTGCATAGAAATTGGATGTTCACTATCACTAACACTAAGCATATCTAAGCTTTTATTATTAGCATAACCTAATCCCTTATCAGATACCATCTCAGCATATACTAATCCAGCTCCCATTTCCTTACAAATCTCCCGATATGCCATATTAGTTATACCGGCCATTGGAGCTAAAACTATTTGATTTTTAATTTTTAAATCTCTAATTTTCCATTCCATAGCTATTCCTCACATAATTTATTTTAACATATTTGTTTAACAAAACAAAAAAATATGTTAAAATTATTTCGGTGATTTTATGAAAGATACATTAACAAAGGCTTATGCCTTTAATAAACATATTCGAATTTATGCAGCAACAACCACAAATCTAGTAAAAACAGCTCAAGCAAAACACTACTTATGGCCAAGCTCTGCGGCAGCTTTAGGAAGAACTCTAACTGCATCAGCAATTATGGCCATACTAAAAGATGAAGATTTAACAATCAAAATCAATGGTAATGGACCAATTGGCGATGTGTTTGTAGATGCCAGTAAAAACGGAACTGTTCGCGGATATGTCAGCGAGCCTGAGCTATTTTTCCAATATAACCAAGGGCCTAAAAAAGGGCACATCAATGTTAGTAATGCCGTTGGAACTGATGGGTTTTTATATGTTTCAAGAATTATCAATAATGAAGTCTTCACTTCAACCTCTCCATTACAAACCGGCGAAATTGCGGATGACTTTACCTACTACTTTGCTGCAAGCGAACAAATTCCCTCATCAGTTGGTTTAGGTGTTTTAGTTAACACTGACAACACAATTGCTGCTGCAGGTGGATTCATTTTACAAGTAATGCCTGATACTCCAAATGAGGTATTAGATCTTGTTGAAGAAAGAATTGCTAATCTAAAAGATATTAGCCAAATGGTTAATGAAGGATATACACCAGAAGATATCATAAAAGAAATCTCTAATGATGATTATGAAATTTTAGAGGACAACATTCCTCTTGAATTCAAATGCAAATGTAATCGTGAACGCTTCTTAAATGCCTTACGTTTAATTGATCAAAAAGAACTTGATGAACTAATTAAAATTGGTCATGCCGAAGCTGTATGTCATTTCTGTAATGAAAAATATACATTTGATAAGGATGAACTAATAAGCTTAAAAAAATAAACACTTTTCAAAAAGTGTTTTTTTTATATAACCGCCTTATTTAAGGATTTTTTTAATATGATTTGAAACTTTTTCCTTTGGCAGACCAACAATTGTATAGAAATCTCCATCATATTTATTAACTAGTCTTGAACCGATTCCTTGAATAGCATATCCACCAGCTTTATCGAACGGCTCAAGCGTATCCATATATGAATAAATATCTTCATCAGAAAGTTCTTTAAACTCCACAAAGGCTTCATCATAAAAAACATCAATGATATCTTTGCTTAATAAAGCTACACCGGTAATAACACTATGCTTTCTTCCTGAAAGCTTTTTAAGCATACGGTAACAATCCTCGCGATCAATTGGTTTACCTAATACCTCATCATCAATACAAACAATAGTATCTGAACCAATAACTAAAGCATCCTTATTTTTATTAAAAACCTCCAACGCTTTATTTTTAGCAAGATACATTACTAAATCACTACCAAATAAATTATCCGGATTATTTTCGCTAAAATTTGAAGGAATACACTCAAAATCAATACCCATCTCTCTTAAAATTTCTTTTCTCCTTGGTGATTGTGATGCTAATATAATTCTCATTTCTAAACCCTCTTTTGACAAAAAATATTTACTACCACCATTATAATAAAATTGAGGTGGACAAGCAATGAAAAATTTTTTGTTTTTATTTATAAAGATATTTGTTATTTTTGCAATTTCTTATTTAACTTATTATACAATAGATTACAATTTAGGAATATCTTTAATAAGCGTTAGCTTTTTAATTACTTTAATGGTTAATTATAGATATGCTTTAATTTATTTCATACCAGGTTTAATTTTTCAAGAATATCTATTAATATTAATTCTTCTAGCAAATTATTTTCCTTATTTATGCCTTAAGAAATACTATCTAAAAAACAAACTGAGCACATTATTCTTTTTATCAAGTTTATCACTTGTAACATCATTAATCTATGCTATTATAAACAATATTGAAATCTATATAGTTTTTATCACACTTCCAATGATAATGTCCTTACTATACGCTTTTTTATATACTACCGATATTTATTATTATCAAAAAAATAATAAGGTTTTAATTAAAAACTATCATTTCTTATCTTCAATTATGATTCTAATATCATCAATAGGTGCATTAAAATATGAATATGGATTAATCGCTATTTTACTATTTATTTTTTATTTATCATATATTGGCGAATACCTTATTTCTTTTTTTATTGCAACATTATTAATGTTAATCTATCAAAAAGAAATCAATTATATTTTTCCAATATTTTCATTAATATCCTTATATCCTTTTTTAGGTTTTGTAATTAGCTTTTTTTATGTACTATATAATGTATTATTTAAAGAGCCTTCCTTCTTTTTATTGAATCTTGAGATTGCTCTTCTAATAATTGGTATTTTTTTATTGATTAAAAAATATGAAAACAAAGAAAAATCATACTCCTTCTATCAAAATATGACCAATAATTTTAATAATCAAATATTAAAATTTGCTTCTTTCCTAGATGAGTTTAAACGACTATTCTTAAACAACTATGATTCTAATAAGAATCTTAGCGAAGCCTTTGGTATTATCCTTAATACCTTCTGTCAAACCTGTACAAGAACTAATGAATGCTTTAAGGAACGAAAAAATGAAACATATTTATTTATTAGAAATGCCCTAGTGTATGGAAATGATTTACATCTATTAAAATCTACAAAAGATATGATGAACAAAAACAAAAACTGTCATTATTCAAATGAAATCATCGCAAGAGCTCATCAACTAAGAAACAGGTATAATCTTAACGAAAATAAAAACAACGTTGAAAAAAATCTAGAAGCTCAAATTAATGGATTATCCAACACCTTAAGACAATATGCAATTGATTTGTCTATTACAAAAGAAATGGATGTTTCGCTTTTTTTAAAGCTACGCGACACGATAAAAATATATGGATATAATATTTTAATGTATGATATCAAAAAATTTTTTAAAGGTGATTTTTGGATTGAAATAGGAGTTTCTCACATTTCAATAAATGATATAAAAGAAATAATCAATCCTTTAGCTGATAATACCCTTAAAGAAAAAACCAGCATCATCCTGAAGAAATCTAGTGGTGATGTCTGCTATTTTTCTATAATCCCTAAAATCCACTTTAATATCCTCTATGGATATGGCTCATTAGCTAAGTCTAATCTAAACATTAGTGGAGATAACTATATGATAAAAGATACTGATAATGGTTCTTTCTTAGCCGCTATCAGTGATGGCATGGGCAGTGGTTATTATGCCTACAATGAATCTAAAATGACATTAAAGTTAGTAGATAAAATCACTGATTTGAAAATCAATACAAAAGCAAGCATTAATATGCTTAACACCTTTTATTCTTTAAAAGAAAATCAAGACAGCTATGCAACCCTAGATCTTTTAGAAATAGATAAAAAAAGCGGTGATGCCTTACTTTATAAAATGGGATCAAGTGACACCATCATCTATAGTGAAAATGAAATGCGAATCATCAATAACACTCTTCTTCCCGTTGGAATCAATGATTTAATAACTGAAGAGGTTATCAAAATCAAAAATGGAGATATTATTTTACTGATTAGTGATGGTATCAGAGATAATATTAGCGACCAAAGCCTAATAGATGTTTTAAGCCATTCAACAAATATTCATCCGCAAAAGATTTGTTATAACATCCTTAATACTATTTTAAACTCCGCAAAAAAAAGTAGTGATGATATGTCAATTGTTGCAATAAAGGTCGAAAAAATTGCGTAAATGATAATAAAATGATATAATGTAATAAGGTGATTAAGGTGATTAAAAAAGTTGAAGAATATATCGATGAACTTAATCTTTTAAAAGAAAAAACTATTGTGTTGGCAGTCAGTGGTGGCATTGATTCAATGGTTCTTTTTGACATTCTTTCTAAGCTTGATTACCAAATAATCGTTGCTCATATCAATCACAACGTTCGTAAAGAGTCTTCAATAGAATATGAGTTTGTCAAAAAATATGTATTAGAACATAATGCAATCTTTGAAGGAACAACCTTAAATAAGATTAATGATGGTAATTTTCATGATATAGCTAGAGAAAAGAGATATCAATTCTTTATGGAAATAGCTGATAAATATCAAACTAAAACAATCGTAACTGCTCATCATGCAGATGATTTATTAGAAACCATTTTAATGAAAATTATCCGTGGAAGTAATTTATATGGATATGGCGGAATAAAGCCAATTTCAAAATATAAAGGTTATAATATCGTCCGCCCTTTATTAACTTCATCAAGATCAGAAATTAGGGATTATCAAAAAAACAATAATATTCCTTTTATGGAAGACTCTTCTAATTCTTCTGATAAATATACAAGAAATAGAATTAGACATAATGTTATTCCTAAATTACAAAAGGAAAATGAAGGTTTATATAAAAACGTAAATAACTATTCAAGCATTATTTTTGAAACATTCGGATATATTAGAAAAAACACGATTAAAATTTTATCTGTTTGGAAAAATAAAATTGACAACGAAGAATTCAAAAATTTAGATAAAACTTTAAGATATGATATCATTGCTTACATGCTTGAAGAATATAATTTAAAGCTAAGTTATCAAAAAATCAAAGCTATCGATAATTTTATTATTAGCTCTTCTCCAAATAAATCATACTTGATTGGATCAAATTTAGTATTCAAAAAGGTTTATAATTACACTTCTATAAAAGAGGAAATTAAAGCTTATGATTATGAATTTCTAGTTAATCTTGAAGAGGAAATTACAACACCATATAATGATAAAATAAAAATAACAAGAAATATTCCAAAAAATGAAGAAATTTATTTGAGATTATGTTATAATGATATAAGATTTCCTTTAAAAATAAGGAATAGGAGAGATGGTGATTTTTTCACCTTCAAATATGGAAAGAAAAAACTTAAGGATTTCTTTATTGATAATAAAACACCACTAGATGAAAGAAACCGCATCCCAATCGTCTTAGATAGTTCTTCTATTCTTGGAATTCCGGGAATCATTAAAGGACCTAAAGATGTCGTAAATCCGATTTATATTATTTACATAAAGGAGAATAATAATGAAGAATGATATTTTAAAAGTATTAGTATCTGAAGAAGAAATAAAAGCAATGTGTAAGAGACTTGGTGAAGAAATCAGTCGTGATTATGAAGGTAAAACTCCACTTGTAGTCGGACTATTAAAAGGTTGTGTTCCTTTCATGGCTGAGCTAACTAAATATATCACAATTAAAATAGAAATGGACTTTATGGTAGCATCAAGCTATCATGGAACAATCAATACAATTGGTGATGTAAAAATTAAAAAAGATTTAGACTCAAGTGTCTCAGGGCGCGATGTGATCATCGTTGAAGATATCGTTGATACCGGAAACACATTAAGCACTATTTGTGAGCTATTAAAAATTAGAGGGGCTAAATCAATTGAAGTCGCAACTCTACTTGATAAGCCTGAAGGGCGTGTTATCGATTTTAATCCTAAATACGTAGGAACGTTAGTTCCAAAGGAATTCGTTGTTGGATTTGGTTTAGATTACAATGAATATTATCGTAACCTTCCTTACATCGGAGTATTAAAACCAGAAATTTATGAAAGAGGTGATGTGGATGAATAAACAACCACAAAGAAATTCCGCTCCTGCTAAAAATGGACTTGGAATGTATATTATTGTAGCTTTAATCATTATCGGATGCTTATTTGCCATATTTAGAGGAGGATCTAAAAAAGATAATTTAAAAGTTACAGAATTTAAAAACTATTTAACAGTTTCAACTGAAGTTGATATCAAAACAGTAAATGTGAAGCCTGCGACAGGAAACAACTCATACTTATACTATGTATATGGTACTTATGTGGATTCACAAGGTAACGAAGTAGCTTATGAATTATACATTGACCGTACAATTTTCGCTACTGAATTTCATGATTTAATTGTTTCTGATGGTACAATTAAATATCAAACTGTCCCTGCAAGCAATAATAACTGGTTGAATATTATTCTTTCTTTGCTTCCGCTAGTCGCAATTGTTGTTATCTTTATTATCTTAATGAAATCAAGTGCTGGTGGTAATAATAAGGCCTTTGATTTCGGTAAAAACCGTGCCCGTCTTTCTCGTGAAAAGACTGTTACATTTAAGGATGTAGCTGGATGCGATGAAGAAAAACAAGAATTAGAGGAAATTATTGATTTCTTAAAAAATCCAAGAAAGTATGTAGAAATTGGAGCAAGAATTCCAAAGGGTATTCTTCTATTTGGTGGGCCAGGTACTGGTAAAACTCTATTGGCTAAGGCCGTTTCTGGTGAAGCCAATGTTCCTTTCTTCAGTATTAGTGGTTCTGACTTCGTAGAAATGTTTGTCGGAGTTGGAGCATCAAGAGTTAGAGATTTATTCAAGGTTGCAAAAGAAAACTCACCATGTATCATCTTTATTGATGAAATTGATGCCGTAGGACGTCAACGTGGTACTGGTCTTGGTGGTGGACACGATGAACGTGAACAAACACTAAACCAATTACTAGTTGAAATGGATGGATTTGGAAATAATTCAGGTATTATCATCATGGCCGCAACAAACCGACCTGACATCTTAGACCCAGCTCTATTAAGACCAGGACGTTTTGATAGACAAATTACTATTTCTAATCCTGATGTTCTTGGACGTGAAGCAATCCTTAAGGTTCACGCTCGCAATAAACTATTTGCACCAAATGTTGTATTCTCAGAAATCGCTCAAAGAATTCCAGGATTCTCAGGAGCTGAAATTGAAAATCTATTAAATGAAGCTGCTCTTCTTGCAGCTCGAGCTAATCGTAAAGTTATTGAAATTAAAGATATCGATGAAGCTGTTGATAGAGTTATGATGGGTCCTGCTAAAAAATCTCGTAAATTTACAGCTAAAGAACGCTTATTAGTAGCTCATCATGAAGCAGGTCATGCGGTTATCGGTGTTAAACTTGATAATGCAAATATCGTTCAAAAGGTTACTATTGTTCCACGTGGTCAAGCAGGTGGATATGCGTTAATGATGCCGGAGCATGACACATTCTTAGAAACTAAACAAAGCTTATTAGACCGTATTACTGGTTTACTTGGAGGAAGATGTGCCGAAGAAATCATGTATAATGAAATGTCAACTGGCGCTCATAATGACTTCCAACAAGCCACAAAGATTGCCCGTGCAATGGTTACTGAATATGGTATGAGCGATTTAGGTCCAATTCAATTTGAACACAATGGTGGTTCTGTCTTCTTAGGAAGAGATTACTTAAATGAAAAGAACTTCTCTGATGCTGTTGCTCATGAAATTGATGGTGAAGTTAAGAAAATTATTCAAGCATGCTATACACGTGCTAAAGAAGTCTTAACTGAAAATAAAACTCTTCTAGAAAGAATTGCTTACTATCTATTAGAAATTGAAACATTGACAAAACAAGATATCTACGAAATTGTTGAGACAAACACTCTTAAATGGTGGGAAGATAAGAAAAAAGCTGATCAAGCTGAAATCCAAGAAAAAATGGAAGTTAAAGAACAAGTGATTGAACAAGAAGGAACTACTGATATAAAAAATGATGAGGAAAACAACTAATGAGATTAGATAAATATCTTAAGGTTTCTCGTTTAATTAAAAGACGTACTGTTGCTAAAGAAGTTTCAGATAATGATCGTATTTTAGTTAATGATAAAATAGCCAAACCAAGCACTAATATTAATATTAACGATATTATTAAAATTAGATTTGGGAATAAGCTAGTCACAATAAAGGTTTTAAATATTATTGATTCTACTAAAAAAACCGATAGTGAATTAATGTATGAATTAATAAGTGAAGAACGAATAAATGGTGCTAATTAAGCACCATTTTTTGTTATACTTTTTTAAATATTACATATATATTTATTGAGGTGAATAATATGGAAGAAAAATTAGATTTTGCTAACCATAATTTAGTATTAAAAAATCGAGAGACAGTTGAGGTTTCAGGTGTTAAACGGATTGAAAGCTTAAACGAAAAAGAATTTATTCTTCATACGGTTTTAGGACCATTAAGCATTACAGGAGATAATTTAGAAATGACATCATTAAAACTAGATATTGGTGAACTACTAATTAAAGGTCAAATCAATGGAATGAAATATTTAGATAAGGTTACTTCAATTGAAAAGAAACCAAGTATACTAAATAAGCTTTTTAAATGAGTATTTTAGACCAATACTTTCTTCTTCTCATCTGTATTTTATACGGAATAAGCATTGGTTTTACTTATCATATAAAAAAGCATTATATTAAAAATAAAATCCTAAGCAAAATATCCGATACCCTGTTATTTGTTCTTTATGGTATATACTTATCAATAATTTATAATAAGCTATCATTTGGGCACTTCTACTTTTATACCCTGATATTTATAGTGTTTGGTTTCTATTTTTATTATACTTATCTTCTAAAATTTAGTAATGATGGGTTAATAATCATAGATTATTACTTAATAAAAGTACTAAATATTTTAAAAAAAATTAAAAACATGGTTGTTTTTTTGCTTAAACCATTAAATAAAAAGAAAAAATAATACATTATTGTGTTATTTTTTTTTTATTATGATATAATATATAAGTAAAAATTTATGGAGGTGCTCCTAATGGAATTAAAATTAACAGAACAAGAAATCATCCGTCGTGAAAAAATGGAAAAACTAAAAGAAATGGGAATCGATCCATTCGGTAAACGTTTCGATAGAAACTCAGATACAAAAAAGATTATTACTGAATTTTCAAAATATACTTTAACTAAAGAAGAAGCCGAAGCTAATCCTGCTTTATTAGAACAAAATAAATCAATTGTTGAAGGAATGAATCGTGTTGTAAAAATTGCTGGCCGTATTATGACTAAACGACGTCAAGGAAAAGCCGGTTTTATGAACATTCAAGATAAAGAAGGAAATATTCAAATCTACGTAAGACAAGATCATGTTGGTGAGGAAGCATATGAAATCTTCAAAGCTTCAGATATTGGTGATATCATTGGGATTGTTGGAGAGGTATTTATCACAAACACAGGCGCATTAAGTATCAAATCTAGCCAATATATTCACCTTTCAAAGGCTCTACGCCCTCTACCTGAAAAATTCCATGGTCTTCAAGATGTTGAAGAGGCTAGACGCCGTAGATATGTTGATTTAATTATGAATCAGGATTCAAAAAGAATTGCTCTAACTAGACCTAAAATCATCCGCGCAATCCAAAGATTCTTTGATAATCGTGGATTCCTTGAGGTTGAAACTCCAATTCTTCAACCAATTTTAGGTGGGGCTGCAGCTCGACCATTTGTTACACATCATAACACATTAGATATGCCATTCTACTTAAGAATTGCAACGGAATTGCCACTTAAGAGATTAATTGTTGGTGGGTTAGAAGCCGTTTATGAAATTGGTAGATTATTTAGAAATGAAGGTATGGATGCCACTCATAATCCTGAATTTACTACTGTTGAAGCTTATCTTGCATATTCAGATATGGAAGGTATGATGGATTTAGTTGAAGATTTATTCGCATACGTTGCAACAGAGGTTCTAGGTACAACAGATATCCAAAAAGGTGATAAGATTATCAATGTTGCCAAAGGATGGAAAAGATTACACATGGTTGATGGAATAAAGCAAACATGTGGTGTAGACTTCTTTAAAGAAATGACTTTTGAAGAAGCAAGTGCTCTTGCTAAAGAGCATCATATTGATGTTCCTAAACATTTCACAGGTGTAGGACATATTATTAATGCTTTCTTTGAAAAATATGTTGAAGAAACATTAATCCAACCTACATTAGTATATGGACATCCAATCGAAATTTCTCCTCTTGCGAAAAAGAATGATAAGGATCCACGATTTACTGATCGTTTTGAATTATTCATTGATGGAAAGGAATATGCTAACGCCTTCAGTGAATTAAATGATCCAATTGATCAAAGAGAAAGATTCTTAAAACAATTAGAGGAAAAGGAATTAGGAAATGATGAAGCAAGCGAAATGGACGTTGATTTCGTTGAAGCTCTTGAATATGGTATGCCACCATGTGGAGGAATCGGAATTGGTGTTGATAGATTAGTAATGTTAATTACAAATTCTACTTCTATCCGTGATATACTATTATTCCCTCATGTAAAAAATAAATAAGATATAAAAATCTCTAGGTTATTATGATATA
>JAEDCM010000019.1 GCA_016294165.1 Anaeroplasmataceae bacterium
TTTTGCGAATGTTCTATTCCCATAAATACCTCCTTTACAAATTACTATTTTTCTTCCAGCTTCTATTATATCATTTTTTTTGAATCAAGAATAGTCTAATTTAACTTTTAATTATTTAATTATTTAACAAATAAATCTATGGTGGGATACTTTAACATTTGCCTGATTTACCTTAGCATAATGTAAAGTAGTATCTATTTTCGTATGTCCTAAAAGTTGTTGAACTTGTTCTATTGGCATACCTTTATCTATTGCCCTTGTCGCTAAAGTTCTTCTAAATTTATGGGGATGTACTCTTGGTAAATTAAGTCTTTCACCTAAATTTCTAAGCCTTATTTCAACACCAGAAATATTTAGCCTATTATATGGTTTCAACAATGAAACAAATAATGCTGGATTATCATCATTTCTATTACTAAGATATTTTTCTAAATGTAATTTTGTTTTAGCATCAAAATACACCTCTCGTTCTTTGTTTCCTTTACCTAAAACTACACAAGATTGATTAATAAAATCTATATCATCAATATTTAAATTTACAAGTTCCCCGACCCTTACTCCAGTAGAAGATAAGAAATCAACTAATGCTAGGTCCCTAATAGTTTTACACCCATCTCTTAATTTTTCAATATTTTCATCGCTATATGTTTCCTTTATTATTGTTTGAGTTTTAATTCTATGAATTCTACGAATAGGACTTTTTAGAATATAGTCTTCACTTTCTAGCCAAGAAAAAAAACTAGATAATATTCTCCTTATATTATCTATCGTAACATTTCCACAATCATTGATTGATTGATAACTTACTAGATATTCTCTTAAATCATTGGTATCGATCAATTTTACATTCTTATCTATTTTATTTAACATATCATTAATGGTTTTACTATAATAATCTATTGTTCTAGGAGAACAACCCTCTAATTTCTTAGATGATAAAAAAAGTCCATTATAATCAATATTATTATTTAAGGCTTTTTCTTTTTCAATAAAATCTATATTACAAAGTGTACAAGTAAGATTCTTTTTTAATTGTTCTAGTTGATAATTATTTAGGTAATTATTCATATCAGCAACAATACTATTAATTAATTTATCTTTCATTAGTTATAGTCCTTTTCATTATTTTGAAATAACTTACTAAATTCTTTTTGAGCATCTTCCATTTCATCATTTATTTTTCTAATAGCATTAGTATTAACATCAATCTTGGTAATTTGTTTTATAGAATTTAAAGGGTTCTCAATAAACTTAAATGTGTTCCTGTATTCACCAGAAGATTACATGAATTTTGTAATACTTGTAAAAAAGTTTGAGAACCATGTCCTCCAGCTTTCCAATCCTTAATTCTCCTATCCTCAACAATTTTATAACCAGAACAGAAAAACGGCTCATCAAGGCTAATAACCCCTTCTTCTAATCCTGCAGCAAAAGTCAAAATCTTAAAAGTTGATCCAGGCTCATAGCTCATCCAAATGGGGAGATTTCTATTATAAATCTCTTGAGGATATTCTTGATAATTTTCTGGATCAAAGGTTGGATATGAACCCATTCCTAAGATTTCACCTGTCTTAGGATTAGTTGACAAAACAAGCATTTGTTCAGGATTATATCGATTAACAGCTTCTTCTATCACTCTTTCAATCGTTAATTGGATTTCTAAATCAATGGTTAAATATAAATCCATTCCTGGCACTGATCCTTCATAGACTCCTGGAATATTTCCTAATAGATTTCCTTTGGCATCAGTGTATATTTTTAAAGCTCCTTTATTACCCTTTAAATAACTATCATATATATTTTCAATACCAGCAATTCCTTGATTATCAATTCCACAAAATCCTAACACGCTAGCTAATAATGATTTATATGGATAATATCTAACAGTATCTCCAACAACATATACACCCATAATATTTGCTTTACTTATTTTATTAGCAATATCTGATGTAATTTTTCTCCCTTCAGGTTTAATTAATTCAATACTTACATTTTTATTCAAATGATCATATATACTATCTCTACTAACACCTAAGGTGTTTGATAAGAAATATGCAACAGCATCTTTATCCTTTATTTGTCTGGGGATAACCGCAACGGAAGGACTCAATTTATTTCCAACAAGTAAATTCCCATTTCGATCATAAATATTTCCTCGTACTGAATCAATGGGTATATCCTTACTCCATAATTCATAGGCCATATTATTAATTCTATTACCCATAAAAATTTGAATATATCCAACCCTAATTAACAAAAGAATAAACGAAAAAATCATCAATAAAAAAATTAAAACTACTCTTTTTTTTAAACCTAATAAATACACTATAATCACCTATGTAATTATATGTGCAAATGACAAAAAATAGCCTTATAAAAGATTATTCTGATGTTGTATTTTAAAAAGTACACTTTAAACTTTTCCATATAAAAGCAACAATAAAAAAAGAACCTAACTCATAAATCAATGAGTATGCGGTTCTATATTAAACAATTGTTAATACTATTTATTGTTTCTTCTTTATTAGAATTAAAAGAAATATTGAACTCATCTACTAATGTTTCTAAAGCTTTATCAAGAATTTGATTATCTGTATCACTGAAGCTTAATTGCTTTGACTTACGTTCATTTTTATAATATGTCAAGGTTTTAACTAAAAACGCTAAATCATAAGGATTGTTACTTCCAACCTTTTTACTACAAACCTCTCTTCTTTTTTTGCAAGTTAAACTTAAATCTACATCTAATTCTTTGATATAATTTAAAACCTCCATTGCCTCTTCTTTATCAAGGGGTTTTCTTATAATTTCAGTATTAGCACCTATTGGCACATAAATGGTAATTCTAGAATCTCTTAATGGCGTAACCCTATAAAATTCTCTATCATCATTCATAATTACTTCAGCAATTTCACATAAACCATGTATACGATGAACAACTAAATCTTTAATTTGAAAACTCATAAGGTCACCTCCTATAATCTCTTTAATATTATTATACCATTTTTTGGGTATTTTTGTAAGTATAATTTTATAAGAATTCAAATCATACTATGTTTAAAAAACAAAAAAAGGCTTAAAAAAGCCATTTATAAATAAAGCCCTAGCATTTTGCTAGGGTATTCTTAACATTGATCAACATAAACTGTTTCTTCACTACAGCTATATTTTGGAATATAGATATGCTTTCTTACACAAGTGTTTACAACATGTGTGTGGCAATTATAATAATGCGGAACTTCTTCTACAAAACACTTATTTATAACTTGACAAGTGTCCTTTGGCCCACAACAATTATTTGAACCCATATATCCCATGTTTTGATAATTTTGATACATATTATTCATAATGATCCCCCTCTCCTTATTAATATATTAATAAATCATACTAATAGGTAGGGCATAAAACTAATTTGCATTTTTTTCTAAAACTAAACCTCTTCTAATAGCCTCATTCATAAAATATTCTGAAAGCTTAGGGCATCCATTTTCCGCAAACTCCATCGCTGAATCATAGATTTGTTCCTTAGTCATGTTTAGCTGGCGAATCTTTTGAATGCTTAATCTCATTAGCTTTTTTTCTTCATCTGTCAAATCTAAAGTATCTAATTCTTCATATAATTCTTGTCTTTTCATTATAACACCTCCGATGCTCATAATGATTATAACAAATTATTTTAAAAAAATAAAGCCTAGTCGAAACTAGACTTAAAGTTTAATCTTTATTTGCTCTAGAAGCAATAATCATTAAAACTCTTAATATTTGGATGTATAAGTAAATGATTGACACCATTAAGCCTAATGCACATGTCCACTCATATCTCTTATCAAATCCACCTTCTACCAAGTTAGTTACATTAGCAAAATCCACAATTAAGCTTAATGCAGCAATTACAACAACAGCAACTGCAATAATCAATGCAAATGCTCCATTACCATAGAACACATCTACAAGTGCTGATGTGAATAAAGATGTAAATAAAATTACTAGATTTACAAGTAAAATTGATAATAATGCTGTATAAATAAATGCTCTAAACTTTGAACTAGCACGAATTACTCCAGTTACATATAAGAATAACATAACTGTAAATGTCGCAATTGTCGCAATAATTGCACTAGATGCGATTCCTGGGAATGCTGCATCAACAATTGCAGTTGTAACTCCTAAAGTAACACCTTGGAAAATAGCATATAAAATACCACAAATCATTGCTGCTGATGGAACACGATATCCCACTAATGCACTAATCAAACATACAATTGGTGAAATAATTATCATTGCAAATAAAGCATTTACTGGAATAGCTACAACACCAATAACTCCAAATAATACTACTAATCCTAAAAGGATAAAAGTTTTAATTGATACTCCGGTATAAGTTGCAGCATAACTACTTGAATAATCTTCTGTGTCATTTACTTGAATAGATGAAAACATTGGATTACCTTTTCTTTCATTCATTCTATCTATCCCTCCTTCAATATAACATTATATCATATTAATCAGAAAATGCAAATAAATCATATTCTTGCTTTTCCTCATTATCTTTTAAACCACTAAAAATGCCAAAGGAGTCCATCTTTTCAATAACTGTTTTATTAGTTTTTGTACGAGAAGCAAAATCCTCTTTTGAAGTAAACAGCTTATTCTCGCGAGCCTCAACAATACTCTCCGCCGCTGCAGGACCCATACCATCAATAGCTCCAAAAGGGAAAATTAAAGACTTATCATCAATTACAAACTCACTAGCCTTACTGATATTTAAATCAGGAACCTTGAAGGAGAATCCTCTTTGAACCATCTCTAATGCCACATATAAGCATGTTAGTAAATCATCCGCCTTAGCAGCTGATAATGTCGTATTGCCATTTTTAAGCTCATTGATCTTATTTTTTATTCCATTGGCAGAACTACACATTACCTCAATATCAAAGGTATCAGCACGCTTAGAAAAATATGCACAATAGAATAATATTGGCTTATGAACCTTAAACCATGCAATTCTTAAAGCCATCAGAACATAAGCTGTCGCATGCGCCTTTGGAAACATGTATTTAATCTGACCACATGACCAAATATACCACTCTGGAACACGCTTACTACGCATATATTCCTCATATTCCTTCCACTTTTCAGGATTTCCACTAGCCTTACCCTTACGAACGAATTCCATTATTTCAAAAGCCTTAGCTGGCTCAAGACCTTGATACATTAAATATACCATAATATCATCACGACATCCGATTACTTCTTTAAACTCAACCTTGCCTAATTCCGGCTTATTACCTAAAACAAGCATTTGTGCATTATTTAACCAAACATCGGTTCCATGTGATAAACCAGAAATTTTTACTAATTCCGCAAATGTTTTTGGCTTCGTATCCACAAGCATTTGGCGAACAAAATCTGTTCCAAACTCTGGCACTGCATAGCTAGCTACCTCACTCATAATATCATTAGGAGTAACTCCTAAAACCTCAGTCCCACTGAATAATTTTAAAACTTCCTTATCATCAACTGGAATATTTCGAGCATCATTAAATGGGAATTCCTCCGGGTGAGCATAGACATATTGCATTAGGAATTTTATTAATGTTGGATCATCATGCCCAAGAATGTCTAATTTCAACAAATTAGACTCAAATGAGTGATAATCAAAGTGGGTTGTTCTAAAGCTGTTTGTTGAATCATCCGCCGGATATTGAATAGGGGTTACATCAAAAATTTCAATTCTTGATGGAACAACAACAATTCCTCCTGGATGTTGACCTGTCGAGCGTCTAACACCCTCAACCTTTTTCGCGATTCTTTCAATTTCTGCACGGCGCTTCATGATGTTATTATCCTTGAAATATCCATCAACAAAGCCAAATGCAGTCTTTTCAGCCACAGTTGCAATTGTTCCTGCACGATAAGCATAATCATATCCCATTACACTGCGAATATAATCATGTGCCTTAGGCTGATATTCACCTGAGAAGTTAAGGTCGATATCCGGAACCTTATCTCCCTTAAATCCAAGGAAGGTTTCAAACGGAATATCGTGACCATCTTTAACTAAATTAGCTCCACAACATGGACACTTAGCATCAGGTAAATCATATCCTGATTCCGCATAATCAAGGCAAACCTGTAATCTTTCCTCAATTTTGCGAACACCATATTTTTTCTTTTCTTCATCATTCATTTTAAATGATGAGAATTGACATCTAGGGCATCTATAATGTGGAGATAAAGGATTAACCTCAGTAATATTCATCATGGTTGCTACAAAACTTGAACCAACTGAACCACGGCTTCCTACTAGATATCCATCATCTAATGACTTTTTAACAAGCAAATGCGACATATAATAAACAGATGAGAATTTATTGTTAATGATGCTATTTAGCTCTTTATTCAAACGCTCACTAACGATTTCTGGCAATTCAGCACCATATAGGGCATGAACATTCTCATTAACCATACGCTTTAATTCCTCTTCAATTGAAGGAACACCTAATGAATCCTTGAACTCATCATCCGCAGGCGCAAATAATCCCTTAGGAAAAACACTAACATTTTCAATCATATCATTGATTAGATTAGTATTATCAATAACAATTTCATGAACTAAATCCTTGTTTAAAAAAGAAAACTCAATAATCATCTCATCAGTTGTTCTAAAATGTTGTCTTGTTGTGCTTGGAAACTTAGCCAAGGTATGTCTTCCACCTCCAACGGATGGGGTTCTTAAATAAACATCACGAAGCATTTGATCCTCTGGATTAATATAATGAACATCACCTGTTGCCACAACAATTTTATTCTTTTCCTTAGCTGCTTTGATAATTTTTTCAATGGTTGTATTGATGATATAATCACCATCCTGGTAAGTGTTTAATTTTAAATGGGCATAAACACTTGGCGGTTGAACCTCAATATAATCATAGAAATCAATTTTAGCAAGTAATTCCTCGTAGCTCTTATTTAAAGCAGTCTCAAATACTTCTCCATTACAACAAGCACTACCAATTAATAAGCCCTCACGGTTTTGGCTAATAACCGATTTAAGAGCACGAGGCCCTTTATATAAATGAGTTGTTAACTCATCACTTATGATCTTAAATAAATTACGATATCCCGTTTGATTCTTAACAAGTGCTGTTACATGATATGGATGAACTTTTTTATAAACATCCTCATGAAGTTTATCAAAATCCTGATAATTAGAAACTCCTCTACGATAAACCTCATCTAGCATAATCAAAAAGCATTTAGCAGTTGCCATCGCATCATCAGTCGCACGGTGATGGTTTTCTAATTTAACCTTTAGGAAGCGTACTAATGGATCTAACCCAAAAAACTTCATTTGTTCAAAATATAACGCACGTGCTAAGGTCATTGTATCAATTGCTGGGAATTTCTCATACTTAATATTCAATTTATCAAAATTAGCATAAATATGTCCAATATCAAAGTTCGCATTATGTGCTACTAAAATAGAATCTTGGCAAAACTCATAAAATCTAGGAATGATTACTTCTGCACCACTAGCACTTCTAAGCATATCATCGGTGATTCCAGTTAAATCAGTTGTAAATTTTGTAAGTGGCATGCTTGGTTTAATGAACTCCTCAAACACATCAACCATTTGCCCATTGATATATTTATATGCACCAATTTCAATGATTTCATCATAATCAGTTGAAAGTCCGGTTGTCTCAATATCAAAAATAACATATGAAGCATTTCTTAAAGGAATATCACGCTTATCAAAAGCGATGTAATATGAATCCTCATCAACCATTGATAGCTCCGCACCATAAATTGGTTTTATTTCTTTTCCCTTACAAGCCTTGGCGATATCTGGGAAGGAATAAACACAATCATGATCAGTGATGGCAATGGCCTTATGACCCCATTTTTCAGTTAAGCCAATCAAATCGTCAACATTCGCAATACTATCCATTGCACTCATAATAGTGTGGGCATGAAGCTCTACTCTTTTTTTAGTAGACTTATCATCTCGATTGTTTTTTTCGCTTGGCTTATCAACAATCAAAATTGCATCCGCATTAATTACAATATCCTTAATAAAGGTATCATAGGTAGCTCTACCATTAACCTTAATAAAGCTTCCAACCTTAATTTGATTTAAAACCTCTAATTCATTATCCGCAAACGCAAATCTTTTGACAAGAATTGAATCCGTATTATCAGTTATTTTACATGTAAATAAATGGGTGTTCTCCCTCTTAGCCTTAGGCATCTTTTTCATTTCTAATTCAAAAACTTGACCTAAGATTGTAAAGATTGGAACATCAACATTATGAGCATAATCCTCTAATCCTAATTGATCAACCGGTATATTTTTAATATCCACCGGTTCATCCTTAGTGATATCCTTTTTGTATTGAAATTTACCAATTTTAACAGGCTTCTTTTCAGTAGCTGCCTCTAATTCCTGCTTCTTAACCATTTCCTCAAGAGTGCGAACATTATTGCTGATGTTTTCATCAATCTCCTCAGAAATCAATCTTAAATCATCACAAACAACAAATTTAACACTAACCTCTAATCCATATTTTTTAAACTCATCGGCAATCAATGACTCATAACGTGATAAATGCGCCTCATCCTTAGCCACATTTATTGTGTATTCATTATCCTTATAGGTAACGTTAAAGCTTTTTAAAATAGTAAAACGGGCTCTTTTATTAATTAAATCTGATACGACTAAATCCCAATATTCCATCATGTCAATGTTATCTAAGAATTTATCCACATATTTAATATTAACAATTAACTCATTTATAAAATCCGGTTTAAGTAATAAATCAACCTTTGATAAAAAATCTGCAATTTCTTTAGGTGAAAAAACACTAGGAAGATTAAAATTTAAAACCCATTTCTTTTCCTTCTCATGAGCAAAAACACTATCTAAAATAGTGTCGTTTAAATTTTTTTTATTCGCAATTTCAATTTGATTCAAAAACAATTCAAATTTTGTGTTCATCTTAATTCACCTATAAAAAAGTATAACATATATTCTTAAAAAATAATAGTATGAAAGGTGTTTTCATAAAAAAATTATCCCCTAAAATATTTTAGGGGATAAATAACTATTTATTTACCTTTGGCACAACATAACTTTGTCTTCCATCACGGAAAATAATTAATGTTGTATCTACATAATTAGTAATTGGATATAGTTTCTGAGGTGTTGCAGCAATGATTAATTGTAAATCTAAATCTCTAACAAATTCCATCATACGTGCAATACGAGTTGAGTCCATCTTATCGAAGGCCTCATCAAACATGATCAATCCAATTGATGAACGAGCATTTGAATACATTTGAACAAATGATGCAATAATTGATACATAGAATGGTACCTGAGTTTCTCCTCCTGATTTTTCCTTTAAAATCTTTGAGAACATCGCTACCTCACCATTTGAATTGATGATTTTTATATCATAATCCATATATGTACGATAATCAGTATACTTGTTAATTACACCCTCACTATTGATTTCATCAACACTTAAGGTATCAAATAACATTGCCATTTCTTGGTTATATTTCATTTCAAATTCAGGAGTAACGATTGGCCCATTGACATCCTCATTTTCGGACATTACCATATCATAAATTCCTTCAAATTCTTTAGCTTTAGGGAAAATAAATTCATAGCACTCATCACCAAATTTTGTTGTTTGTAATGCTTGATTAATCTTTCTAACTCCATCCTGAGCCGCAAGAATATTACTTCTTAATTTAGCAATAAAATCCTCTTTAAAGATTCTTTCAGTATCCTCTCTAGCTGCTCTTACCTTATCCTCATACTCAATTAGATTGCTTCTTACTAAACGATCATATTCATTATAATATGTCTCCATATTTGCAAATCCTAATGTACCTAAGAAGTTATACTCGCTATTATAAGCTAATTGCTTAGCTTTTAACTCATCTTCGAAGTTACTGATAGCTTTAAGGTTAGATTCTTGTTCCTTATTGTATTTATTGAATAATTCAGATGTTTTATAAGTCTTAGCATCCTCAACATAAATACTATAAACTTGATTTTCAAGAGCGATATTTTCCATCTTTATTTTTGTAAATACCTCTTGATATTCGATTACTTGGTTTTCAAATGCTAAAATAGCATTTTCTAAATTAGTGATTTCTCCACCAATGCGTCCTAATTCCTCATGAGCCTTTAATAATTGAGAGTTTAAATCCTTTAGCTTATCACTTACAGCCTCATATTCCTTTTGAATTGAAGCAGCCTCTCCAGTAGTATCGGTCTTAACTGCACGCTTAGTAGTTAAATCCTTGATAATATTATTTTGGGTCTTAACAGCTAATACACTTGACATACCCTCAACAATTTGTTTTAAATTCAAACGAGAAACAACATTGATTTCCTCTTCAATCTTACGAATTGAAGCATCAATTTCCACATATTCACCATGGATTTTTCTTTCCTCAGCTTGATATTTTGGTAATTGCATTTTGATCGCATCACGACCAATAAATGGTTTATCAATATGCGTATTTAATTGTCTTACAGTATAATTGTTATAAACAACTGAATCCTTTGTGATAGCTGTACGATAATTCTCTAAATCACGAGTGCTGCTTGCGCACATTACATGACCTAAAACCATATTAATATAGCGCTTAGCATAAATATTATTACTTGTTATTAAGCTTGCAAGTGTGTTATCATCACACTTATCATATCCAACCATTTTCTTAGTGTTAACTAAACCAACACCATAGATTTGACGTTTAGACTTGATTTCATCAAAAACATCCAATGCAAAATCAAAATATGCAGGTTCAACAATCAATGTGAATCTTTGAGCAGCTAAATAATTTTCAATTGCATCGCTCCATGATAAGTCTGAAATCTCAAGCAACTCTGCTAAAATTCCTACACGAGCATCAATTCCGTTTTTCACAAAAGCATCATTAATCGCATCACGTAAGGCAATGACATTTGGATTATATCTTAATTGGCGTCCCTCTAAAGCTTTAATTGTTTGAACTGCCATATCATATTTACGACCTAATTCCTTTTTAGTCATTCTTAATTGTCCTAAATCCTCATATAGGTCTTCAACACGATTTTGTAATTGTGTTGAAATCTCTAAAACTTTTGATTTTAAATCATTATAATTAAGATCAGATAATTCAGATAGCGGTAAATTTCTTAATTGTTTATAAGCCTTAAAATCATTTCTAGCAATGTAAGCATCTAGCATTGTATTATTCGCAATAACTTGTGATAAATACTTTTGTTTTTTGTTTTCCGCGATTTGAAGTTCCGATTTCATACGGTCAATTTGACCCTGTAATTGTTCTTTATTCTTGAAAGCATCATTGCTAATTAAATTACTATATAAAATCTTGCTCTTCTCATCATAGATACGAATAGTATTCTCTAAATCCTTGATAATTTCTAATTGATCATCACGTTTAGCAATAACCTTCTTTAAATCCTGTTTAAGCTTGTCCGCTTTATTTTGTAATTCTTCAATACCAACTAATTTAATTAATAAATCGTGGATTGTTGACTTCTCATTTCTTAATTTAATCTCACTAGCAATTCTGTTTAATTCTGAAAGATCATTAATCTTACGTTTTATTACCTTTAATGTTCTTTCTAAATCCTTATACATTCTAATTGAATCTTGAATAGTTTCAACATCAATTTTCTTTTCCTCTAGTAAATATTGATAGATGAAATCCTTAACATTATTGATTGGCTTAAACGCTAACGCCTTTTGAATTAAAGTAAAGAATCTCTCATTTACTGGACCATAAAAATTTCTAAAAGCAATTTTTGCATCACGTTTAGTAGTATAAATATCATGAATTAATCCAGTTTCCTTAATTCCCGTACCAGATAGGATTACTCCATCCTTGATAAACATCTCATCAACCATTTGTAATGGTGTTTGATAGAAAACAAATTTTACAGTATCAATGCTTGATTTGTAATCTAAAACGGTACCAATAGTTGTATATTGATTTGTTAATGTGTCAAAGAATTCTAAAGCAATGTGTGATGAAACATCACCATTTCTTAAATATTCTTGATTATCTAAACCTAGTTTACAGCAAATATATCCTCGAAGGTTACGATTACCATGGTCATGGGCAGCCATATTAAAGTTTTGTTCTCCAGCTGTTAAAACATATTGAATGGCATCCATGATTGTTGATTTACCAGTTGCATTTTGACCAGTTAGTAAAACATCATTTTTTACTTCGATAGTTTCATTCGCAAAATAATGCCAATTGATTAATCTGATCTTAGTTAGCTTCTTCATCGCTAGCACCTCCCTTAGCCTCATAACTTTGTAGTAAATTATATAGGTTATCAATATCTAAGCTATTGATTGCTAAAAGTATTGTTGGGAAAATGATAACATCACAAGATCCCTTAGTTACATCACCCTGTGGTTCAATTAAATTAAATCTTCTAAACATACGCAATATTGCTACTAAATCAGTTTTAAAGATTTTCTTTTTATATTCTAGAGTATCATATTTTTGATGAATTTCGTCAACCTTAACTGTCACATGACTTCCCTCAGTAAATTGTGCAATTTTTTCTTGATATAAAATTCTTAATAAAATTAATATAATACTTTCTGTTTTCTTAAGCTTGAACAAATTTTTATTTGTTAAATTGATTAATTGGATTGCTCCATTATCAACTGATACAATTACCTCCCAACCAATTACTTGAAAATACTCATCGAAAACCTTCTTATAGTTTAAAACAAAATAATAAGCTTCCTTAGTATCCCTCTTATCCTTTGATAAAAAACAGTTGTTCAATAATTGATTACAAACATCAGAAAACATTTGCTTTTCTTTATCATTAAATTTTTCGTATAATGTTACAAAATCCATCTTCTTATCTCCTTAATATATCAAAATCGTTTAGTATAAACGTGTCTGTTTCATATTTTCGATCAAGCTTCATAATACGATATTTTTCGCTCGTTGTTCCATATACAATGACATATAGAAGCTTTAATAATGAATCCTCAGTTGGTGTCTCTCTAAATAGCTCACTAGCACGAACTTCGTGATAGCGGTCTAAAGCTTTATCGACATATGCCAAAATTTTTGGTTCACTATATTCTAAATCATAAGCATTCATAAACTCATCAGTTAAACCACCAAGATCCGGACGATTTAAATCTGCAAGCTTTTGTGGTTCAAATTTTTGATTAATCATTCTTGGTGAATATAATGATGCTTGATTAATCACCTTTTGATTGCTAATATGAATCATTTCATTCGCAAAGGCTGTTAATTTATTATCGGTAAATCCATTTCCTTTGGAAATAAACTTTAAGATATAATTTAGCTTTCCTAATGTATCTGTCTCATTATTTAATAAGAATTTAACCTTTGTAATTGTTGAATTAACATAAATTTTATTTTTCAATTCAATTTCATCAATTAAATCATCAAGATTATTAAAGATATCAATTGTCTCATTGATTGATCTTTCAACAAGATAATTAGCTTCCTCATAACCAATGTTCTTATCAATCATATATTCCCCGACAATTTTATTAATTAAGACCTCATCCCCGAAAATGTCCTCAAGCTGTTGCAAAATTCTTCTTTTATATCTATCAACGTTATCATAAGTTTTTAAACGTTGATATGACTTGTCCACCAATTGAGTTTTATAATCAATTAATACTTCCATTAAATCCTTAATCTCCGTATTTTTACTGATTGATAAGATGTAATCCTTAAGTTTTAAATTAATCTTTTTTATCTCTGAAACAAATTCAGCACTTAAGCGATAAACCTGATTAATTACTAATCCATAATCCTGCTCACTAGTCTTTGTTAGTAACGAATAAATACTAAATAAATATCCACGGTATTCAAACGCACCATAATTAGTAACATCATCCTCAACTGTTGAAATTTTTTCAAACCCCTCAAGAATTGTTAAAGCATAGTATCTAAAACTTACTGTATCGTTATAATCATTATCAGTATCAATACTAATCCACCCAGTTTGATATAGCTTATCTAATACAAAATTTGCTCTCTCACGACTTGTCATATTAATTGCTTCTTCTTCATCAAACTTTTCATCATTGTTAAAATAATCAACTAATGAGGAAACAGCTTCCTCCTTCGATACATCAAATCCCATTTTTGAATCATATAATTCATAAAGAATATTTAAGCAATCATAATAAATTTCCTTGTTTTTTGATGCAAGAATATTGAAGAAATTTTGCGGAACTACATTAAAAATATTCAAACCCCTCACCTACTCTTTTCCTTCAATTTTTATTATATTAATTGAGCGCAATGCCGTTGAAGCATAAAAGGCACCCAAGAATACACCTACATAGAATAACCAATCGAAATAAAAAAGTTCACCGATTAGAATTACAACATTGGTAATTGTTAAGCTATAAATACAAATTTTTAAAATAATCTTAAATGAAATGTTTCTCCACATACGGAAAACCACCGCTAATAATAAAGAAATTAAGAAGTACTCTAAAACAAGCATTAAATAAGTGTCAATTATTTCTACCATAATATAATTATCTCTAACTTCATCATAAATAATATCTATTGCACCCTTAAGTTTCAGAATACTTGTCATATAGTTCTCACTAGTACTATCAATTAAGCTATTAAAATTCAGATTATCTAATCCTAATTCTTGATATGTAAAGCTATATCCAACAACCATATTATAATAAATATTAACCTTGTTATCTTTGAAAGTTGCAACAAATGAATACAATAAATCATCCTGATCAATATTATCGTTAATTATAACTCGTACTGAACCAACTGTTAAAGTTGCTGGCTTAGTAACGTTTAATTGCCCATTTAAAATATATCCGCCTTCAAGATCATCCGCCTTCTCCATAATTTCTGATTTAATATTGGAGATTGCTTGATTATTTGTCGGACTATATCTAACTATGTGAATAAATGTTGGTACTAAGCATAACAAAGACAGTAGTACCATATATAAGAAAATAGTACGTTTACGATCAATAACATATTGCCCGATTAATCTTGGATAGCATAAGCATGTTTTAAAACGTTCTATCATTCTTTCAACTCCTTTTTCCAAATACTCTTTTATTATAACATAATAAATCATTTTTTTATCTTATTTTTTTAAATTTATGATAAAATAATTTTGGTGATAAAAATGAACCTAATGAACAATGAAAAGCACTATAATACATTGAACAATTATTATAAACAAAAATATCACAAAAAAATAGCGAAAATTTCCTTAAATGCTGGATTTACCTGCCCGAATATTGATGGGAAAAAGGGATATGGTGGATGTATTTATTGTTCAAATGGTAGTGGTGAATTTGCTGGGGATAAAAATAAAACCTTGAAGGAACAATTTAGTCAAATCAAAGCCATTATGAATCAAAAATGGGATGACTGCCACTACATAGTTTATTTTCAATCAAATACCAATACTTATGCGCCCATCAATGTTATTAAAGAAAAATTTGATGAGGCCATAGCCCTAGATGAAAATATCAAAGAAATTTCCATTGCTACGCGTTGTGATTCAATTTCTGATGAATGCTTAGATTATCTATCTGAATTAAATAAAAAAAAGCCTGTTCAAATCGAACTAGGCTTACAAACCACTAATGAAAAAACAGCAAAATTTATTAATCGTGGACATTCTTTAGAGGAATTTGATACTATGGTTAAAAAACTTCAAAAAAGAAATTTAAGTGTCGTTGTCCACATCATCAATGGTCTTCCTTATGAAACTAAGGAGGATATGATTAACACTATTAAGCATGTAAATGATTTAAAAATAAAAGGTGTTAAAATCCATATGCTTTATGTTTGCCAAAACACAAAGCTAGGACAAATGTATTTAGAAAAACCCTTTCATATTCTATCACTAGAGGAATATGTAGAGATTACCGCCAATCAGCTTCAATATCTTGATAAAGATGTCATCATTCATCGTATAACTGGTGATGCGAATAAAGAAACTCTAATAGAACCAAAATGGGGTTTAAAGAAATTTATTGTCATCAACGAAATTGATAAATATATGCGAAAAAATAATATCTATCAAGGAGATTATGCCAAATAATCTAAAACTAAATTAATAATAAACAAATCACGACGTTGGACTAATATTCCAACGTTTTTATTTTCTTTTTCTAGCAATTTCTTAAGTTCGTAAATATTAATCCATTCAATACGATCAAAGCATTCTTTTTCTTCTTTGGTTAATGAATTTTTAGTTTTCTTTTCCACCCTAGCCATAAAAACATCATCCAAATTAAATTGTTTAATCACATTATAACGGTAGCTAATTGCTCCTAGATATTTTAAATCCTTAATTGTTACTCCTAATTCTTCTTCAATTTCACGCCTTAAACAGCCCTCAGCATCCTCATATGGCTCATATCCTCCACCAGGAATTTCATAATGCTCACGGCATCCAAATATATCCTCACATTTGATATGAACGATACCTACTTCATTTTTATCATTTAGTATAACGCCACGCGTCGCAATCCTTGAATCATTAAGAATAGATTCCTGATATACATCATCAAAAAACTCCTTAATAATGCCATTTTTCACAATTTTATTATGAATTCCTGCCGCAATTAATGCACACTTCTTAACGTCATGTCTTTTGGTGTCAATGCTATAATCTCCTAGACCTACATTAAACAATAATTCATCCATTTCAAGACGTCTATTGATGTCATTTATATCATCTAGACGATTAATCATTCTTTGTTTTCGCTCTTCCTTTGGCGCATAAATATAAAAGGTCACAACATGATCTAAATGCTTATATGCATCTAGTCCATTTGGCTCTAGAATAACATAAGTATTGTCGTTTATGTCCCCCTTAGATGTCCCGTAATAATTTCCATTATATTTAGTAGTTTCAAAGAAAAAACCATTATTTTTCTTGTTATAAAATTCATCCTCGGAAATAAAATGATAATCAATACCATCTATCTCATTTGATCTCTTTTTTCTTGTTGTATAGGTTACAATTTTTTTGAACCCATATTTTGATAATTCTTTACCTATCTCAGTTTTACCAGATGCACTAGGGCCAATTAAAACAATCATAATATCTCCTTTTTTGGTCAAAAAAGACTGCTTTCACAGTCTTAATTGGCAACAATATTAATTAATTTTTTTGGTACATAGATTACCTTTCTAACAGTTAATCCCTCGATGTTCTTTTTAACAAATTCATCATCTAATGCTTTATTCTTAATGTATTCTTCATCAGAGTTAACGCTAACAGTTAACTTACTTCTAACCTTACCATTAACTTGAATAACAATATTCATATCAGATTCAAGTGTTTTTTCTACATCATATTTAGGCCATTCTTCATAAGCGATTGTTCCTTTTCCACCTAAAACCTCATTATAGATTTCTTCAGTAATATGTGGACATATTGGATTTAATAACTTAACAAATCCTAATGCTTGTTCCTTTGAAAGTTTCTTAACTTTATAAACCTCATTAACAAAAATCATCATTTGACTAATAGCTGTATTGAAACATAACTTTTCAAAATCATTAGTTACTTTTAATACTGTTTGATGATAAATCTTATCTAATTCAGGCACATTGTCAACAATTTCAAATTCATACATACGACATACACGTTCAATGAAGCGTTTAGCTCCTTCAACGTTATCTGTACTCCATGGTTTAGCAGCTTCTAAAGGCCCCATAAACATTTCATATAATCGTAATGTATCGGCTCCAAAATCTTTAATAATGTCATCTGGATTTACAACATTTCCAGCTGATTTAGACATTTTGGCATTATCGCTACCAAGAATCATTCCTTGGTTAACTAATTTTTGGAATGGTTCTTCTGTAGAAACAATACCACAATCATATAATACCTTATTCCAGAAACGGGCATATAATAAATGTCCTACCGCATGTTCAGTTCCACCGATATATAGATTAACAGGAAGCCATTTTGCAATTTCCTCTTTTGCTTCTTCGCTATCAAGAGGAATAAATCCAGCCTTTGATTTTAAAATATATCCAATAAAATACCATGATGACCCAGCTAATTGTGGCATCGTATTAGTTTCTCTACGTCCTTTAACTCCATCCTCACGAATTACTGTTAACCATTCATGAGCATTAGCTAACGGTGATTCACCAGTTCCACTTGGCTTCATATTTTTCATAACTGGCAAGTCAAGTGGTAATTCACTATCATCAACTAAGGACATTGTACCATCTTCCCAGAAGATAACAGGGAATGGTTCACCCCAATATCTTTGTCTAGAGAATACCCAATCTCTTAATTTATAGTTTACTTTTCTTTCACCCATGTTATTGTTTTCAAGGAATGAAATAATTCTTTCTTTAGCATCCGCAATGTTCAATCCATCCGCAATACCACTATTAATGTGGAATCCATCACCAACATAAGCACCTTTTGATAAATCACAATCAATAACCGGAATAATATCTAATCCATATTTTGTTGCGAAATCATAATCTCTTTCATCATGCGCAGGTACTGCCATTACCGCACCTGTTCCATATGATCCTAAAACGTAATCCGCAATCCAAATTGGAATTTCCTTTCCATTTACAGGATTGATGGCATAGCATCCTAAAAATACTCCAGTCTTATCCTTGTTTAATTCACTACGGTCTAAGTCAGTTTTTGCTTTTGAATAAGCGATATATTCTTTAACACTTTCATATTCTTCTTCACTTACAATATCCAAAACGATTGGATTTTCAGGAGCTAAAACACAATATGTTGCCCCATATAGTGTATCAACACGTGTCGTAAACACATCAAAATAATGCTTGCTATCTTTAACATTGAATCGAACTTGAGCACCTTCACTACGCCCAATCCAATTTTTTTGCATCTCCACTAGATTTTCTGGCCAATCAACTAATGATAAGTCATTTAATAATCTTTCAGCATATTCTGTAATTTTTAAAACCCATTGCTTCATTGGTTTCTTTACTACAGGATATCCTCCTCTTTCAGAAACCATAATTCCATTTTTAATTTGGATTTCATCATTAGCTAAAACGGTACCTAATTCACTACACCAGTTAACTTCAACCTCTTTTAATTCAGCTAATCCTTTTTCATATAATAGTTTAAAAATCCATTGTGTCCATTTGAAATAGTCACGGTCAGCAGTCGCAAATTCAACATCCCAATCGATACTCATTCCAGCACGAATGATTTGATGTTTAAAATTATCAATATTTCGATATGTAAACTCACGTGGATCATTACCTGTTTTTAAAGCATATTGCTCCGCAGGTAATCCAAATGCATCCCATCCCATTGGATGTAATACATTATATCCTTGCATTCTTTTAAAACGCGCCATGATATCACTGGCAGTGTACCCTTCAATATGTCCTACATGTAATCCAGCCGCAGATGGATAAGGGAACATATCTAATGAATAGTATCTAGGCTTAAAGCGATCGTTCATCTTTTTAAATGTCTTATTTTTTAACCAATATTCTTGCCATTTTGGCTCAATATCTTTGAAATTATATTGCACAGTAATCCCTCCGTTAACTTGCTTTACTAACATAAAATTATTATATAATAATAATACCCTATTTTCAATACAAAAAATAAAAGCGATAAACGAAAAGAGCTTAAATGTATTGAAATTAATATTAATACAAAACCACAAATATAAAGAAAAAAGGCTTTATAAAGCCCTTATTTAATGATAGATTCAACGTATTTAACGATGTCTCCAACACATTTCATAGTTTTAATAGTCTCTTCATCTACTGTAATTCCGAATTCATCTTCAATGTTCATGATAAGTTCTACTGCATCTAATGAATCAGCTCCTAAATCTTCTTTAAATAAAGCATCCATTGTTACTTTATCTTCATCAACATTTAGCCCATCAAGAATGATAGCTTTAATTTTTTCAAATACCATAGTATTTCCCTCCTATTCGAAAAAATTATATATTAAAATATCTTTAAAGTCAAGATATCGCAATTTAGCCTATTAAACTATACACATTTTTATCTTTATGATAAAATACATATGGTGATAAATATGAAAAAAGCATTAGTAGGAATAAATGCAAAATATATTCATACAAATATGGCAATACGCTTATTACAAAAGAATACTAGCTATGCAGTAGATGTTTTTGAATATACCATCAAGGATGATTTAAGTAAAATAGTGAATGAATTACAAACTTATGATATTATTGCTTTTTCTTGTTATATTTGGAATATAGAACTTGTTAAATCTATCGCTAAAAAATTAAAAGATAAAATTATTATTTTAGGTGGTCCTGAGGTCAGTTATAATGCTAATTACTATATTGAAAACAAAATTGCTCAATATGTCATAAAAAATGAAGGTGAAGAAGCATTTGATTTATTATTAAAACATCTTGAGGAAAATATAGAAATTAATCTTGTCCCTAATTTATATCATAAAAATGGCTTTACCTTTGACAAATATGTTGACTTAGATAAAATACAAATGGCCTATGATTTAATCGATGATTATAAAAACAAAATCATCTATATTGAAACCTCAAGAGGTTGCCCGTATAAGTGTGCTTACTGCATGGCAAGCTTAGATAATAAAGTACGCTTCTTCAACATTGAAGAGGTTAAAAAGCAACTTCTTATTTTAATTAATAAAGGCGGTAGAGTCTTTAAGTTTTTAGATCGTACATTTAACGCTAATAAAAAATATTTTATCGAACTTATTGATTTCATCATTTTAAATCATAAAAATAACAATTCATTTCAATTTGAAATAACTGGCGATTTATTAGATCAAGATATAATCCAATATATTAATAAAGTTTCTCCAAAGAATCTATTTAGATTTGAGATTGGTATTCAATCCACAAATATAAACACTAATCTTTTAGTTAATCGCATTCAAAATAATGAAAAGTTATTCAACAATATACGATTAATTCAAGAAGGAAAGAAAATTGATTTGCACCTCGATTTAATTGCTGGTTTACCTAAAGAGGATTATAATTCTTTTATGAATACCTTCAATGAAGTTTTATCTCTAAGACCATTAGAATTACAACTAGGATTTTTAAAAATTCTCCATGGAACGAGACTTGAAAATATGGTTGATGATTATGATTATAAATATGATTGTAATCCTCCATATGAGATAATATCAAATGATTCTCTTTCAACTACAGATATAAATAATATTCATATTGTTGAGGATGCTTTTGAAAGGTATTATAATAGTGGATATTTAAGAAGGACAATGAATCTAATTTTAGATGAGGTTGATAATTATTTCTTATTCTTCTACAATTTAGGATTAAAGGATAAGAAAAATGGATTAGATGGCCTTTTTAAGGTTCTTGATGAATACCTAAATGAAATAAATATTAACGACTATAACAAAATATATAAATCATTGATTATCGATTATTTATCTAATTTTAAAATTAAACCAAAAGCATGGTGGAACAAACTTGAAAAAAAGAAAGCTAATGAAGTTTTAAGAGACTATTACACTAACAATAAAAAATATAATTTAGATCAACTCTATCGATATGCAACAGTGATTGAAACTATGGATTCTTATATCATTGCAATATATATGAATAATGAATTAGAAATATTATAAAAAAACTCAAGGATTTTTCCTTGAGTTTATTTTTTAGTGTGGAGGCCCCGAGCGGATTTGAACCGCTGGTCAGGCAGTTGCAGTGCCGTGCCTTACCGCTTGGCTACAGGGCCAAAAAAATGGTCGGGAAAACAGGATTCGAACCTGCGACATCTTGGTCCCAAACCAAGCGCTCTACCAAGCTGAGCTATTTCCCGAAATATGGCGCGCCCAAGAGGAGTCGAACCCCTAACCTTTTGATCCGTAGTCAAACGCTCTATCCAATTGAGCTATGAGCGCACGCTATAAAATTGCCATCATCCTAGACAGCAATATTATTATAGCATAACCATTTTTCTTTGTAAACAATTATTTTGTTATTTTTTCATATAAAATAATTATCCCTGATAATCCAATAAAAAAGTAGATTATATCCCGGACAATATAGCTGCCAAAAGCCAATGAACTTATCATATTAACCCCAAACAAACTATAAAATCCATAATTTAATGCTCCAAATAAGACTAACGTTAAACAAAATGAATTTATTTTTTTCAATTTTATCACCGATAAAAATATATGTTATTAAATACCATTATATGCAAAAAAAGACTAACATTTCTGCTTTTCTTGTTTCCGTTGTATCGTTTTTAATCTTATTTTCAATATTAGAATAAGTAATGTATAAACTTGTAACAATAGTACCAAGGCTATATATTAAACTATCTTCCATTTTCCAAATTTAATATCCTCTTGATTTTTTTGATGCTCTCCAATTATTTTTTCCATCCAAATCATATCATACCACGTATTAAACTTATAACCACTATTATGAAAGGTCCCCACAAGATTAAACCCCATCTTTTTATGAAAATAATAGCTATCATTATTTAGATGTTTATCATCCTCTTTAGCAACAGCTATGCAAGCATTCATATTTAAAATACCAATTTCTTTTAAAGAAGCTTCTAAAGCATCATAAAGCATTCTTCCAATACCTAACCTCTTATGATCATTTTTCACATAGATGGTCACTTCAACTGACCAATCATATGCTCTTCTATTTTTAAACTTTGAAGCATAGGCATAGCCAAGAATTTCGCCTTTATCCACCACTTTTATGTAAGGTAGATCAGCGGATATATTTTTTATTCTATCTTGAAATTCCATTAAGGAAGGGGCCTCATATTCAAATGATATTGCAGTATTTTTAACATATGGTGCATATATTAAAAGAAGTTCCTCTGCATCTTTGATATTAACCGGCTCGATTATCATAATAAACACCTCGATTTTTATAATTTTCTTATTTTATAGATTCTTTTATATATTTAATTGCATATTTAAGCATTTTAGCAGTATCACTAGAAGTCATTGAAACATCACTATATTCTTTCATTGCTAACTCTCCTGCATAGCCATTTAAATATGCTGCTAAAGCTGTAGCAAGAAAAACGTCATCCATATATCCAAGCATACCAACAATTATCCCGGTTAAAACATCTCCTGATCCAGCAGTAGCCATACCACTGCAACCTTTATCCACAAAATAAATATTATCATTTTTTGCGATAATTGTGGTAGGCCCCTTTACTAATAATGTTACATTATACTTTTTAGTAAACTCTAACACAACATTTATTAAATTTTCATTTATATAATCAATACTATAGCCTGTTAATCTTGATAGTTCTTTAAGATGAGGTGTTAAAATTATATTTCCTTTATTTTTATTTAGCAATTCTAAATCCATTTTAGCTAAAGTATTTAACCCATCCGCATCAATAACTAAAGGATAATGATAGTTTAAAATTAAATATTCCAATATTTTTTTATACTCATCGCTACTAGACCAACCTATTCCAACCCCTAAAGACTTTAATCCCTTAATTGATAACGCAAGATTGGATTCATCATATATCATTGTTTTCTCATCAGAAGGCATTTTATAAATAGTTGCTTCTAAAACACTTTTAAAAATTAAATCATATATACAAGATGGAACAATTACTCTTGATACACCACATCCAGAATAAAGCGCAGTTTGCGCCATATCCGCAAGTCTTACCGCTCCTGGGTAGTCACTTGAACCACCCATTATCCCAACATAGCCATAATTTCCTTTATTAGTAAAATTAAGTCGAGGCTTAAACACTCCAGCAAAGTCACATTCTTCTATTAGTTTATAAACATTATCCTCTGCTTTAATACCAATATCAATGTTAACTACTCTTTTAACATAATCTTTTGCCATATTTAAATATAGTCCAGGTTTTAGATAACCAATAGATACAGTTAAATCACTTTTTACGGCATTTATTGCAAGCCCATTATCACCATTTAAACCTGAATTAATATCTATAGAAACAATATATTTATTATGATTAATAACATTAATAGCGTTGACATATCCTTCTTTAAGTTCGCCCTTAAATCCCGTTCCTAATAATGCATCCACCGCAATATCGTAATCTATTTGATTATCATCAATTTTAATAATATTTATTCCTTTTTTAACACACAAATCATAATAATGTTTTCCATCATTACTGAATTTATTACTAACTAAAATAATATCACAATCATAGTTGTTTTCTTTTAGTATTAATGCAAGAGCGTAGCCATCGCCAGCATTATTTCCACTTCCACAAAAAATCCCAACTTTTCCATGCCAGTTAACACTATTAAAAACACCTAATGCTGCACGATACATTAATTCTAGAGAATTATTATTAATGTTAATACATATATTCTCACATTTACGCATATTGCCAACTGTAATAATGTCCTTCATAATAAACCCCTTTCTTTAATCATTATTCTTTTATATAATTATTTTTTAGATTACCATCTATTATACCACATAAACTCAATGAAATAATTAAGTCTTGACATCTTTAATTCATGGTATCAAGACTTCTATTTCTTGTATGGTGCAGGTGACGGGACCGGAATAACACAAATAATAACAATTTGATTATTTAATCAGTAAAACCAATATCTGATACTTTTAAACTAGAATATTTAATAGATAATTTATAACTAGTTATTCTAGTTGATCCACTATTAGGTATTAATATACCTTTATTAACCCATTCTAACATCCATTTGGAAATAGCTCTTGGAGTTACACCAAATAAAGATGATAACTCTTTGTTTTTCAATATTGTTAAATTATTTTCTAAACAATATCTTATCAATACCAAATCTTTTTTAGATAATCCATTCAATACATTACTTGTTTCTTTATTTGATGCTTCTTTAGCTTGATAATATATATTCTCAGAGTTTAAAGACATAATTTTACAAAAATATTCTAACCAAATTTCTAAATGCGGTGGATTCTCTCTTCCATCATAAAATAGTGCAGGAAGTCCCATTTGTAAAGAATTATAATAACCATCAAGATCACTCATATAATATTCTTCAAATGAATTAAAACCTTTAAAATCATAATTTTTAATCATTAGAATATATGTAGCAATAGCTCTTGATGTACGACCATTACCATTAGTAAATGGATGTATACTTACAAAAGCATAACTAGTTATTGCAGATAAAATTGGAGCAGGTAGATGCTGATTATTATAAAACCAAGCGATAAGTTCATCAATTAGTGGTTCAACGTCACACCATTCTGGTGGAATATATTCAGGACGCTTAGTTTTATCATCATATACTGCAAATAAAACTCCGGGAGGAGTAGGCCCCCTAAATTCTATTCTCTTTAGTTTTCCATTTTTTTCAATGATATCATGTAATTGAAATATTAATTCTTTCGATAGTGGTGTATTTTTAGTTTTTTCTTCTTCTAAAAAAGACAGTGCATCCCAGTAATTTTGAACCTCAACTTCTGCAGAAAGCTTATTACTTTGGTTTTTTTGATTGATTACATTTTCAACTTGTTTTAAGGATAAAACATTCCCTTCAATACTTGTAGAAAAATGTGTTTTTTTAAGTTTAGCATCATACATTAATTTTTGTTTTGTTCTTGTAGGTAAGTACAAATACTCTAAAGCAGTTTTATACTTTTCAATGTTTAACAAGTAACTAACAAGTTCATTCGTGTATTTAAAATCCAATTTCATAGTAATCATCTCCACATATATTATAGCAAAATAAGGAACAAAAGTCAAAAATTTTGTTCCTTATTTGTTCCTTATTCGTTCTTTACTTGTTCCTTATTGTTTTTTAAATACTCATAGTTTTTTAATTCATCTTCTTGTGATACAAATTTAAAACCAGCTTTTTAAAAAAAGTCTTAATGAAGGAATATTATTCTCATCAATAGAAACTTTAATTTTTTTAAAACTAAGATACCAACAAATATCAAATACTGAATTAATGTTTGCAGTATTTATGCCTATATAAAGAAAAAATAGCCAATACTTTCGTATCAGCTATGCTTAACTCTAATGGCAGAACCAGAGGGATTCGAACCCCCGCATCACTGGGTCAGAGCCGGTTGCCTTACCGCTTGGCTATGGTTCTATTTACATTTATTATTTTAATATAATTTGCATCATATATCAATAAAAAATGTAATCTAAAAGCCATTTTCTAACTACTCTTATAGTTAATATTAGCTAGCTTTGCCTGCTTGCACAAGTCCTTTATCTGTAATTTATAACATCTCCCATCTTTAATGGTATAGGTTCCACATTGTCTAAAAACAAAACTAACATTTTTTCTTATGCATTGTTCTCTTATATCTAAAACCCAAGTATAATCTAGTGGTCGAGCATTGAAATCTGATTCTCCGCCGACAACAACCTCTTCTACTCCACCTAAGTATTTCTCAATATCTATTTTTTCAAGTAGCGGTTGAGCAATAATGCGTTTATGCTTGATTGGAAGTTTACTAAAAATATCTAATTTAAAATCAACATTTTTTTGATTTTCAATAGTGCAACACACAGTGACATTTTCATATCCATCATTCCAATCATCAGGAATACATTTCATAAATCGATCAATTCTTTTCGTTAAGAATAAAAACATGCAATCTGATCTTTCTTTAATCATTTCCCAACAATCCTTACGCCATTCATCCGCTTCCTCAATCAAAAAATCAGTCGAAAAACATAAATATACAAGGCTCGATTTCATCTTGTATTCCCCATTTTTTAATTTCTCAAGAGGTTTTGAAAAATCTTTAGTTTTAACAATATCTGAAGTGTTAATATTTCTCTTATAATCGCCCTTGTGAATATAACAATATAAACATCCTTCACTACATTTTTTACAACCTCTTCAAGGATTCCAAAATGACATATATAAAACCTCCAAATACCTTTATAAAAAAGCCTCCAAAGCATCACTTGGAGGCATTCTTATATTATTCTTTTTCTTGCTCTTCTAAACCTTTTGTTAATTCTTGTTGTTCCTTGAAGAACTTATTAGCATCTTCAACATTCTTTTCAGAAACTACAATATTGTTAGGTTTTGCTTGACTAACAACAACTTGATCAAAGCTAATATCAATACCATTCTTAACGAATAATTGACGATATGCTCTTAATAAATCTCTTTGAACTTGATAACGGTCATCCTCTTTACATTTTGCGATTAGACGAACTGAAACATTACTTGCTGCATATCCTGATACACCTTTATAGAATGGACCTTCAACGATTCCATCAATATCATTATGGAATCTTTCCAAATTATCCTTTAATAAATTTTCAACAAATTCCATTGGTACATCATATGGAAAATCGCAGTCAACCACTGCAAGTGATAACTCTCTTGAAAGGTTAACAACATTTTTAATATCTGAATTGTTAATAATTTTAATGTTACCAGCTAAATCTAAAACCTTTGTTGCACGAATACCAATTTCTGATACTGTTCCTCTAAAATCATCAATAGAAACGATTTCTCCAACACTGTATTCATCCTCAAAGATAATGAAGATTCCAGCGATAATATCGGCGATTAATGATTGAGCACCCAAACCTATAATAAGAGTTAAGATTCCAACTGACTCCCATACTAAAGCTGTGTTTACTCCACATGCCTGAAGGAATAACGAAATCAAAACTAAAGCAGATCCGTATTTAATTAATCCATCAAGAAGTGTTATTACAGTTTTTGCTCTATTACTTTTCTCCATCATTTTCTTGAATATAAATCTTAATAACCATGAAAATGAGAATACAAAAACGATTAAAGTAATACAACGCATTAATGTTTTTTGATGTTTTTCCCATACACCTGATACTTTACTTAAATCCCAAATATAATTCTTAGCCCATTCCCCGAAACTACTATCAGGTACAGCTAATTGCATAACCATTCCTACTAAAAAGAAAACTAAAAATGATACAACTAAGACAAGCATAATAATACTTGTTATTTTTTTATTTTTTTTCATAATCTACCCCTAACTTTCTATAATTATCCTGCAGCAACCTCAACATTTACTGTATATTCTTTAAACTCATTACCTATAATTGTAATATCTGATTTAACAATATCATAATTATTATAGAACTCACTATAATAAACTTTAACACTTGTTATGTCAACTAATCCATCTAATGTAACAGTAAATGAACTAATAGATACATCAGCTATGTAATCACTATAATTATCAAATTCATAAATAATTCCTGATATTTCTATTTTATTAGCTATATAACCAACTGACTTATTAAATGTTAAAACTGTAGTGTTTGTTAATTGTGAAACTGTAGCCGAACCTGCAGTTGAAGGAACTTGAACACTTCCTGATGGCTGCTCAATATACATAGCGTAGCTTACACCATTATAGTCAAACATTTGATAATATTTAAAAATATATATTTCATCTCCAGGTATGTTTTCAATATTAGCATATGTACCTGTAGTTATAATATCATATTCATATTTTGGACTTCCATCAGCATTCGTAGATACCGAATATAAATAAGCGTTACAATAACTATTTTCGACATTAGCAACAAAATCAACCTTACGATACATATTGATAGTACCATCATCATTATATGTTAAAATTGCATCACCTGGATTTGGTGAATTGCAGCTTGGAGAAGCATAAGCAGCTGAAGCATTAGCATAAGATATCGTATATTTTATATCTTCTCCCCACTGAATTCCACTTTCATTTAAAACTTTAATAGTTATTACACTATCAGTTCCTTTATCTAAAGCACTAGATGAATACTTATCAGTCAAACTGATTGTATCATTAATCGCACTAGTAGAATCACTAATATTTAACTGATATGTGCTAGGCAATGAATAATCAAATTTTATCGTAATTGGTGCATATGTTGATGTACCATACTCATCATACATATTAGCCATCAAATTAGTAACACTAAATGTGTAAACAAAATTATATACATAATCACTACTAGTAATCGTATTATCTAATTGACTTACTTGATTATCCTTAAACTTTAATTTTGCTGTAACAACAGCATTTTCCTTTTCTCCGTCAAAATCTAAAACAATTGTATCACTAGCTTTTAGCTCAGTAATTGTTTGTACATGACTAACTCCACCAGAAGTAATCGTTATATCCATACTAGCTAACGCATAATCATATAACATATCACATGTATAATCAATATTAAAATGCATTCCATCAAATGTATATAAATCGCTTAATATAACCTTAGGATTACTCAAATTTACACTATCAGTAATATATTCCTGATAAGTAATCTCTTCACCATTTATCAAAGATTTTTCCTCATATTTTAAATAATATGAACCGCTTTCTAAATCGTAAACAGCTAATGTAACACTATCAATTCCTTCATATTCAGTGATTATTACATCACCAGAATCTCCATTTACTTTATATAATGTCACCTTGTATGTATAAATTCCATTGTACGTTGTTTCGAATTGTGGGTCAACTAAAATATCTATGCGATCTGAATAATATGTTAATTGGCAATTTTCCAAACTAGTATTTTCAAATGTTGCAAAGTATTCTTGACTAGTATTATAATCAATCAATTCACTTTCATAGAAAACAACCTTATTAGAACCATCATAATAATAGAATCCATATTTATATTGTTTAACCGAATATTTTGTAGAAACATCTATTTCATAACTCATGTTAGCATAATCAATATATAAAAGATCGTTATCCTCTTTTAGAACACTTCCGCTCTCATTATATTGAATCATATAGTAATATATTTCATAAGAATCATTGATGAAACTACATTCGTTCTTTATATTTATAGTTTCAATACTTTCAGAGGTTAATGTGGTATCCGCATTAAATCTCATCACCTTATCACTATCAAATCCTGATGGCAAATTCATATCTAATTTATGATAGAAAAATTGTTTCAATTCCGAATCAACATATCCTATAACATATAAATATACCTCATCATCAACAATTATTCCACTTTTCCCTTTGAAGAAGTTATCTACAATCGTTTCACTTGAATAAACCACATTCTTTATATCATAAATATCTTCAATTGGGCTATTAGTGATATAAAAAGTAAGACCATCTATATCAACATTATAATTTGAAAAATATATTGAATAAGATATGTAAGCACTTAATGTATCATAATCATAAGTGATGAAATTATTTGAATAATCATACAAGCACTTAATATCTGAATCAGATAATGTCGTAAACGATGATTGATATAAAACTTCTTGACTAGACATTCCTCCATCTAGATATTCATTTAAAACAAGACGATAATTATATGTTTTATTTTTTTCTAGATTTGCAACTAAATATTTATCATGCTCATCATCTAAAACAATTTCTGATGTTTCGTTTTCAAAATCAACAATAATACTGTATCCGCCATTGATGCTTACTTTATTCTCTTTTAAAGAATCTACATCAACTTGTAATATTGCATAATCACTACCACAGTCAACCTTAATATGACTTGAATAGTCAAAAGGAATACCAGTTGTAATTGCAATAAATGAAATGACTCCAACTGCTGTTGTTGTAATTGTCGCACCAGTTGTGACTGCTGTTGATGTTGTAGTCGATGTAGTACTAACAATACTCGTGTCAGTTGTTCCTACATTACTGGAGCTGTCTATTTCATTTAACTTACTCTCATCAATAGTGCTTTTAGAAGATATCTGTTCTATTTTTTTATTATTCAAATTCATTTCAGATATATCACTATGCTCTTCATAATTTGATTTTAGTTCATTTATTTTATAGTCTTCTGCTTTAAAATTTTTGAACTCTGAATACCTATCATATAATAAATCACTAGTATCATTACTAACATAAAACTCATCATTATCAATCCTATTCATTCTCCCCCTCCTATTCTTTTTTAGAAATATTATGTCACATTAATCAATTGATTACAATAAAAATTTAAAAAAATAATATTTTTTACTACTTTAAAAATTAAAAGGCTCCCAAAAGGGACCATTTTACCATATAACGATACGTTTACTTGGAGCTATATACATTTTATCAGTTTTTTTAACATTAAATGTATCATACCATTCTTGGAAATTGCGAGGTGGAATATTAGCACGCAAAATAGATGGACCATGAACATCTACTGATAATAATAATTGTAGATATTCCGGTTTAGCCTTCATGCACCATACCTTTGCCCAATTTACGAAATACTCCTCATAATTAGCATTTTCCATTTTTGACATAATATCTAATGTTACAGCCATACCACCATTATCCGCAATATTTTCAGAAACAATAAACTTTCCATTAACCTTTCCCCAAGGAAGCTCAATACCATCAAATTGTTTTACCATTGCTTTTGTTTTTTGTTCAAATTTTTTATTATCTTCCTTAGTCCACCAGTTATTTAAATTACCAAATTCATCACACTTAGCTCCATTATTGTCAAATGCATGACTGATCTCATGACCAATAACTGCACCAATACCACCTAAGTTTTGGCTTCTTGTTTGCTTTATTGAATAAAAAGGAGGTTGGAGGATTGCGGCTGGGAAAGTAATATCATTGCTTGTTGGATTATAACAAGCATTAACCATATGACCAGGCATAACCCATAAATCCTTATTAACTGGTAAAGCTAATTTTGAAAAAGAATCTTCCTTGTAAACTTTCATTAATGTACAAACAATCTCATATAATGATGAATTATTATCAAACACTAGCTTATCATAAAATTCATCAACCTTATCAGGGTAACCCATTTTAACGCGCATTTTTGATAATTTCAAAATTGCTTTTTCCCTTGTTGAAGGAGATAAAATATCATTCTCATTTACTCTTTTTTTATAAGTATTAATGATTTCATGAACAATTTCAATAATATCCTTTTTAGCCTCAGAACCGAAGTATTTTTCCCCATAATATAATCCAACTGGTTCAGAATATAATTGGCTAGTCAATTGATAAGCAAATTTTTCAACTGATGTCATTTGTGCAATACCAGATAGGGCTCTTTGATATGTTGACCCAATCTCTCTTAATTTTTCACTCAATACATTTGTAGATCCTAATAACTCTTTAACATACGCCCAATGCTTATATAGTTCAAAGTTTTCTTCATTAAATAAACCTTTAAATCCCTTTAGGAAGCGAGGTTCCGCTACAATTACGAACTCTGGAATGAATCCAAATAAATTATTTAATAGCTTTTTAAAGTTAAGTGGTTTTAGTAACGAAGCAACTCTTGAAGTCTTCATTGGATTATAACATTTTGTATATTCGCTCCATTCCTCTCTGCTCTTTACTAAGGTTGCAATAATAGCATCAAACTTTAGAGTATCTTCGATATATAACGCTTGTTCCTCTTCAGTTAACTTAGTATATTTTAATACTTCACCTGCCATATTTTTCCAAATGCCAAGTAAAGCCTCTTTTTGGGCCTCCATACCATCTTTATAATAAACTGTATCCGGTAGAATAACTCTTGGTCCTTGTAACATTAAACAATGCTTATTAGTATCCTTCATATCATCTTCTACACCAATATTAAATGGTAGTGGAAATCCATTCATTACAAAACTACTTAAATAACGATTTAAATGGGCTACTCCAGTTAATTTCTTAATCTTTTCAATATTCTTTAAAGCTGGCTTTGCGCCATCCTTATTTCTTCTTTTAACATCCTTAACAGCTTTATATAAATTACAAGCTCTTTCTAAATAATTATTAGGATAATTATTACTGTCACACATTTCATTGAAATCCGCAATCATCAATTTTTCTACATCAACATCTAAGTTCGCAAAACCACCAGTTAATGGTCTATCATCAGGTATAACCGCTTTTTCAATCCATTCTTGATTTACATAATTATATAAATCATCTTGAATTCTAATTTTTTCCATATAATCATTCCTTTCTTATTTAGTATTATTATATATCTATTTAAGCAATATCGCAAATAAATCTATTTTTATATAAAAAATATTTTAAAAGCCTTAATGCACTATTATATCTGCTATTCTTTTTTAAATTTATGTGAACTACTCGGCAAATAATTAACCGAGCATCGATGTCATGGCCTATTGACCACTACCATCAGGGCTGTCCCAGCCCAATACTGCTACTAGTATAACT
>JAEDCM010000020.1 GCA_016294165.1 Anaeroplasmataceae bacterium
AGTATGTAGTCGGCTTTTGTAGCATAACAACTGTAAAACTCGGGTTATATCATATAATGCATTGATAGTAAATAAAACGGATTTGAATTTTATATAAAAAAACATTTCAGATTTTAAACTGAAATGCAATTTCTTTCATTAGTTAATTACTTATTTTCAAATACTATTATTTAGGGAATAGCGCTTAATATAGACATTTCTATGCATATATTTGACTACTTTATATTATAATAATCTTCTAAATTGCCAATGTCAATTCTTTTACCTGGCATTTCATATGCATAAACATCATTACGTTTGCAGAACCATTCTATAAATCCACCCGGGGCATCTGTCTTACATCCTGATTCAATTCCATTCTTAATTTCAATTATTGAATCCTTCTTAAAGATATAGAATGGTGGAATTGCCCAATTTGATTTAGGTTCTTTTGGCTTTTCTTCCATTTCAACAATTTTATCATTTTCATCAATGACAGCAACACCTGTGCGTTGTAATCTTGCCTTTTCAGACTCATAATATCTCATTACGGCATTACTATTCTTATCTTCCGCAAAATCAATGAAACCTTTTAATGAAAAATTCAATAAATTGTCTCCAACAAGAACTAATATATCATCATTAATATTAGCTTGTTCTATTGCAAACCAAATATCCTTTACAGCACCCAATCTAGTTTCGTTAGAAATCGATCCATCATCTAATACTATTATATTATTATTCTTATGATTGTTTCTCCAACTTTCAAAATAATTAATAAATTTATGATTAGAAACAATAATATATTCATCTATTAAATTATTAGAATCTAAATCTTCTATTAGATAATCAATTAAAGCTTTGCCTTTAATATCTAATAAAGGTTTAGGGAAATTTTCAGTTAAAGGATACATTCTTGTTGCGTATCCTGCACATAATAAAACACATTTCATATTATTCACCAACTCCATCTTCCGATGTGCATACAAATAATTGAACATTATCAGCGTATTCTGGATGTAATTTAGAATATTCGTTCTTAATATTCTCTATACACTCTTTTTCATAATCAGGATTAATAATAGCTAAACAAGCTCCATTAAATCCTCCACCCATAAATCTAGTACCATATACTCCATCAGTATTTAGCATAATATTGTATAGGTCAATTAGTAAAGGTGATCCAGCTTCATATAATTCAATTGATGATTTTCCTGACTCAGAAACTATCTTTCCAAATTCAACAATATCACCTTTTGCCCAGGCTTCCTCGCCACGTTTTACTCTATCACATTCAGTATAAAAGTGTTCTGCTCTTTTAGCAAAGTTTTCTGGCATTTTATGCTTATATTTTAAAAAGTCATCATAACTTAAATCTCTTAAATATGTATCCTTAAATTTTTTATATATTCCTAAATATGAGTTAGCAATAAAAGCTGCAGACTTACACTCATCAACTCTAATATTATAATAAGATCCTTCAAGCAATCTTTCAGCTCCACAGTGAACTATTAAAAATTCAAACTTAGTATCAGTTTGTCCTAATTCAATAGTTTTATATTCACTAGTTTTAGTATCTAGTACCAATAATTTATTCTTTTTAGATAATACTTCACATGATTGATCAAGCTTTCCAATCGACATTCCAACAAATTTCGTCTCTGCTTCATATGCGTAATCAATCAATTCTTGATTTGATAGTTTAAATCCATTTGCATTACTAATAGCCTTTAAAAAAGAAATAATATTGGCAGCAGATGAGGATAATCCACCAACTGGTAATTCTCCATAAATATAGGCATTAATACCATATTTAAGATTATATCCATGCTTTTGAAGTGCTTTTACTCCACCACGAATATAATCACACCAGTCATTTTGTTTTTCAAGTACTTCAGTCACTCTAAATCTTTTTCTTTTTTCAAAATTATGACTAACAACTTGGCATAAATCATCTTCACTTACAGTATAGGCTATACCAATGCCATAGTTTAGTGCAAATCCTGTTACTAAACCAAGTTGATGATCAACATGAGCACCAATAGGACAAATACGATACGGGCAAAATGAAAATAAAATTTCATCATTTAAACCATAATGCTTTATATAATGTTCCTTTAAATAATTTAAATTCATAATACAACCACCTAAAATATAGTAAAATAATAGTAATCCATTTATCTTAAACTTTATTAAACCAAAAAATCATCTCATAAATAATACTATCCTAATTTGGTCTTTAACAATTTGAAATTAAATAAAAGTGTAATTAAAACATATAAGACAAAATAAATTGCAAATCCTAAATATACATTACTAACAAATTGCGTTAATATATAGAACATAGCCATTATTGAAATTATGTATAATATATTTTTAATAGTATTAATCTTAAATTTCTTAATAATTAATAGTTCAACTATTACGTACCATACTGACATAACTATTACTGAAGCTATTGAAATTGATATTGTCGTTCTAAAGGCAACATAAGCGAATGTATTTGCAACTGCAGATACTCCTAAAACAATTAAACTTATTACAAAGTATCTTCCCTGTTTATTCAACGCCTTATAATAATTAAACATAACCATTGAAATGCAACTTGATATTATTAGTCCTGGTAAAATTACTCTAAATATCGGTAACGAATCTAAATAATTCTGTAAGAAATTCTCTAAAATGAACTTTATTGGATAATATGCTCCAACACACAAACTCACTACAACTGAAATAATGGAAATTAACTTATTATAATTGTTTTTAAGCAGATTTTCAGAATAAGTCTTTATTGTAGGATATAATACTGTTGATATTGCAGCAATTACAGTTGTAATTAAAGCAAGCATATTATATGCAAACGCATAAACTGCATATGTTTCAATATCAAATAGAATTGATACAAATTGCCTATCTATTGTTAAAATAAAGCCTGATACTAAGTTTGCAATTAATAACGGAAAACCAATTTTAAAAAGTTTTGTTATTTCTTTCCAATTCTCTTCAATCTTATTTGATTTACCAAACGAAATATCTCTATACGTAAATACATACCAAATCAATAATAAAGCCTGAATACTTGTATATATGATAATATATATAATATAAGATATTAAATATATAACATCGAAATAAAACAATAAAGTTAAAACAATAATAGATAAAGAAGTTAATACTGCTCTAATAATATTCCTAAATGATAATTCCTTAAATCTACCGGTAATTTGAGAAATAAATTGATAATACGAAGTCATAGTGCTTAATACTAGGTTTATTCCAAACCACATAAAAATTATACCATAGTCTTCGGTTATAAAAAACAACGAAGCAATAATAATCATCAAAGAAATAATCATTTGAAACAAAAATAAAAATTTAGTAAATAATCTAAATTTATTTTTATTTAATTCGTCATATTTCCTTCCAGCATATACTAAATATATTCCATCTATAAAACCAAAATGGAATAGTCCAATGTAGCTTAAATATAATGTAAAAGTCTTATAGTATCCATAATCAGCTTTATTCATTATTTTTGGCAAAACAAATCCAACGAGAACTCCAGAAATCAATGTTAGAATATTACTTATTGCAACAAACACTATATTTCTTACAACTTTTTTACTACCGTTATTTTGCCTTTCATTTCCAAATTGTGTTTCACTTTCTAAATCTTTTGAAATTTCCATAAAATCCCCCAAAACCTAATATCAAAATAAAAAACATTTAAAATTATAAACAAATTATCATACTTGTTTTTGCATTAAAACATATTTTATATTAATTTCTTCCATATAATTTATAATACTAAACCATTCATAAAGCATCTTTTTTAAATTGACATAATCGTTTTTAGTATTGCAAACTTACATGTTTATAAATGAATTATATTAAAATGCGTTTATAACTTTATAATTTCATTTAATTCATATTAATTTATATGCCAATTTAATTAAATATCATTTGCTAATATTATAGTCACATCAAGTTGACAATGTGATATTTATAAAAATCATTACCTTTAAAACCAATATTTAATAATCTATAAATTAATTTTAAATATGTAGAATCTGATATAAAACGAGTTCAATCTGAAAATTAATTCTTTAAAAACGACATAAAATGCCTATCTTCTATTATAATTTTCTTTCATAAACCTCATATATTCACCAGATAGAATATGATTAATCCATTCTTGGTTATCCAGATTCCATTTAATTGTTGGACCAATTCCTGTTTCAAATGTATACTTAGGTTTCCATCCAAGCTCAGTCATAAGTTTTGTTGGATCCATTGCGTATCTAAGATCATGTCCTGCTCTATCCTTCACATAAGTAATCAAACTTTCAGGTTTTCCCAATTCCTTTAAGATTACCTTTACAACCTCTAAATTTGTTTTTTCATTATGACCACCAACATTGTATACTTCACCATCTCTACCTTTACGTACGATTAAATCAATAGCTGTACAGTGATCATATACATGTAACCAATCTCTTACATTTTCCCCCTTACCATAAATAGGCAGTGGCTCATCTGCTAAAGCTTTCTTAATAATTAAAGGAATTAGTTTTTCGGGAAAATGGTATGGGCCATAATTGTTTGAACATCTTGATATAGTAACAGGTAAACCAAATGTTCTATGGTATGCCATTACTAATAAATCAGCTGATGCCTTTGATGCACTATATGGTGACGACGTGTGAATTGGAGTATCCTCTGTAAAAAATAAATCCGGTCTATCTAAAGGTAAATCTCCATATACCTCATCTGTTGATACCTGATGATATCTCTTAATACCATACTTTCTACATGCATCCATTAATGTTTGAGTACCCATAATATTTGTCTCTAAGAAAATTCTAGGGTTTTCAATAGATCTATCTACATGAGATTCTGCAGCAAAGTTAACTACATAATCAAACTTTTCTTTTTCAAATAGTTTAAACACTGCATCAATGTTGCAAATATTTTCATGCACAAACTTAAAATTAGGCTTGTCCATAATAGGCTCCAATGTTTCCATATTACCTGCATATGTTAATGCATCAATACAAACAAATTCATCATTTGGATATTCATTTACCATATAATGACAGAAATTACCACCGATAAAACCGGCTCCACCTGTGATTAAAAATTTAGACATATTATTCACCTAGTTCCTTTAAATATCTATTTAATGCATCCTTCCAATGCGGAAGTCTGTTAAATCCTGCTTCATCTAATGAAGCTTTACTCATTCTTGAGTTTAAAGGTCTTTTCGCCTGTTGAGGTACCATTTTTAAGTATTCTTCAGTAGTAACATAGTTAACCTTTACAATTTTATTAGTTTGCCTAAATATTTCTTCAGCAAATTCAGCCCAAGAAATATATCCTTCATTTGTTGCGTGATATGTGCCATATTTTTCTGTTTCAATCATATCACACAAAAGTTTAGATAAATCATATGTATATGTTACTGAACCAATTTGATCACATACTACATTTAATTCAGTCTTACCCATATTGGCAAGTTTTAACATAGTCTTAACAAAGTTATTACCATTCTTTCCAAATACCCAAGAAATTCTTATGATGAAATGCTCCGTTAAAGTATTTCTTACAAAATCCTCACCATTAGCTTTAGTCTTACCATATACTGATAAACCTGCCTTTGGGTCATTTATCTCAAATGGTTTATCACCTAAACCATTAAATACATAATCTGTTGAAATATATACCATTTTTGCTCCAACTATTTTACAAGATTCAGCAATATATTTAGGAGCTAATGAATTTACTTCATAAACCAAATCAGGATTTTCTTCTGCCTTATCAACAGCTGTCCATGCTGCATTATGCATAACTACAGCAGGATTATATTCTAAGATATACTTGTTAACATCTTCCTCTTTAGTTAAATCTAAATCGTCAATATCAATTCCTTTTACATTTGTATATCCACGTTCAACCAGTTCTCTTAAACAATCATAACCTAATTGACCCTTTACACCTGTAACTAATATTTTTGATGCTTTATCTAGTGCCATTTTAGCACCTCCAATAACTAATTATTTAAAACTTAATTTTTGAATTTTTTAATGACGGATGTTTCTTATCCTTATCTGATAATAAAATCTCACCATCAAATGGCCATACTATACCAACCTCAGGGTCATTCCACATAATTCCACCTTCATCTTCAGGGTGATATAATTCATCACACTTATAACAGAACGTTGCAGTTTCACTTAAAACTACAAAACCATGAGCGAATCCTCTTGGTATCATGAACATATTGCCTGCTTCCGCTGATAATACTACACCTTCCCACTTACCATATGTAGGTGAGTCTTCTCTTAAATCAACACATACATCAAATACTTCACCTTCAATACAACGAACTAGTTTTGCTTGAGGAAAAGTTTTTTGAAAATGTAAACCTCTTAATACTCCAATCTTAGATTTAGATTGATTATCTTGAACAAAATTATAATCTAATCCAGCAGCCTTGAAGTCTGATTCCTTGTAGGTTTCCATAAAGTAACCACGGTTATCACCATATTTCTTTATATCAATCTTATATACATCCTTAATAGATGTTTCATTAAAAGTAAAATTACCAATAGTTTTTGATGCCATATTACTTTAACACCTTTCCTTCAGCTACGTTAATTAAATGCTTTCCATAACTATTTTTAGCCATTGTATTACCAATTTCTAAAAGTTTATCTTTTGAAATCCATCCATTATCATATGCAATTTCCTCAGGACATGAAATCATTAATCCCTGATGCTCTTCTATCATCTTTACAAAAGCAGTTGCTTCTGCTAAAGATTCATGAGTGCCGGCATCTAGCCATGTTACACCTCTACCTAAAGTAATTACATCTAAATTATCATCAGTTAAATACATTTGATTTAATGTAGTAATCTCTAATTCTCCACGAGCTGATGGCTTAACTTCATGAGCTTTTTTTGAAACTCCACTAGGATAAAAATATAATCCAATAACTGCATAATTTGATTTAGGGAACTTTGGCTTTTCCTCAATAGAAATAGCATGTCCATTTTTATCAAATTCAACAACCCCGAATCTTTCTGGATCTGGTACATAATATCCAAATACAGTAGCTTTACCAGCCTCTGCATTTTCTACAGCACTTTTTAATCCTTTTTTTAAACCATTACCATAAAGGACATTATCCCCTAAAATCATACATGCAGCATCATCCCCAATGAATTTCTCGCCTAATAAAAATGCTTGTGCAAGACCATCTGGGGAAGGTTGCACCTTATATTCTAAGTGTAAACCAAAGTTTGAGCCATCACCAAGTAATGCCTTCATTCTTGGAGTATCTTCTGGTGTAGAAATAATAAGTATATCTTTTATTCCAGCAAGCATTAGAATACTCATTGGATAATAAATCATTGGTTTATCATAAACTGGTAGCAATTGTTTTGATGCAACCATTGTTAGTGGATATAAGCGTGTTCCACTTCCACCTGCTAAAATTATACCTTTCATTTTTATTCTCCTTTATTATTAGATAAATCCCAAAACTCACCAAAAATATAATCCCATTTTCGTGGTTTAAAAGGTTCTAAACCTGCAAAATGAAAAAAAGTCAATTCTCCGAAATATATTTTCCCAGAAACATTATATAAATCGACTCTAACTTGAGGAAAATCCTTTGATAGAATCTCACATATTTTTAACATTTCATCAAATTTTTCGGGTTTTAATATATTCTTTTTTGAATTAGGATGACCTTGTTTTACTTCTAAATGATTAAAATTTATGTCATAAAAATCAAAACAAACTTCTGTATCTCTATCGCTACCAACAAAAAGAAAACGTGGTTTACCATTAAAACAAAAGAATTTATAATCCCATGGTGCGTGACCATCTTCTGTTTTCACTAATTCTTCAACAATAATTCTATTTTTTAAATTATATGAATTTTCTAAAGCCCAATTTTTGCCGCCATATGAAATAAAACTATTCTTGTTCTCAAGTTTTTTCTTAATATCTTGAATCGATATTTTTGACTTATCTTTGCAAACATAAACACCTCCAGAATCTTCTGTGTTCTTAATTACAAACTTGTCAGGTAAATCATCCAAGTTTACTTCAGATAAATCGTTGTATGTTTTAATTGTATTTATTAATATATCTTCTAATCCTTTTTCTTTCACATACTCTTTTGCATATATTTTATCAACAACATTAATCATTAAATCATTAGAATAATTCAATTTGTACCAATTTAGTTTTTCGTTAAATGATTGAGGATTATCTAAGTTCATTTTATAACCTAATGTTATTTTTCCCAAATTTTCCAAATACTTTTTTTCATCTTTCTGAGCTTTTTTCAAATTCCTTTTAACATATATAGTTCTCCTAAATACTCTAAAAAAAGAGCCGTTTTTTAAATGATGAATAACTCTATGTATCAAATAACCGTCCATAATTACTCCTTTCATATTAAATACTTTTCATTCAATCTCTTCATTAATAAGTCTTCTCAACCAATTTTCATAAAAATAATATTTAATATATTCTCTATCTACTTCACTTGAATCTGCATGAATAAATTTTTCAAATTCATTATCTTCACCAATAATAAAAATCCATTTTGGACTATAAAAATCATAATTCTTAATTGTTTTATTATTAGTAATTAATTTCTTTCCATAGTATAATGCCTCTAATGTACGTAGAGTTAATCCTTTTTGACCGTTTGATACTATTTCAACAATATATTCTGACTCAGATACATTTGATAGATAATCCGTGTAATTCAATGCTTTTGATTTAAAAATAGAATTGCTATTTCCAACCAAATTAAAATCACATTCAATACTGTAATAAGTAAATAAATCATAATACTTCTTTAATTCTGATTCTCTACCAGGTTTATAAGCCCCAAGATAGTATGCTTTATTATTACTTGTTTTTTTATTATTTTTTTCTAATATTTTTTCATAAATACAAGTGTCATTAAATCCTATATTATACTTAATAGAGTCACTCTTATCAAAAGTGAAAATTTCATTAGTATATTTCTTCAAAAAATTAGGCTGTAATTCATTTTTTGTAACTACATTCCAATAAAACATAACTAATCTCTTATTTTTCTTCTTAATGTATTTAACAGCATATTTGGCAGGCCTCCTAGTATCTAATATAACCAAATCGTAATTATCAATCTCTTTTTTCCATTCACCATATACTAAATACAAAATAGGTGAAAATAAATAATAGCCAATAAACATTAGAAATTTTACAACCATTTTTTTCTTTTTTAATAAAGGAAATGATGCAATTCCGTATTCTCGTCTATAACTTGATGAGTCAAATCCAACACTAGGACATGCTAAACATAATATTTTTTCTTTCTTCATAACATCACCAAACTCATTATTTATTAATTTTATTTTCTAAAGCAGTAATAAATAATTCATAATGTGCTTCGCACTTCAAGTAGTTATACAAAATCACCGCTTGTTTTTTACCATAGAATTTTGCTTTAATCTTAAAATAATATCCTTTTGTAATTTTATTCATTACTTTTCCAAATAATGTTTTACCTTTAGATGCACAAATATAATTACTAATGTTAGCAACAGCAAATTTTTTGTATTCTTCCTCAACAAATTCAGAACTCATTATCAACCTACTTCTTTCATAAAAATCTGAAAGAATCTTATTTTTTTCATCTATATCTGCCAATCTTACCAACTCAGCTTTTTTAACAATTGGAATATATTGAATATCATTGCTATCAACATCAACAGATAATAAAATTGAAGTTTTCCAGTATTCATTATCAGCTAAATCAAATATAAAATTCCCCTGACCGTATACTATTTTACCATTTAAATATTCTTCATTACATCCTATACAATGACTGTGTTGAGTAACAACCAAATCGGCTCCATTTTCAATCATTTTCCTACATCTTATTTGAAGCATAGGAGATGGGTATCTGTAAAACTCTTTTCCTCCATGATATAAAACAATTAAGTAATCACTTTCGTTTTTTAGCATTTTTATATCATCATATGTTTTATAGACATCAAATGGATTAGCTCCTATATTATTTTTAGAAACAATTGAGAATTCATTTTCAGCACATGAATATATACAAATTCTTTTTTTTCCATCATAAATAAAATAAGGTTTATTTGCAGAAAATAAATCGCCAACACCAACATAGTTAATACTATTTTCAGTTAATACTTTCATCGTTGATTTTAAACCTGCTTCGTTTTGATCAAGGATATGATTATTTGCTAATGATAGCAAATCAACATTTAATTTTTTTATACCATTTACTGTTGATGTTTTAGCACTTAAATTCGGACCACATTTTACAATTGGATTCAACTTATCACATAATGGCGTTTCTAAATTAAAAATTCTAAAATCATGTTTTTTAAGAATATCTAACAAATCAAAGCCAACCAATTTCTCTATATCTGCATTTACAAACAATTCTTCATTACTTTTGGTTGGAACTAAATCAGCTCCTATTAAAATTTTCATTTATATTCACCTCAACTATTTCTTTGAATTTACCATAAAAATTTTCGTTTTACAAAAAATAAATAGCCAAAAAACATACTGTATCCATATTGACAAATTACTAAAATATTGATCGTTAAAAAATTGCATAAACAGTGGATAAAACATTAACGCATAAAGTACAACGATAAACGTACTAGGTTTGGTCCTTGTTTTCTTAGAAATAAAACCATAAATTATCCCAAGTAAACCTTGTATTGCCAAAGCATATATTACACCAAAATCATTAGCATACCATTTATAAAATGTATATACATTTCCTATATTACCATGTATATTCTCGACATATTCCTCAACCATCGAAACAACCTTAACATCGAATCCAATACCACTAAGAAGCGCATTAATGAATCTAAAAGAATAAGCTCCATATGCAAACTCATGACTGCTTGCAGCCCAATTACAAAAAGAAACAATACCACCGCATAAATAGTTTTCAAAAGATAATAATGGACTTTTATCAGCATTAATAGTGTAAGGATCTTTCATACTTCCATAAACGAAAAATACGATAAGCAAAGAAACTAAAGTAACTATTACAGCAATTATCTTTTTCATTTTTGAATCATTATTTAATAATAAATATATAATGCATAATGGCACAAATAAAGCGAATATTCCTCCACGACCTTGTCCAATAAAGTTTATAATAAATGTTATTATTATTTGAAACAAAAACCATATATTATCCAATTTGTTTTTATATCTTAAATAGTTAACAAACATTACACATGTTAAAACTCTTGTTGCAGTACGTAAATATGGAATAAAAAATGGTTCAAGATAATCACCTTGTGATACTCCCCATTTATAAGTATACCAAAAATTATATTTAAAATTGGCGTTTACATATTTTGTTACATCAAGTATCCAATATATAACCAATAAAAATTCAATAATAATAAAAATATGTAACAAAAATGTCGTTTTCTTTCCAACAACTTTCTCTTTTTCAATAATTTTTTTATCATTGTCAACAAGCAAATACATTATCGAAAATAAAAAACATCCAAATGGAAAAATCAGAGCATATCCATTAAATGAATAAGAATTATGTTCTAACAACTCAACAAAGGATAATACAGATATAGGAATAAGCCATATTATTGAAAGAAAAACAGGAGGTTTTAAAATACTCTTATGTATCTTAAAAGTAAATAAAACCACCAAGATTTGAATCAACAATACTATTAAATTCACATAAATCACATCCTTTTTGAGTCTTTTTTACCCTTTTTCATCATTTTGATTTTTGCAATTTTACGATTTTCAAATAATAAAATTTTAAAAAACAATTTTTTAATTTTCTTTTTCAAAAATTTTTTTGATTTTATATCATATTTCCATTTGTTAATTAAATAATAAGAATTGCGCACATAATAATATCTTCTAATAGGACTATGATTTGTAATCTCAATTCTTTTACCAAAAAGTTTTTTGATAGACAAATCTCCTAATCTATGAAATAAAACTGCATTATAAACTCTAATTATTTTTAAACCATTATTTCTTACTTGAAGAGAAAAATCATAATCAACCATATCAATAAACATTTTATCGTCAAATTTACACATTTTCGTATTTATAACATTAATTAATGACCCAGAAGTAATGCACCATTCCATTTCAGAAGTTTGTAAATTCCTATTCATATCACTAGTATAATTATTTTTATCTAGAGTAATTGGGCATAGAATCCCTATTTTATCCATATCAGAATACAGCATCATATTTGATACCATGTTATTATCACATATAGAATCTTGATCTAATGTCAAAACCCATTCATAATCTCTTTTTTTTGCAAATTCTACTATTTGATTTAGTGCTGAAGCTATTCCCATATTTGATTCATTCTTAATAATAATAATCTTATTGTCATTTTTGTAATATTTCTCGATAATATCTATATTACTTGAACAATTATCTATTAACAAAACTTTATCAGTTTGATTTTTAGCAGATGAAATATTATTAATTAATCGTTCAATATCTGGGTTATATAAGACTATTCCACATAAAACCATAATATTACTCCTTTTTTAAAACTTACCAATTAAAACAAAAAACTTAATTCTAATATTAAGTAATATATTTCCACTATTCAAAAAACGTCCAAATACAAGTCTAAGACGATAAAAACTCTTTTTATAATTAGAAACTATAGTAATTTTTTTTAAATTCTTTTTAGATAAATCATTTTTATAATTATCTAAAATCCCCTTAGATAAATATAATTTATCGTTTTTTGCTTTATTCATTTGTTTAAATTCAGATTTTATCCTTTTATTTATTCCTTGCCCAACGTATGTAGTAGCATTAGAATGACGTCGATAAAGTATATATGAATTACTATCTCTACAAATCTTCCCATCTAACGCTAAGCAAAACAAATAAATCCATTCATGTGAAATATAGTAATTATAATTTCCAAAATTAACTCTATTTGCATAGTCTAATAATATTTTATTAAAAACCATAGTACAACCTACAATTCGCTGACGAGTATATACACTTCCCAAAGAAATTTTGATTTTATCAAAATTTTTATATAATTAAAATATATCATTATTGCTGCCATCATCTCTTATAATAAGTTCAACATTAACATCCTTTTGATTCATTATACTATCCACTTGTTCTTCAATATATTTTTCACCATTATATGCACTCATAAATACAGTTACATTTTCCAAGATTACGCCATCTTCTTCAAAAAGAATAAATACTTTTCAACAACAATATTTCTATCAAACATAGACTCCATTTTTTCTCTTGCTTTTTGCCCCATTTTTTCTTTAGATTCAAAATCAAGTTTCATAAAATCACTTATTTTATTTAATAAATCATATTTATTTTGTTTTTCAACTAGAAAACCAGTTATTCCATCATCCACAGTTTCCTTACATCCTACATGATTTGTTGTAATAACAGCTCTCCCTGTTGCTGCTGCTTCTAATAAAACATTCGAAACACCTTCCGGATGAAACGAAGGTAACACAATACAATGACACATTTTGTCATAATCTATAACATTATCAACAAGACCATGATAAATAATTACTCCTTCATTATTAAGTTTTTCAACTTCATCTTTATAATCTTCTTCACAGTAACCACAAATATGAAATTCAACATTTTGGTATTTTTTCTTTACTTCCTTAGCTGCATATAAATATTCTTCAATACCCTTTGCTTTCATTAACCTACCAATAAATGCAAATTTAACAATATCATCATTTGGCATTTCACAATATTGATATTTTGTAAGATTAACACCTGAACCTGGTAATAACTCATATTGTCCTTTTAGCAATTTGTTATCTTTGAAAAACTGAAGATCACTTTCATTTTGGAAGAAAACACACTTAGCTTTTTTAATAGCTTTTTTATACAGCAACTTTGTAATAATTTGAACAAGTCCTTTTTCATACAATCCTTTTCCAAGTCCCGTAATATTTGGTAAAAACGGAACATTATATTTTGCGCATGCCATACCACCATAAACATTACATTTTACCGTATACGATAAAACATAATCAGGCTTAATTTCCTTAATCATTCTTTTATAAGCTTTTAAAATTTTCAAATCTTTGAAAGGATTCTTTCCTCTTCTATCAATTTCAGTTTCAATAAAATGACATCCATACTCTTTTGATATTTGTTCTCCTTCACCAAAAGGTCCATTTGGAAAAGAAACATACACTTCATGGCCAAGTTCTATCAACTTTTGGATTAATTCTCCACGAAAACCAAAAATCACTAATTTACTATTTCCAAGCATTAGAATTTTACTCATAAAATCAACTACTCTCCAGAGCGATCAAAAACAACCATAAATGCGCCCTTAACTAATATTTTAAAATCTAACCATAATGATCTTTTTTCAATATATTCAAGATCTAAATCAATCCATTCATCAAATGATATGTTATGACGATTTTTTTGAATTTGCCATAAACATAATAGACCACCCTTTACAAGCAATCTTTCTTTTTGACGTTCATCATATTGCTCAACTTCACTAGGAATTGGTGATCTTGGTCCAATAACTGATAAGGACCCAACAAAGATATCCCAGATTTGTGGAAGTTCATCTAAGCTTGTCTTTCTTAAAAATTTACCAATTTTAGTGATTCTTGGGTCATCCTTCATTTTAAATGCAGGTCCATCAGCTTCATTTAATCCTTGTTCAATCAATTGTTGTTTCATATTCTCAGCATTTGGAACCATTGAGCGAATTTTATGAAATTTAATCAATTTCCCATTTTTGCCAACTCTTATAGATGTGTATATTGGATTATGTCCATCTTCACAAAATTTGATTAACATGATTAATAAAATAAACCATCCGAATACTATCAAAAATAATCCTGATGATAATATATCAAAAAACCTTTTTAAAAAAGAATAAATAGGCTTTTTTTTATATTTAATAGTAACTGTATTTAATTCACAATTTTCTAAATACATTGCCATAAAAAACTCTCCTAACTATACTACAACGAATAATTTTAAATAAAATTAATAATACTCTTAAAGCTTGTCCATCATATTTAAAATATAAAATATTTAAATATGCACTAATTTATTATATCAAAAATCATGACAATTTTCAACAAAATTCCTTGGTTTTCATAATATTTTACCAAAATATTACTATAAATGAATTTATTAAATTTTTAATAACAATAAAACAAAGCAATCTATTAAAAGACTGCTTTGTCTTAAAAACAAACATTTATTTTTTTATAAATTCAGGCTCTTCATCAAAAAGCTTATGATATAAATGCTTATATTTCTTTAACACATATTTTTTACAATAAGAAAAATCAACTGATCTTTCTACATCATCATGACAATCAGATGCAATAAAATCCACCAAATCATTTTTTAACAAAAATTTGATTTTTTTCTTATACGTTTTTCTTTCAAAATTTTTGGCGTTGATTTGAATCAAGCCACCATTTTTTTTGATGGAAAATAAGTCTGATTCTTTAAGGTAAGTATATCTTTCAATATGGGCAACTATTGGCTTATATCCGATAATTGACAAATCATATACGATATCGGAAATTGGCATTTCAAATTTAGTTGAAAACTCAATTAAAACATATTTTGAATTATTTAGAGTTAATAATTTCCCATTGATCAAATCTTTTTTTAAACCATCATAATAAAGTATTTCACTACCAAGATATAAATTAACTAAATCGACCCTTGATTTTAAATCATCAAAAGACTGTTTTATCACTTCAATATTACTTAAATTTGATGAATTTAAATGAGGTGTACAAATGATATTTGTTACGCCATTTTCAATTTCTTGAGTAATAAGCTTAAGTGATACATCTAGTGATTTTGATCCATCATCAACATTAGAAATAATATGAGTATGGATATCAGTCATCAATTATTTACCATTTTCTTTACTATAATAATAGTAATCAGACTTATAATTTGAAGGATATTTAGTTAAATTTACTCCGATAACTTTGGCATTAGCAAATTTTAATGTTTTAATTGCTTCTTTAACATCGTTTTTCTTCGTTTGATTCATCGCAACATTATAAATTACACCATCACATAATTTAGAAATAGTTTGAGCCTCAGAACAAATTAACACTGGAGGAGTATCAACTAACACATAATCATACTCTTCTTTAAGCTCCTTAATTAATGTAGATAAAGCTTTTGAATCAATAATCACGGCTGGATTAATAATTTTCTTTCCAGCAGTAATTACATCCACACCACTATCCGTTTTCTTAATTAGTTCTTCTTTACTAATAGAACCTTCAATATATTCAACCAATCCTGCTTCTTTTGAAACCTTAAAGAATTTATGAATTACTGGTTTTCTTGTATCCAAATCTATAATCGCAACTCTTTTACCATTATTAACCATACAAGTAGCTAAATTAGCTAAGGTAGTTGATTTTAACTCATCAGATACTGTTGATGTAATCATAACTACTTTATATGGATTTTCTAAATTTGAATATTTGATATTGTTTAATAATCTATTATATGCCTCATAATTAGAAATGTTTGCCTCAACTAAACTATAAGAATTATTATTTTTAAACTCTTTATTATCATCGAAAACACTGATAATTTCTTCATCAAGTAAGTTTTCAACATCTTTTTTAGTTTTAAATTTACTAGACATAAATTCTTTTACAAACACAACAACACAGCTTAAAATACCACCTAACATAAATGAAACAATAATGTATAATTTCTTGTTTGGTGATGTATATGCACCATCCTTAGCTGGCGTTGTTTGACTAATTGCTCCATTAATGAACTTATAATTTTCACTATTAGAAACTTCTATTAAAGCATCAGTAATAGCATTTGCATATTCTTTGGTCTTTGTATTATCTGTACTAGTAACGCTTATATTAACTAATAATGATTTTTCTGAATAACTAACAGAAACCATGCCTCTAAGGGTTCCAGTTGAAACATCACATGCATCTGCAGCCTTATCTAATACAATATCTTGCTTAACAAGCTCCCCAACAGTAGAAACAATTCTAAGTGAATTAACATAATCATAATTATCACCATAGCTTGTATTAACATTTATCGCCACAACAACTGTTGAAGTTGAAGTGTATTTTTCCTTTACAACACCAAAGGTAAAAGCAATACCAATAATTGTTGTAACTAATGTGATTATTCCCACTAAGATGACATTTTTCCATACCGCATTCACTAAATCACCTAAAGTAATTCCATCCTTTTCTTCCATAAAAGCAGCTCTCCTTTACACATAATAATATACTATATTAAAATAACATAAAATATATAATTTTTCAACAAATTATACGATTTTTTTTCATTAAGTAACATAAAAGCATTTTCATAAAAAAAATGATTATAATGTTTTAGTACATTATAACCAAAAAATTTCTCTTAAGTTTGCTCAATATATTCAACACTTAAATACATATCACTAAATAAATCACTTAAAGATTCATCTAATAAAGCATAAATTACAACATAACTATTTTTAGACATCTTTTCATCATAAACCTTGACTGTAATATCGGGAATTTGGTAATCATTATTAACACTGATGCAAATCAAACAGTCAGTATATCCATAATCACGTAAATCCTCTTCCAAGGCTATTTCTCGCTCGGTAAGTCCACTAATAATTTCATATTTTTTGATATCTGTGTCACTATTTTCTAATGATGCAATTGAGGCCTCTAATTCCTCTAATTCTAAGCTTCTAGAAACAACAATATTGCTTCTCTCATCAATAAATGGTTGATACCTCGTACCTGACTCATATTCCTTAGGAGTGACATCCTCTGGTAAATTAATATAATAGACTGTAAGCATCGCTACAATCGCAAACAAAAACAAAGACAATTTATTTCTCTTAATCATAAAAAAACACCTCACAAAATTCTTTAGTAAATTTTATGAGCGCTCTTTATTTATTATACCTATATTAATTTAAAATCTTGATAATCATTAATTACTTTTTCTGCTGATTCCTTTATTTTATCAAGATACATTTTTTGAGTTTCTTCATAAACTGCATATACCTTATAACCGGCATCATGAGCAGTTTTAATCGCATGATGATTATCCTCAAACACCAAAACCTCTTCTTGTTTTAACCCTAGCTTATCTAATGAGTAATGATAAATATCCGGATGTTTTTTTCCAACCTTTATTTCTCCAACCGTGATTACTCCTAAAAAATATTTAGAAATATCCAGCCTATCTAAAACCTCAATGGCTAAATCTCGTTTAGTAGCTGTTGCGATAAACATTTTAATCCCTTTATTATAACAATCAATAATAAATTCCTTAGCCCCAGGCTTAAAATCAACCATCTGATAGTTTTTTCTAATCATATCCATTAATTCCTTATAAATATCATCAGTATTTTGACTAGAAAAATAATTATTTTTTAAATACTCCAATGACTCCACCATATTTAAATCATGCATATCTAATAAAATATCCGTATGCGGATTAATACCTTTAGAAATAACATAATCATATCCCATACGTTTCCACATTGTCATTGAATCAATAATCGTTCCATCCATATCAAAAATAAGACCTTTAATCATTTATATTCTCCAAACTATTGATAAATTTTATTGCATCTTTCATCACACTACGATAATTAATTTGATAGCAATGAGGCTTATCAATAATGCAATCATCAACTAAGTATGTTTTAGCACCACTTAATGAAATGACCATATCCTCAGCTGTATCGTTACCAAACATAATTACCTCTTTAGGATCAATATTAAACTTTTCAAATATTGATTCATAATACTTTATGTTTGGCTTACAATATGATGAATTTTCATAGGTCGTAATGTAATCAAATAGACTATAATCTAATCCTGCCCATGAAACACGCTTAAGGGTTGCTACACGGGGAAAAATAGGATTAGTTGATAAAATTAACTTATATCCTTTTTCCTTAGCATTTTGCAAACAATCATTCAAACCATCATATGATGATGTTGTTACTTTTACCGCATCAAAATCATTTTCATAATAACTACTAAGTAGATTTATAACATCTTTATTACAATCGTAATTCTTTAAAAAAACATTCCAAAAAACCTCTTCATTACTCACTTTTCCATCATTTTTAATCATGAAATATAATCCCTTAGATAACGCATCAATCGCTTTTTTAGCATCATATCCATTTGTACTTAAAACAGATGATAGCCCCTTAAAATATTCATTAACAAACGCATCCTGACTAGGCATATTTAATAATGTCCCATCCAGATCAAAAAACAAATACTTAATCATATAATACCCCTATTTTTTATTCAATTGATAAATCTCATATGAACTCATTACATCCTTTTCGTAAGCTTCCATACCATACTTATCAACATCAATTGCATTCTTATCTCCATGGTGAATGCAACCTGAACCATTAATACATCCACCAACGCATGCCATTCCCTCAAGGAAATTTGCATCCAATAAATTCTTTCCGAATTTTAATAAACCAATCTTACATTCCTCAAGGCCGTTCATTACTAATGGCTTAACCTCAAAATCTGGAGCTTCCTTAGCTAACAAATCCTTCGCTCCTTGAGTGATACCACTTGATTTAGCAAAGATTCGACCATAATATGAAGCATTATTTAATACGCTCTCTGGAAGATCCTCAACATTAACATCTCTGCTATCTAATAATGACTGTAGTTCCTCAAAGGTAATAACTGCATCCACAATTCCTTTAAATTCTTCTCTTCTAATCTCTTGCTTCTTAGCAATACAAGGTCCAATGAAAACCACACTAGCATTAGGATCCTGACTCTTAATGAAACGAGCAGTTTCAATCATCGGAGAAACATTATGAGAAACATATTCCTTAACCTTCGGAAAATGCTTTTCAATTTGCATCACAAAGGCTGGACAGCATGATGTTGTCAATTTACCCTTTTCTTTTAATTCCATCGCTTCTTTATATAAAACAACATCCGCACCAAAAGCTGCCTCAACAACCTCATGGAATCCAATTTTCTTAATACCTGTTACAATTTGACCAATCTTCGCATATTTAAATTGGCTAACGATTGCCGGAGCAATTACCGCATAGACCTTATGATTCTCATCTGCATCCTTTAGTAGCTTAATAACATCTAAAATAAACGATTTATCAGACATCGCACCAAAAGGACAATTGTAAACACAAGCTCCACACATCACACACTTATCATAATCAATAACGGCTTTTTTATTTTCGTTAATTGAAATGGCATTAACCTTACAACTCGCCATGCAAGGACAAATATGCTCAACAATAGCACCATAAGGGCATGCTTGCTTACACTTCCCACACTCAACGCACTTTTCAGGATCAATAATCGCACGGTGGTTTTTATCAAATGATAAAGCCCCAACCTTACAAACCTCTTGACACTTATGGCTAATACAACCACGACATAATTGACTGACAACAAAACGTTGCTCACGGCATTGATCACAGGCAATAGAAATTGATTCGATGATATTTGGATTTTCCTTATCGCCACCCATTGCTAGTCTAGTTCTTTCTTCAACGATAGCTCTTGCCTTGTAAATACAGCATCTTGTTGTCTCAAAATCTTCAGGAATCACAATTCTTGGAACCTTATAATACGCCTCATCTAAGCGATTTTCATAAGCAAGTTTTGCGACCTCCTTTAAAACACGATATTTAAGTTGTTGAACATAAGTATCAAAAATTCTCATACTATACCTTCTTTTTAATAATAATTAACTGTTACAACTTTTCCTAGTCTTTCCATTTTATCAGCTAATCTTTCAATAATCTTTAATTTCATAGCTGTATCAATTGGCAAGCCTTCATGGGCTTTATTAATACTACGACCAACAAAAAAATTGATATGAGTTGCTTGCTCAAATAAAATATCCGCTAATCTTGATGCTCCATCCTTCTTATGGAAGGATTTAGGAGAAACATCCATATTATCCATATACTTTTTAGCAAGCTCTAATAATTTACGAAGAGTAATCACTCCCTCTGTTGTTAAATCAATTCCTCTAATCATTCCTGTAGGTGGAACCTCAGGATCAATAAAATCTAAATTTGTCTTAACATCGGTATTTAGATAACGAGCAACAATTTGAGAGGTTGTACCTCCACAAACAATCTTTGTTGAATTATCCCTTAAAAATGCCTCAACAACCTCATCATCATCATTTTTATCAATCGGTGCACCAACCATCATATCCACAACAACTTCTTTTTTAATCTTCAAAGCAGCAATTGTTGTATCATCACCTGGCTCATCGGCATATAAGGTCTTACACGCATCACCAACTAAAGCCGCAATACAAATTGGAGACATTCCATCCTCGAAATTGGCCTCAATGTATTTTTTTATTTCTTCTCTTTGCCATCCAAAATTTAAAAATTGACCAATCCCTGCATGAACAACACCATCACTAGTAAAAATTACCACATCACCAGGAATAAGTTGTAGATTAGTAATATAAATTGTCTTACCTAAAATAGTATTTTCCACACGATTTAAATCTAGACACTTTCCATCTCTTAATAAAATGGCTTGTGGATTATCAAATTCAACTAAAGAACCCTTACCATCATTATCCATGTGTAATAATGTAAAAGTTGCATAAGCCACATTACGAACCTTGCAAACCGGTAGGGTTCCAATAATTGTTTTAACACATTCCTCAATGGGAACATTATTAGCTGCTAAATTACATAAAATCTTCGAAGTTAAGGTTGCTAGGATATTAGCCTTTACTCCCGAACCTAAACCATCAGCTAAAACAATTGTTGTATCATTCTCATTTCTAATTATCTCAACACGATCGCCACATAACTCTTCACCTTTTTTATTTAGTGAAACATACCCTGATTCAATAAAATAACTCATTATTTTCCCTCATTATCAATTAAAATTTGACGAAGCTTATAAATTGCTAATTTAGTCTCAGCAGTTGTTTCTCCAAGTAATGAGGCGATTTCTTGTACAGTGCGCATTTGCTTATCAATAACACTATTTGTTAAATTAATCGTATTTTCACGATATTCCTTTAATTTCTTCTTATGTTCCTCTTCTAAGGTACAATCTCTGATAATTGCAAAGTTAATTTTGGCATTTTTTACATAAACAGATGTAACTTCAACATCTCTTTTCGTCTTACTGATATGGGCATTATTTACATCAATAGCCTTTTTATTAATTAAATATAAAGCAATATCTGACATTTCACGAACATCACCAATATTCTTTTTCTTTACAACCTGATCAATACCTAATAAAACCTTAGCTCTTTCATTACAATCTAAGATAATGTTATTTTCATCAAGGGAAATTATTCCATTTGGACTATTTTTGATAACCTCATTTGATAAACTTACCGCCTGTTCCTTCATAAATGGTAAGCACATTTCCTTTTCTGCCTTATTATTATAAACCGCAATTGCCTTATCACGACATGTTTGATATCCACAAGCACCACAGTTTAGCTCATCCTCTTTAGTATATTTACCAAATGTTTGAAGGATTTGTCTAATCTCGGTTTCAGTTGGAATCTTATAATCAATATCATATGCTTTAAATTCCTTTGAAGCATCAATATCATATTTACTAACATCAATTGGATTAACTCCCGTATTCTTAGTATACTTACGAACTCTTTCGATTGATTTAATGCATCCTTCACCAGAATTGATTCCGGCAGGACCATTAACACAACTATGCGGACAAGCATTCATTTCAACAAACATTCCGTGAACACTATCAATATGCTCTAAAAAGTCAATACATTCACTGATTCCGCTAACTGCTACATATTCATAATTTGGATCATAAGTTTTAATTGACTTAATGATACCACGATCAACTGGATAGAAACGCCCACTATTATATTCATCAGTAGCTTTTATTTCACTATATTTCTTTAAATCAATATTCTTTTCATTAAACATTTCACTTAATTCAACAAAAGTTAAAGCCTCATCAACTGCCTCATTCTTATGAGCCTCATCCTTTTTAGCGATACAAGGACCAATGAATACCACATAACAATCATGATTCTTCTTAATCATTTTAGCATGAGCTACCATTGGTGAATCAACTGGAGCTAAATATTTTAAAGCCTTTGGATAGTATTTTTGAATTAAATAATTCACTGATGGACAACATGAAGTAATAAAATTAGGATATTTTTCAATATTTAAAATACGAATATATTCTCCATCAACATATTTTGCTCCAACCGCTGTCTCAAAAGCATCCTTAAATCCTAAATCAATTAAGGCAGCTCTTAAAACCTCAAAATTTGAAACATTAAAATTAGCAATAAATGATGGCGCAACTGAGGCGATAACATCCTTATTACTGCTAAGTAATTCTTTTACATTAGAGATTGTATTAATAACCTCTTTAGCGTTTTGTGGGCAAATATTAGTACATTTTCCGCACAAAATACACAAATCATCGATGATTTGTGCTTGATTATTAATCATTGAAATTGCTTTAACTGGACACTCTCTTAAACACTTATAACAATTTTTACAATCGGCATTTTTAAATCTTAAAATTGACATTTTTAATCTCTTTTCATGATTTCATTTTTAAAGAAATTTTCAGCATCTTCTGGCTTTACAAAGAAAATTTCATCATTAATTTTAACACTTACACCGTCATTTGAGCATTGTCCTAAGCAAAAGCTTGCATTTAATTCTACTGTGTCACCTAAATTTTCATTTTCAATCATCTTTTTAAAAACAGACACAACCGCATATGATCCTTTTAAATGACACGCACTACCTACACAAATTGATACCTTCATAACCATCGTCAATGTTAGAAATATCTAACATTACTCCTTTCTCGATATTTATTCTAAATAAATTATACAATAATTTATATGTATATTCAAAACTAAAACGCTTACTAATTGTTTTTTTTGTCACAAAATGTGCTAAAATAAAAAAAGCGAGGTGTTTATATGAAGGAATTACTAAGTTTATATTGGACATTTGCCAAAATGGGTGCCATCAATTTTGGTGGTGGATATGCAATGCTTCCATTACTACAAAAAGAAATCGTTGAAAAAAGGAATTGGGCAACAGCCGAAGAAATAACCGATTACTTCGCAATTGGACAATGCACTCCTGGAGTAATTGCGGTTAATGTTTCAACATTCATCGGATGCAAGAAAAAAGGCGTTTTAGGTGGTGTTTTTTCTACCTTAGGATTTATTAGCCCTTCTCTTATCATCATTTTACTTATTTCCATGATACTACATAATTTTAGTGATAATCCATATGTTTTAGACGCCTTTGCTGGAATTAGAGTCTGTGTAACTGTTTTGATTCTTAACGCTATTTTTAAACTTGGGAAAAAATCGGTTGTCGATCTTACAACCTTAATCATTTTTGCGTTAATTATCATTCTTTCATGTATCTTTGATGTCTCACCAGTCCTATTTGTTTTAGCAGCCGGTTCAATTGGCCTTCTAGTTCGCAATGTAGGAGGTAAGGAAGAATGATTTATTTAAAACTATTTTATGAATTTTTTAAAACCGGATTATTTGCGATTGGCGGGGGAATGGCAACCATCCCTTTTCTTCAAGAAATGAGTGATAAATATCATTGGTTCTCACAAGCAGAGCTAGTTGATATGATTGCGATAAGTGAATCAACTCCGGGTGCTATTGGAGTAAATATGGCCAGCTTCGCAGGATATCAAACGGCAGGCATTCTTGGTTCCTTAGTCGCAACTATTGGACTAGTATGTCCATCAATTATAATCATTATTATCATATCTAAGTTTTTAAAAGCCTTCCAAAATAATAAATATGTTGGTGATCTATTTTATGGTATTAGACCTTGCTCCACTGCATTAGTAACTGTTGCAGCACTAGAATTAATCAAAATAACAATGATTAATACGGATTATCTGTTCGATTTAAAATTAGACAAAGCCTTCAATTATAAATCAATCATTTTAGGCTCAATACTTCTATTTTTAATCGTTAAATTTAAAAAACATCCAGCATTTTATTTAGCAATATCAGCAGTAATCGGAATAATCTTTAATTTTGCATAATAAAAGCAACCACTAAGGTTGCTTTTTTTCATATAATATAACTTCGTGAATAATCCCTTTATAATGCATTTTTTCACTTTTTTTTGCTTTAAAATTATTATGTTCTAAAACCTTGATACTTGCGATATTTGTGCTGAAAACTGAAGCATTAACAATCTTATATTTAGGATCAATTTTTGCCAGTAAAAGCTCAACGGCTTTACTACCATAACCCTTGTTATGATACCTGCTTCCAATAGCATATCCAATGGATGGATATTTATTATAAAGTATCATCGCAATACCAATAAATACATCATCTAATCTAACAGCAAATATTTTAAAATCATCTTTTAAACTTCTATTTAAATAATCAATAAGAATATCTTTTGATACATTGATATCAAATGTATGTTCAATTATAAAATCATCGCATATTCTCTTGTTGCTCGTAATGTTTTCATGAAAAGCTAGATAATCATCGATTGAGAGATTATCTAATTTAATATTCCCCATATAAAGAAAATACTAGCAAATTGCTAGTATTATGCTTTATTACTGCTTCCTAAAACTTCTTTAATCTTATGTTGAACAACATTACGAAGATTATTTCTAGCGTCTGTTAAATATTGACGTGGGTCAAAATGATCAGGATGTTCATCAAAATGTTGTCTGATGCTAGCAGTCATTGCTAATCTTAAATCTGAGTCAATATTGATTTTACATACTGCTTTTTTAGCAGCTTCTCTTAACATTTCTTCAGGAATACCGATAGCATCTGGCATCTTTCCACCATGCTCATTAACAATTTTTACATATTCTTGCATTACAGATGAAGCTCCATGTAATACAATTGGGAATCCTGGTAATTTCTCTGATACCTTATCTAAAATATCAAATCTTAAACGTGGTTTTTGACCTGGTTTAAATTTATAAGCACCATGTGATGTTCCAATAGCAATTGCTAGTGAGTCAACACCTGTACGTGTTACGAAATCATATACTTGATCTGGGTCAGTGAATTGAGCATCCTCATCACTTACATTTACATCATCCTCAATACCAGCTAATTTTCCTAATTCACCCTCAACAGTAACATATGGTACATGATTATGAGCATATTCACAAACTCTTCTTGTTAATTCTACGTTTTCTTCATATGAATATTTTGATCCATCAATCATAACTGATGTAAATCCTCCATCAATACAAGCCTTGCAGATTTCAAAGGAATCTCCATGGTCAAGATGTAGGGCAATTGGAAGATCAGTATCTTCAACTGCAGCTTCAACTAATTTAACTAAATAATTATGCTTTGCATACTTTCTAGCACCGGCAGATACTTGTAATACAACTGGTGAATTTTCTAATTTTGCAGCTTCGGTAATAGCTTGTACTATTTCCATATTATTAACATTGAAGGCTCCAACTGCATATCCACCTTCATAAGCTTTTTTAAACATTTCCTTAGTATTTACTAATGGCATAATATCATCTCCTTGTATATTATTATATCATTAAATTTTTATACTTTAAAGACTAAAAATAAAGAAAAAGCCTTAAAATAAAGGCTTAATCATTAACCATTTTCATCAATGCATCATAAACATCATCTGTGGCTTCTTTAATATCAACATTACAAAGGCCAATAATATAGTTAAATATTATTCCATTTAGAAATGCTGAATAGATATAAGGTTTAGCAAGAAAACGAGCAGTGATTTTTTTATCACATAAATTGATAATATCATTACAACGTTTCATCATTAGTTTAATGACGTTATCCATGATTTGAAAACTACGTTCACCAAAGGTAATACTTAAATTCTTTTTTAGCATAAATGAATGAAAAACATTGTTTTCTTTAGCTAGGAGAAAGAGTTCATAGATATGATTCTTACAAACCTCCTCGAAACTACCTTCAAGGCTAATACTTAAGATTCTATTTAATATATCATCCATTATCATTTCAAGAGCTGATGCAATCAATTCTTCCTTACTACTATAATACTCATAAATCGTACTTTTACCAATATTAACATCATTAGCAATTTTAGCCATGCTAATATTTTCAAAATTTCCGTTTTTTAGTTCATTGATAACTGATTTCAAAATATTACTGCACGTTTGGTTCAACTACTTCTTCCTCATTTTCTTTTCTAATTTTACGGAAATTAAATAATGAATAAATAATTGGCACAACGATTAATGTAAGAATTGTTGCATATAGTAAACCACCGATTGCGGCAATTGCCATTGGTTGAAGCAATTCTCCACCTTCACCAAATCCTAAGGCCATTGGAACTAATCCTAAAACAGTCGTTAATGCTGTCATAAAAATTGGACGAAGTCTTGTTTTTCCAGCTAAAATAACGGCTTCACTGATCTTATGACCTGCTTCAATTAATTGGTTCATATAATCGATGATTACGATACCATTATTAACGACGATACCAACTAAAACGATTAATCCCATAATCGCTACAATTGACATATCCATACCAGTAATTAACAATGATATGAAACCACCAGTAAAAGCAAGAGGAACAGTAGCTAAAACGATAAAGGCGTACTTCAATGATTGGAATTGAATACACATAATCATGTATACAAGTAAAATAGCGATAACACATGCTTTTAATAAGCTATTTACTGCTTCCATAATTGCTTCATTTTCACCATTTTGAGAAACAAATACTGTATTTTTATATGGTTTAAATTCTTCGGAAGCTAAATATGTATCAATCTTCTTATTAATCTTATCTGATACCTTAGTAACATTAGCTCCTTCTTCAAATTGTGCTGAAACTTGTAAATAACGATACTTCCCATCGCGATTAATTGATTGGAATCCAGTTTTATTTTGAATGCTTGTGTAATTATTAATTGGATCATATACCTTTGTTTTTACACTATTTCTAACTGCCTGATATACATTTCCATCCACAATTGTTGTATCATTTTCGGCTAAATCATTAGATACTATGAATTTATATCCTTCAGCATCCACACGATATCCTAATGTTGGATTAACAACGATTGCCATTCCATAATGAGTTGCTTGAACTGTATATACTGGATATTCACATTCTAATAAAGCATCACATAAATCTCCATCAAAAACATTTATCATGCTTAAGAATAAAGACCATGGAATATTTAAGTTTGTCATAGATGCACTAGATGAAGCCTTTAATTCATATAAAACACCATCAATTTCCACCTCAACTGGTGCTTCAGATACCATTGATACACCTAGTGATTCATAGAATAAATTGATTGATTTTGAGAAATCAGATGTTGTTAAGCCAATCTTAATGGCTTCTTCTTTATTTACTTCAATCTTAACAATATCGTTACCTTTAACAATACCATTAGATGCTTTTTTAACACCATCAGTTGCTTCTAGGATAGCTACTAAATCGTTAGCTACCGCTTCAAGTTCATATAAGTCATTTCCTTTAACATAAATGGCTACACCGCTTGCGCCAAATGTTGCAGCTGTTGAGTTGCTTGCTGAAACGTCAATTTCATTAATTGTTAGATCGTATGTACGTGAACCACGAGTAATTTGATAATTAAATTCTTTTAATACTTTTTCAACAATATCAGTATTCTTAGCTGTTGAATTATCACGATTTCCTTTTAATAAGATTGTATATGAAATGGCATTTTCTGACCCACCACCCATTAGTGATGAAAGAAGTCCATTTTTATTCATTGAAACTGAAATTGTTTCAACATCATCTATATCCATAATTAAAGCTGTTGTTGCATCTGCTATATCACTTAATTCATCAAATGTTGCATCACCAACATACACGTTTTCATCATATAATCTTTCATCATAATTAATTGTTACGTTGATCTGTCCTTCATCAGTTGAAGGAATTAAAATAAATCCTCTACTGAATGAAAGAATGGCAAATCCAACGAAGAATACAATTACAGCTGATAAAACGATTGCCTTATGAGCTAATGACCAAATTAAGCATTTATCATATATTTGATAAATTTTTCCATCAGTCTTTTCTTTTACTTCAACATTTTTTAAAATCTTAGCAGCTGATGATGGAACAACTGTAAGAGCAATTACTAAGCTACATAATAATGAATAAATAATTGTTAAGCTCATTGCTTTAAAGACATCACCAATCATACCACCAATAAGCATAATTGGAAGGAATACTACCATTGTTGTTAGTGATGATGAAGTGATGGCTCCTGCTACTTGCTTAGCACCATAAATAGCTGCTTCTTTCTTTGATTTTCCTTCATTTAGTAAGCGGTAGATATTTTCAATAACAACAATTGAGTTATCTACAAGCATACCAACTCCAAGGGCTAAACCACCCATACTAACAACATTTAATCCAACGCCTGAAACATACATTAAACCAAATGTTGCAATTACTGAAACTGGAATTGAAATCGCAACAATTGCTGTTGGTCTAATATCTCTTAAGAAGATTAATAAGATGATTACTGCTAGTACAGCTCCAATAATTAAATTTTGAATAACTGTACCAACAGCTGAATTAACGTAATCTCCTTGATTTAATAAGTAGATATAATCAACTGTATTATCTTCTTTGACAATTTGCGATAATGTTTTTTCGATTTCATCCACAACATCTGTTAACTCAGATGATGTTTCTTGTTGGAAGGAAATTGTTACACCTAATTTCCCATTAATCTTTGTATATGAATCTTCAGCATTATTTTCAAATTTAATACCATCAACACAAAGATCATTTAAAGTTACTACTTTGCTGTTTACACTATCATAATAGATTGGAAGGCTTTCTAATTCCTCCATTCCATCGATTTTATTACCAATATATAGCATTTTAATACCATCTGTATCTGTTGTGACACCAATTAAACCATCAATATTTGAATTTTCAACAGTATTTAAAACACCATCTTGTGCAAGTCCATATTCTGTTAATTTAGTTCCATCTAATTGGAAAGAAACAACAATATCCGCTGTTCCGTTGACAGATACACTAGCAACACCATTAATACCTTCTAATTTAGGCATAATATCCTTTTCTAACCATTGAGTAGTCTTGATTAAATTTTCTTCTTCAGTTAAGTCTTCTCCAAAGTCCTTAGAAATAGAAATCGATGCAATTGGCATCATGTCAACACTAATACGCATGATACGAGGCTTATCTACACCATCTGGGAAGTTAATTGTATCAATTGACTCACGCATATCAAGAAATGCAGTATCCATATTAGTTCCATCATTAAACATTACCATAATCATTGAATAATGTTCATTTGATGTTGATTGAATAGAATCAAAATTTGATAATGTTTGAATACTACTTTCAATCGGTTTTGTTACATATTCTTCAACTTGTTCAGGGTTAGCACCTTGATAAGTTGTTACAATAACCGCATATGGCATACTTACATCTGGGAATAGCGATAATGACATATTTGATAATGAAAATACCCCTAATACAATAATTATAAGAACGCTCATTAATACGGTAATTGGTTTTTTAACGCAATACTCAGCTATTAATTTCATTTTTTTACCTCCAGTCCGACCGTTCGGTCGATAACAAGTACATTATATGAAAAAAAATAAATGTTGTCAATAAAATGTATAAAAAAATAAAGCCATATTCATAATTTCTTTTAAAAAACAAAAACGGATGCTATTGAGGGGAGAGCATCCGATTGGGAGAGGGTAATGCTTTGTAAAAAATGAAAATAATTATTCTATGAGGGGACATCATAATTATTAAAACCAAAGCATTTATATTTCAAATAAGCAAAAAGTGCTTAGAAGCATTCAAAAATAAAAGCAACGATAATTTTTACCGTTGCTAAATTAACAAGAAAATTAATCTGCAACTGGCTGCCATGACATATAGTTTTAGGCCCTAAGCTTTGCGTCACTACATTTCTGTAGTTTTGCCAACATATTTCTTCATATATACTATAACATTTTTTTATTTTTGTCAATATTTTTTTATGAAATTTGTACGATTACCTTTTTCATATTCTATATCTTCTAATCCATTAGCTTTTGCAATATCCACAGCCTTGATTAAATAAGCCATATTTTTCGCTAAATTACGCATAGTTTGGACACCTTCAAGATCCATCAAAACTTCATCCTTATTGCTGCCATGAACCATATTCCAATAGCTACTACCAACAATATGCATATTATTAATGGAAAAATATTTATTTAAAACATCAATGCTGGCTGTTGTTCCTGCTCTTCTCGCACTAACAATTGATGCACCAAATTTAGCCTTTACATCTCCACTATAAAAGAAGCGATCCAAAAATGAAAGCAAATTTCCAGCAGGTGATGCATAGTGAACTGGTGATCCGATGATGATTCCTTGACAATCTGCAGCTTTTTCTTTTGCTTCATTTACAATATCACTAATTGAGCAACGATATGTTTTGCTCTTTCTGCAATAACCACATGCAACACATCCGTTAATAGCTTGTTTTCCTAAATAAAAAATTTCAGAGTCAACGCCATTATTTTTTAATTCTTCTTTAATAATTTCTAAGGCTTGATTAGTACATCCAAACTCATTTGGACTTCCATTTATTAATAATACTTTCATTAATGACACCCACAATCGTGATCCTCGTGTTCATGACAATTGCATGTCACAAGGTTATTTTCTTTTAATGTTCCATTTAAATAATCATTTAAAACATCATCAACATTTCCGCTGATACCAGAAATGATTTTGATATTATTAGCTGCTAAAATATCTTTAGCACCGCCTCCAATACCACCACAAATTAGTAATTCAACTCCTAAATTTTTAAGCATTCCTCCTAAAGCTCCATGTCCTGTATTTCCGCTTAGTTTTTCAAATTTAGAAACAACCTTATTATCCTCAATATTTGCAATTAAAAAGCATGGACATTTTCCAAAGTGTTGAAATACCATATTTTTTTCATATGTGATTGCTATTTTCATTTTTTTTGCTCCTTTCAAATAATTCTTTTCTACTGATTCTAAAATAATATTATACATATATTCATATAAAGCTGGATTAGCTGTTTTCATAAATTCAATTTTTTCTAAGACCATTTTATCAGTAACATTATGTTCCTTCCAACTTTTTCCTTGAGTCTTATAATTATTCATTAAAGGAAGAACTCGATCTAAGGTTTTAACAAATTTTGATTCTTTTGTTTTTCCTTCATTAAATTCATCCCATAGTGCTAAATATTCATTTCCATCATCTAAATTAGATAATAGGCTAATCATTGCTTCTCGTTCCTTTTTCTCATGATCGCTATCAACATCATAAACAATCTTATCTCCAACAATAATTTCCGCTAAATCGTGAATTAAAGCCATTTTAACGCATTTATATATATCAGTGCCATCAGAATACTTTTCTAAAAACAAAGCTGAAATTGCTAAATGCCACGAATGCTCAGCACTATTTTCTTTTTTAAGTTCATTAATCACATAAGTTTGACGATAAACGCTTTTTAAATCATCAATTTTTGTAATAAAATCTAATAATTTATCCATATAACCACCATTTTTATTTTATCACAAATTTTCTTTATTTCTACAAAAAAATAAGCATCCGAAGATGCTTATTATTTTTAATCATGATAACTATAGAA